>NZ_CALWOJ010000005.1 GCF_944383115.1 uncultured Flavonifractor sp. | reverse complement strand
TTGTATTTTCCCAAATTGGTGATGTACGCCTTAAAGTAATCCGACATATCAGCGCCGCCCCTGGCCCTTGACAGACAAGATGCCGTCCAGGGTGGTGGCCGTGATCCCCAGGCGTTGGGCCACGGCGATGTCATTTTTCATTTCCTCGGTCACAACATGGCCGCAGACCACCAGCACCCGGCAGCGCCGGAGCAGGTCACGGCTCATGTCGATCCCGTCCTTGTGCTCTTGGGGCACCGGATTGTGAAGGAAAAGCGGGAGAAACAAGGTGGGGCAGATAGGTGCATAGCCCGCCTCATAAACTGTCCGGCAGTAGCGGGCCGCCTGCTCCGCATTCTCCACTGTGGTCCCGTGCCACTGAGCTGTGATATACGCAAGGGGCCTTTTCAATAGCAATACCTCCATTTCATTAGAATTGGTCAACCCATTCCCCCCGCCCTTGCCCAGTCATGGGCAAGGGGGCGGCTCTGGAGGATATACCCCCGCCGCGCCGCTGGGAATCGCACAGCCGGGGCGGGCCGTAAAGGGAAACCGCCGCAAAGCGGCGGGTGTTCCACCCCTTGACTGCTCGGCCCCGTCCATGCACGGATAACGGCGGCGACGGGGGATATACACCATCAGAACCATTTTGACCTGGGGATCGGGTGCAAGCCTTGGGACAAAATGTCCCAGAGCGGTGTTACTTTTGCCAGACCTCGGGATCGGCGGACACATCCGCCTCATGGCTGTTGGCCGCCTCCAGAATGTCATAGTAGGCCCAATAGCCCTTGGACACATCCGGGAACAGCACCAGCCCACGGGGATGGTCGGCAATATACTCCTGGTCAGCCTCACGCCCCAGCAGACGGTTGACGATGGTAACGACCTCGGCGCGGGTAATTGCATCATCGGCATGGAAGGTACCGTCGCCATAGCCTACCACCCAGCCATACCGGGCGGCGTCCTCAATGTAGCCCGCTGCCCAATGGCCGGGGGACACATCCCCAAAGCCGCCGTACTCCTCCATGATGGCGGGATTGCCGTCACCATAGGCATCAAAGAACCGCACCGCCATCGCCGTGAACTCTGCACGGGTGATGGGCTCGTCCCCGTGGAACAGGCCGTCGGTGTAGCCCACAGCGATACCGTGTCGGGCCAGATAGGACACATACCCGGCGTACCATGCGTTTACAGGTACATCCGGGAAGGTGGTTTTTGTGGGGGCGGTGATACGCTCCCCGTTGTGCTGGGCCAGCAGGCGCGCAAAGATGGTGGCCGCCTCGCTCCGGGTCATATCCCGGTCCGGCCCAAAGGTGCCGTCGGTGTAGCCCACCACATAAGCTCCGTGGTACTCGGACTCCACAACAGCGGGAACCGTCAGCTTGCCGTCCTCGTCGGTTTCCCCGGTTTCCTTCTGGCCCAGGTCGCCCTTAACGGTGACGGTCAGGTCCTCCTGGGGCTCACGCTCCTGGTCGGTGACCGTGACGGTGATCCGGTTGTCCTCGTCCATGTCGGTGCCGTCCGGCAGGGTGACGGTGATGGTGCCGGTTTTTCCGATGGATACCCCGGCGTCAGGTATGGGACGCTTTGTCTCAAAGTCCTCCACCTTGACAGTCAGGGTCCAACGGTCCCCGTCGGCATCCTCCCAGCCCACGGTACCCTTGCCGTCCTCGTTGGTGGTATCAGAACCGCCGGGGACGGTGAGCTGACCGGCGGCATCGGTTTTTCCGCTGCTGAAATTGTCGTTGCGGTCAGTGACGGAAACGCCCATGCCCGCCACGGGGGACTTGTCCTTCACAAGCTGCACCTGGATGGTGGCCTGGTCGGCGTAGTCCAGCAGACGGCCAGAGGGCAGCCGGATGGACAGGGACTCATTCTCGTGGAGTGTGACCGTGGCACCGGCAACGGGATTTTTGGTGTCGGTATCGGTGACGATCACCAAATAGCCACCCACGACGGCCTCACCCTTGCTGTCCGTGGTAGCCTGATTGTAGATTTTCTCGATGGGTTCCTCCTCCAGCTTTTCACCGCAGACCTCGCACTCCTTGTGCTTGCTGCCCTCGCTGTCAGTGGTGGGTTCCTGGTCGATGATCCAGTCACCGGGCTTGTGTCCGGCAGCATCGGTGTAATCACCCTTATAGGTGTCGCCGCAGCGGGAGCAGGTATAGGTGGTGTAGCCCATTTCCGTGCAGGTGGGGGCGGTGACTTCCTTCTGGTAGTCGTGGCCCAGGGCGTTGACAATCACAGCGCCGCACTTGGTACAGAGCTGGGGCGTGGTGCAGGTGGCCGCCTCGCCGGGTACATGGCCCGCTGCCGCATCACCCTCCAGCCGGTGATAGCCGCAGCGGACACAGCGATACTCGATCAGACCTTCGCCGGTGCAGGTGGAGCCGGTGACTTCGGTGCCCCCGTCCCAACTATGGCCCAGGGGGTCGGTGTAGTCGGTAACAAAGGAGCTGCCGCAGCCCTCGCAAATATGGAGTGTCTTACCGCCGCCCTCACAGGTGGCCGGGGTTACTTTGGCAATATAGTTGTGGGGCAATGCCGCCGTGATGTCCTCAATGTGCCGCTCTCCGCAGACAGCACACTCCCGCAGGGTGTAGCCGGGGCTGGTACAGGTGGCCGGGACGGTGGTAACGGAGAACTCATGCTCTCCCTTGGGGGTTGTGCTTTCCTGGATAGTGCCGCACCGCTCACAGATCTCCAGCACCTTGCCGGGAGTCTCGCAGGTGGCGTCCCGGATGACGATGCTTTGATAAGCATGGCCCAGGGCGGCCTCATAGTCCCGCTTTTCGATTGCACTGCAATCCACACACAGGTAGCGGTCATAGCCCAGGGTCAGGCAGGTGGGGGCTACGCTGTCCAGCAGGGTCCAGTTGTGGTCCTCACCGCAGGAGCCATCACCGTCGGTTTCCTCGGTGCTTTCGTCCCGCAGATGGACATAGGCCACGCCGTCCTCCACCATGTCGGTGTTCTTGTAGGTGTAGGTGATCTCATAGTACACCGCATAGTCCCCGGCCACGGTATAGTTGGGGGCGCTGGTCAGAGTGCAGGCGTCGGCGCTGTTGCCATAACGGATGGCGGTGGTGACGCCTGCCTCGGAGAGATCGGACACAGTGACGGTGTGGGGCTGTCCGTCCACCACACCGAAGTAGTCTGCAATCACGGCTTTTGCGCCGGTGTAGCTGGTTTCGGCATAGCCGCAATCAGCGCAGGTGGACATCGCCACAAAGCGGTCATTTGCCAGCTCCGGGCGGATGGCCGTTTCCATGTGGTGCCGCTCCAGGGTGGAGGACGTCTCCTTGCGGGTGCCGTAGCAGAATCCGCAGTAGGTGCCGCTGGTGGTGATAATGCGATGGTAGGTGCTGTCCACCTGCTCAACGGTCTGCGTTTCCAGCAGTCCCTCAAAGAAATCCGCCGCACAGTCATAGAGCCAATACACATTCTTGTTGCAGGCGTAACTGGTAGCGCCCATGTTGCTGTTAATCGTGCCACAGACCTCGCAGACGGCTTTCGTCCAGTGGTAGCCGGTATAGTAGGCATCCTGGCCGGGGGTGCCGTCCAGAAGATCGCCCTTGCTCTTGCCGTCCAGACAGGTGCCGTCCGAATATTTGACATTTCGGGTCAGCGCCGTTTCTCCGTTGCGGGTGTACTCGGGAACACGGAACACCTCAAAGGCGGTGGCCTTGTCACAGACGCAGCAATTAAAGGTTTCCACCGTCACCACCGAGTTTGCGTCCAGCTCGTTGGTGCGGTTCAGAGCCTCCTGCCAATGCTCCGCCGGGTCATGGTAGCTGTTCTGCTGGGCAGCAAAGGCCGAGGGGACGAGGGAGAGCATAACGGCTACGACCAGAAGGAGGGCCGTCAGCCTCCGGGGGGAATGATGATTGTTTTTCAATTTGCACCTCCTAAATTGTCGCAGAAATCAAAAAAGCCCCTGGGACACTTTGTCCCAAGGGCTTACTTCTCCAGTTCCGCCTTTTTCTCCGGCGGCTGCTTTTCCTTCCACTCGTCCAGCAGGGCCATGATCTGGTCCTTCATTTGCCGGGGCGTGACCTCCTTGCCAAAATACTTGCTCAGTTCATCTGTGCTGATAATCACTTGACCAACCTCCTTTTTTCCTCGCTCAAAATTGCGTCGATAACATCCCCGGTGAGTTTATTCTGCTGGTCCAGTTCCCGGAGTTTTTTGGCCTGGGCAACAGAGGGGGATGCCTGCTCGCCTTCAATGGACACCGCGATAAGCTGCTGGTTCTTGGGGCGAATATAGGAAAGTTCCACGGCGGGCATAAAGCCCAGCCCTTTAACCCGTTTCCCGTTTTCGTCCTCGTGGCCGTCCACCATAGCCTGCAATTCCGGTACAAGGGAATTGAGCCGGATGTAGCGCATGACCTTTTTGTAGTTCATGCCGTGGGCCTCACCCACGATCTCCGCAGACCGTTTTCCGATGTCCCCCTCAGCCACATTTTTGAGCGGAACGCCCTGGTGCTTGATGTCCTCCATCTCCAGGTCCAACAGGCGGGCAAGCTCGGTGGGGAGCATACCATCGCGCTGCTTGTTGCTGTCCCGCATTTCTCGAATGGCCTCGTGATCCGTCATTTCACGGACAATGCAGGGAAGTACCTCCAGACCGGCCAATTCACTGGCTCGGCAGCGCCGATGTCCGGCAATGATCTCATAGCCGTTGCCATCTTTCTCCGGGCGCACCGTGGCAGGGGTGATGACGCCCATCTGCTTGACCGAGGCAACGGTTTCTTTCATCTTCGCATCGTCTTTTACCTGGAACGGGTGAGGGCGGAAGGTGTGGAACGGGTGCAGCTCGGACAATTTCAGATAAACGACCTTCTGATCCTCCACCGGACGGGGCGGGGCAGCCGTCGATCCAGCCACATCAGGAGAAGGTGCATTGTTTTGGATGGAAGGAGCACCGCCAACACCGCCACCGCCAGGGGCAGGCTTGTCCGGGGTATTTTTGCCCCGCTTGCCTTGGGACACTTTGTCCCTGGGCTTTTTCTCCTGGGGCGGCTTATCCTTTGGCTCTTTTGCAGCTTTTGTGGGACGGCCACCGCGTTTGGGCGTGGGTGCTGTTTCAAACAGTCCCATCTGCTTGCCCTCTGGTGCTTTGTCCGGGGGCATGTTTTGTTCGGCCTTCTCCCGCGCTGCCTGATTGCGCTGGGCAATCAATTCACTGATTTTTTCGATAGGGACAACGACCTCAGCCCCGTCCTTGTTTGATACATCCGTTTTGGATTTATCTTCCGGGACCTTTTCCTCTGACGGCTTGGGCGTTTCTGCAACAGGGCTGCCCTCCGGTTTCTCCGGGGTATCGGTTTTTTCCTGTGCAGGCGCATTTGGGTCGTGTTTTCCTGCGTCGGGAGATTTTCCGGAAACCGACTCCACCGGCGCAGGTGTCTTTTTTTCGTCTGCCATCGCTACCTCCTTCTTAAAAATAAATTTTGGAGTGTTGCACAAAATTAAAGTCAAAAATTTTGTGCCTATTTTTTCTGCTCCTCACCTCCTTCAAACCTACCTCTACGCAAAAACGCCGCCCGGTGGTCTCCACGGACGGCGCGTTGCGTAATGTGATAGATTTTTTAATATTCCCTTGATTTTCAAGGGTCATAGCCATTTTCTAATAACAGCGCCCTGACACTTTTGACGTGGGAGACAGCTTGATCTCCGGCAACGGAGCGGTAGCCCCTCGATGAGAGACGCCTTTCCTGCTTTGAAATGGCATGACAAAAGCCAGCCTAATGGCTGGCCTGCACTTGGGTGCATCACCTCTTTCTGCTATTAAAATCGCTTATGAAAATAATGCCGTAGTCTATTAGGCACTATCACATATGCTATTACATTTAGGCATTTAGGGAAGTAGAATTATGTTCAAATTTATGGTATGCTATCCATAAAGAAATTTGTTTTACTGAGACATTGTTATGAAAGTTATTAAAAGGGGGTGTATCAATGAAGGTTGGCAATAGAATACCTGTGGTGGGAGTACATGATGAAGATGCAAGAAAATTACTGGAACAATCGAAAACATGGAAATGTTTTTCACAGTATACAGATGTTGAGGCACTTTTGTGCATACTAAAAAATAAGGAATTAAAAGTAAACTGCATTAAAAATGTCGACGATATAAAAGAACAATCGTATTTGCAGCCACTAATTGATAACGATGAGGCCATTCCGTATATTTCATGTTTTGATTATAGTACAGATGAAAGCATACCGCTATGGAATATGTATGCTGGAGATAAATATGGAGTTAAAATTCAATTTGAACTTTCCCACATCGGCTCACCCAAAAGTCTTAGTGATGCTTTAATCGATCAAAGCAGATATGTAAAAGGGTGCCGTCCAGGTTTTTTGCCGGTTGAGTTTGGCCAGAGCTTGCACCAAGATCCTACGATGGAATACCCAAAAGTGTGGGTACATATTTCAACAAAACCTGTTGTTTATAAGAATAGTTTAGAAAATGTTGGGTATCAGTTGCCTGCAAACAACTTACTAAACTGGTCTACTTTAGCAACAATTAAATCTGAGCATTGGAAATTTCAAAATGAAATCCGCATAATTGCTGATTTTAGTCATACCGATTATACTTCCGATAATGACAATGTGGAGTTAATAGAAATCCCTTATTTTGAGTATCTCTTATTACCCATTCATTTTCATAATATTTCCAAAATTTCCATAACTTTTTCACCGTGGATGGGGCAAGAAACAAAACACATGGTTGAGAAATGTGTTGAAGAATTAGGAATAGATTGTGAGTGTGATTTTTCCAATAGCTACTTTGATGGAATCATACGGAAAAAATGAACCATGGAACATCAAACCAACGCCGCCCAGAGATAATCTGGACGGCGTTGGTTGTAATGTGATAGATTTTATTTTTTAATATTCCCTTGATTTTCAAGGATGATAGCCACTTTCCTAATAACATCGCCCCGACCGGTCCTACCGGCCCTGCCGGAACCGCAGGCACTACGGGGGCTACAGGTCCGACTGGTCCAACCGGTCCTACCGGCCCTGCCGGTGAGACCAACGCCGCCGCCGCGGTCACCACTCTGCAAACCAGTGCCAGCCTGACCGACGCTATCAATGCCATCAACCAGATCATTCAGAATCTGAAGGCCGCCGGCCTGATGAGTACCTGATCCCGCGGGAGGGGGGCGATTTGCCCCCCTCCCTGTCTCTGCAAGGAGGAACTGCATCTATGAAGATCGTAGTCTATGCCATCAGTAAAAACGAATCGGCATTTGTGGATCGTTGGATGGATTCCATGAGCGAGGCCGACCAGGTTGTAGTACTGGATACCGGCTCCACCGACGATACTGTCTCCAGATTGCAGGCCCGGGGCGCTCAGGTCACAGTGGAGACTATCTCACCCTGGCGATTCGATGTAGCCCGCAATCGCTCGCTGGAGTTGGTGGATAAGGATGCGGATATCTGTGTCTGCACCGACCTGGACGAGGTATTTCATCCCGGCTGGCGGGCCGCTCTGGAGGCGGCCTGGACTCCAGGCACAGGTCAGGCCCGGTACCGCTACACCTGGTCCTTCCGGCCCGATGGAGCCGAGGGCGTGGTGTTCTGGTACGAAAAGATCCACCGCCGCCAGGGCTATCGATGGATCCACCCGGTCCATGAGATCCTGCGCTGGGAGGGCCCTGGTCAGCCCGGTCCCATGGTAACAGCGATGGGGGTGCAGTTGGACCACCATCCGGACCCCTCCAAATCCCGCGGTCAGTATCTTTCCCTGCTGGAACTGTCGGTACAGGAGGAGCCGGAGGATGACCGCAATGCCCACTATCTGGGCCGGGAGTATTTTTTCCATGGTCGGTGGGACGACTGCATTGCCACCCTCAAGCGGCACCTATCCATGCCCACCGCTACCTGGAAGGATGAGCGGGCGGCCTCCATGCGGTACATCGCCAAGTCCTACATACAAAAAGGGAATCCGGCCCAGGCCAGAGTCTGGTTTTTCCGTGCCGCCGCCGAGGCCCCCCATCTGCGGGAACCGTGGATAGACTTGGCGACCCTGTGCTATCAGCAGGAGGACTGGGACGGGGTACTCTACTTCACCGGGACGGCGCTGGTCATCACGGTCCGGCCGGACACCTACATCTGCGAAGCGGAGTCCTGGGGGCCTCTGCCCCACGACCTGCGGTGCCAGGCCTATTTCCGCACCGGACGGAACATGCTGGCTTTGGAGGAGGCAAAAAAGGCACTTGCCCTCTCCCCCACCGACCCGCGCCTGGCTGGTAATGTGGAGGTACTGAGCCGCATATGAACAAAGGCCTGCCGTTTTGAACACGGCAGGCCTTTGTGCGTCAACAGATAAACATGGCGTCCCCGAAGGAGAAAAAGCGGTATTTTTCCTCTACCGCCTGCTTGTAGGCGGCCAGGATATGCTCCCGGCCCGCCAGGGCAGACACCAGCATGATGAGGGTGGATTCCGGCAGATGGAAGTTGGTGATCAGGCAGTCCAGGGTCTTGAACTTGTAGCCAGGATAGATGAAGATGTTGGTCCATCCGGCGCTCTCTTTCAGGGTCCCGTCCTCCGCCGCCCAGCTCTCAATGGTGCGGCAGGAGGTGGTGCCCACGCAGATCACCCGGCCTCCCTCGGCTTTGGTCCGATTGATGGTCTCGGCAGTCTGGGCGGAGATCATGCAATACTCGGAGTGCATCTCGTGGTCCAGGATGTCCTCCTCCTTCACCGGGCGGAAGGTGCCCAGGCCCACATGGAGGGTCACATAGGCCAGACGCACTCCCATGTCCTCCACCTGCTTCAAGAGTTCCTTGGTGAAGTGGAGACCGGCGGTGGGGGCGGCGGCGGAGCCCACCTCCCGGGAGTAGACGGTCTGATACCGCTCCGGGTCCTGAAGTTCGGCCTTAATGTAAGGAGGCAGAGGCATCTTGCCCAGCTGCTCCAACTTCTCCAGGAAAATGCCCTCGTAGTCGAAGCGGACCAGCCGGTTGCCCCCCTCCAGCACCTCGGTGACCTCGGCGGTGAGCTGGCCCTCGCCGAAGGACACCTTCGTACCCGGACGCATCTTACGGCCCGGCCGCACCAGGCACTCCCAGGTCTTGTTGCCCCGGTCAATGAGCAGCAGCACTTCCACCGCTCCCCCACCGGGCTCCCGGTGTCCGATGAGCCGGGCGGGCAGCACCCGGGAGTCGTTGAGTACCAGGCAATTCCCCGGCCGCAGCAAGGAGGGCAGATCGAAAAAGTGCATATGTTTCGTTTCACCGCTGTGCTTGTCCAGCACCAGCAGGCGGGAGGAATCCCGCTTTTCCAGCGGAGTCTGGGCGATCAGTTCCTCCGGCAGATCAAAGTAAAAGTCCGACGTCTTTATGGTTGGCGCACCTCGATTCCGGTGTAGTAAAAGGTAAGAATGTCCAGGTAAGTATAGCCCTGCTGGGCCATGGCGTATGCTCCCCACTGGCTCATGCCCACATTATGGCCCCAGCCGGAGCCGGTGATGGTGAACACGGTCTCGCCGCCGGTGGAAGTGCCGCCGCCGCTCCCCCCGGAGGGGACAGCCTGGGACACCTGGCCGCTGCCGTCGATCATGTACACGTCGCTGCCCAGCTTGGAGGTAGAGCCGCTGCCGTCAATAGCATAGGCCCCGTCCAGACTGCTGAGGGTACCGTCCCCATTCACGGAATAGCTCCCTCCCCCGCCGGACGAACCGCTGCCGGAAGAGCTGGACACGGTGTAGTGGATGGACCGCAGATTCAAAAAGGTCCGGCAGGCGTCCCGGATCTTGCTCCAGCTCTTGCCGGAGGAGTCGGTAAAGGTAATCTCGATGGCATTGCCGGTGGGGCTGGTCTTGGTGACCCGGAAATCCACAATGCCCGAGTTGGTGTAGCCCTTGGAGTTGAGCAAGTCGGTAAGCTCCTGGGCGGTATAGGTCACCGTCCAGTTGTAACTGGGGACCTTGCTGGCCACCGACGCCTCATAGGGATCGTACTTGCCGATGAGGTAGGCCACGTTGCTCCCCCACACGTTGACCGCGCTCTCAGTGGCCCCGCCGTCATGGGAGGAATACACCGCCTCGATGAGGGAACCGTTGTACCAGGCGTATTCGCCGTAGGTCTGCTCCACTGCCTTGCTGCTGGAAGCCGTCACCTCATCCATGCCGTAGTACGCCTGACAGTCAATGGTATTGCACAGGTCAAAGCCCTGGCTTTTGTGCTTACCGGCAATATAGTTGCGGTAGGCGTAGGTGCGGGCACACACCGCCTGGGCCTTCAGGGCCTCCAGAGGCCAGGAGGAACTCATCTCCCGGACGATGACCCCCTGTACATAGTCCTCCAGGCCGATGACGTTGCTCACCGTCAGGTTGCCGCCGCTCACCCGCTGATACTGGAAGCCGCCGTAATAGGTGTTGCCCCGGAAGATGGTCTCGGTCTTGACGCTGTCGTCCAGGCCGGGCTGAATACCCAGGCATCGGCTGGAACCCCCGTCAAACTGGAAGAGGATCTGGCTGGTGCCCGTCTTGACCACCGATACGCCATAGCTGGAGGTGCCTACGATCTCGGCGTCGGCCAACCCCAGCTGGGCCTGGCCGGCTTGGGCGGACGTCTTGTCCAGCCAAGCCCCTACTCTGGCCTGCCACGTTCCGTCGATCCAGGCCACAAAGCCACCGGAATAGGCCGAGGCCGCCGCGGCAGCCTCATCATAGGAGCTGTAGCTGCCGGGCAGCTTCAAATGCCAGCAGCCCACGGCAATGCTGGAGGTAATGGTGTCGTAGTAGCCCGCCCAGTTGCCCACGGTGCCGTAATAGACATTCTGGGTCTTGACCACCGAGATGGCGGTCTCGCTGGTAGCGGTCAGCTGCTGAAAGACCCGGTCGTCGTCAAAATAGCCCAGCCGGTAGCCGCTGCCCACGTCGTTAAGCAGGTTTGCCCCAGGCAGGGCGTTGGAGCCGTAAAAGAGTCCCACTTTGATGGTGGGGTCCACCTCCACCGCCGCCCGGGTGGGGACGGGCAGACTGAGCGTGAGGATGGCCAGGGCACAGGCGGCAACCTGCATAATTTTTCGTCCTGTCTTATGTCCCATTTGTCTAAAATCACATCTCGCTTTCGTTGACACTCCGGTAGAATGTGTGGTACAATTTTGCAAACTAAACAGCGAAATTACATTTGCAGGATAGAGGCGCGGCTCTTCAAGAGTAGCGCGGGGAGGGCGCCGGGCCCGGTGAACCGCGGGAAAGGGGAGGCCGCCGAAGGGACGCTCCCGGTTGGGCGCTTGCCTGGTCGCCCGGATAAGATCCGTGTGACTGTCGCCGCGGACGCGGCGGAGTGCTGTCTGCTTTTGTCTGATATTGGCGGGGACACACTGTCCCTGTCATTATAGTACAAAATCAGCAGTTCTGTAAACTGCTGATTTTCTTTTTCTATCTCTTGCCAGTTTCCGGTCTGAGACAGGCCGGTGTTGGAATAGGATTTGAACAACGGAGGTATCGGTCATGGAAAAATACAAAGTAGGCGTTATCGGCGGCACTGGCATGGTGGGCCAGCGTTTCATTTCCCTGCTGGAGAACCATCCCTGGTTCCAGCTCACTGTCATCGCGGCCAGCAGCCGCTCGGCGGGCAAGACCTATGAGGAGGCCATCGGTTCCCGCTGGGCCCTGGAGAATCCCATGCCCGAAGAGGCTAAAAAGATGGTGGTCATGAACGCCCAGGCCGACATCGAGGCCATTGCCTCCCAGGTGGATTTTGTCTTTTCCGCCGTGGATATGAAGAAGGAAGAGATCCAGGCGTTGGAGGAGGCCTATGCCAAGCACGAGTGTCCCGTGGTCTCCAACAACTCCGCCCACCGCTGGACGCCTGACGTGCCTATGGTGGTGCCGGAGATCAACCCCGAGCATATCAAGGTCATCGAGGCCCAGCGAAAGCGACTGGGGGTGGAGCGCGGGTTCATTGCCGTCAAGTCCAACTGCTCCCTCCAGAGCTATGTGCCCGCCCTGCACCCCCTGCGCGGTTTCGGCCTGGAGCAGGTGCTGGTATGCACCTATCAGGCCATTTCCGGCGCGGGCAAGACCTTCGATACCTGGCCCGAGATGGTGGATAATGTGATCCCCTATATCGGCGGCGAGGAGGAGAAGAGCGAGCAGGAGCCCCTGAAACTGTGGGGTAAGGTGGAAAACGGGGTTATTGTCAACGCCCAGTCCCCTTCCATCACCGCCCAGTGTCTGCGGGTGCCCGCGTCCAACGGTCACATGGCCGCTGTATTCACACGCTTTGAGAACAAACCCTCTATGGAGGAGATCAAAGAGATCTGGGCAAATTACAAGGGCCGTGCCCAGGAGCTGGCCCTGCCCTCCGCTCCCAAGCAGTTTTTGCACTACTTTGAGGAGCCCGACCGCCCCCAGACCCGGCTGGACCGGATGACCGAGGGCGGCATGGCGGTCTGCATCGGCCGTCTGCGTCCCGACACGCAGTACGACTACAAGTTCGTCTGCCTGTCCCACAATACCCTTCGCGGCGCCGCGGGCGGCGCAGTCCTTCTTGCCGAACTTCTGTGCGCGGAGGGTTACATTTCAAGGAGGTAACCCTATATGAGAGAGCCTGTTTTTACCGGAGCCTGTTCCGCCATCATCACCCCTTTTGACCACAGCGGCGCCATCAACTACGACCAGTTCGGAAAGCTCATCGACGAGCAGATCGAGCGGGGCCTGGACGCCATCTGCGTCTGCGGCACCACCGGGGAATGCTCCACCCTCACCATCCGGGAGCATATCGCCGCCGTGGAGTACTGCGCCAAGCGGGTGAACGGCCGGGTCAAGGTGGTGGCCGGCGCGGGGAGCAACGACACCTCCGCCGCCGTGTACCTGTCCCAGCACGCCCAGGACTCCGGGGTAGACGCCCTGCTGCACGTCACTCCCTACTACAACAAGGCGTCCCAAACCGGCCTCATCAAGCACTACGAATACATTGCCGATCGGGTGGATCTGCCCATCATCCTCTACAACGTGCCCTCCCGCACCGGCGTGTCCTTCACCGCCGAGACCTACAAGGTACTCTCCCAGCATCCCAACATCAACGGCGTCAAGGAGGCCAGCGGCAACTTCTCCCTGCTGGCCCACACCCTGGCCATCTGCGGCGACGATTTCTACGTCTGGTCGGGCAACGACGACCAGGTGGTTCCCATGATGAGCCTGGGGGCCAAGGGGGTCATCTCGGTGGTGGCCAACATCGCCCCAGAGGTCATGATCCGGATGACCCACCTGTGCCTGGAGGGCAAGTTCGATGAAGCCTCAGCCCTTCAACTGGGCTATATGGATTTCATCGACGCCCTCTTCCTGGAGGTCAATCCCATTCCCATCAAGGCTGCCATGAATCTGGCGGGCTACGACATCGGCTCCCTCCGTCTGCCCCTGTGCGATATGAGCGACGGACCTCTGGAGACCCTGCGCCAGTCTATGGTCAAGGTGGGCCTGCTCTCCGCCTAAGTCACCGGGAAAGGATGTTGGAAATGCTGCGTTTGATCCTCTCCGGCTGCAATGGCCGGATGGGCCGTGCGGTGGAGCATCTCTGCGCCGCCCAGCCCGATCTGGAGATTGTTGCTGGTTTCGATCTGCTGGGGGCCGGTGACCGGGACTTTCCTGTGTTCTCCTCCCCGTCGGAATTTCAAGGCCAAGCTGATGCTGTCATTGACTTCTCCTCCCCTGCCGCCCTGCCCGCTCTGCTGGACTTCTGTGTCCAGCGGAATATCCCGGCAGTGCTGGCCACCACCGGCTATTCAGAGGAGCAGTTGGCAAGCATCGAGCAGGCCGCCCAACTCATTCCCATCTTCCGCTCTGCCAACATGTCCCTGGGGGTGAATGTGCTGCTGGCATTGGTGCGCCAGGCTACGGCAGCTCTGGGGACGGGCTACGACATCGAGATCGTGGAGCGCCACCACAACAAGAAGGTTGACGCACCCAGCGGTACCGCCCTCATGCTTGCCGATGCGGCGGCCGACGCCCTCCCCTACCAGCCCGATTATGTGTGCGACCGCCACAGCGTCCGCAAGGCCAGAGACAAGGAGGAGATCGGCATCTGTTCCGTCCGCGGCGGCGGCATCGTGGGAGATCACGATGTGATTTTTGCCGGTGAGAATGAGGTCATCACTCTGAGCCATTCCGCCATGAGCCGGGATGTCTTTGCCTCGGGCGCCACAGAGGCCGCTAGATTTCTCAGCGCGACGGGCGTCCCCGGACTCTACTCCATGCAGGATCTGGTAGCCAAACGAATCTTATGACAACAGGGACCCTCCGGCTGTGCCGGAGGGTCCCTGTTGTTTATCAATGTGTCTGGGACATGGCGTCATACTCAATCTGAAACGGATCTGCCGGTGTACCGGAACCCCGATAGGAAACGTCTGCCGGCAGACGGATTACCGGGCGCACCCCCCAAGTCTCCGATGCATCCCGCATATAAAAATAACCGTCCGAACCCATCACACGAACCATCGAGTCATTGTTATAATAGGGCGTCTCCATCCAGCAGGGCGGACCGTAGCAAAGCCCCTGCCGGGACAACTCCGCCAACAGTCCAATATCAGGCAGACGCACAGCGTCGGTACAGGACATTGCCAGCGCATCGTCCATGCCCCGGTCACTGTACTTCGGAACGTGGAAGGCAAAAAAGTCATTGTACCCGGAATCCGCCTTATCCTTCTGAACACCCGAGAGCAGGACCCGGTGTTCCACCGGCTGCAAAAGGGCCTGCTCTTCCCGGGTAAATGCGCCGGTGAAGAAGGTCCCGTTGAGCCATGTCCTCAGGTCAGAATCGCTCCACAGATTGCTGCCATAGCCGCTGTCCTCGTCAAACGCCCTGGTGTCCACAGCGTCGGCGGCCAGAAGGAGCCAGCTTCCATCCTCCTGTTGCTGTGCCACCTGCCACAGCAGGGGCTCCCCTTCCCAGCTCCCCATCTGCACATAGGCACCCGTTTCAAGACTGTTCCAGGGGAGGCGGGTACGCAGAAACAGAAGCCCGGCAGGCAGAAGCAGCAGAAAACATACCGCCGCGGTCCCGCCCGCCAGCGCCACAGCCGGACAGTGAAGCTTTTTCCATACCGACAAGCGGTAGCCCACCCACACCAGAATTAACACCACCAACAAATCCACAAGCTGTACATAAGCAAACATATGTTTAGCCAGGTCGCCCTCGCCGTTGGATATGATTGGCATGATAAACTGGTAGGTCATGGCCCCTACCACCGTTAAGAGCAGCAGGCCACGGGACAGCTTGTCCTTTCGTCCGCCTGTTCCCACCGCGGTGGTCCGCCACAGCACCAGGCAGTTCATGGCTGTAATTGCCCCGGCAGCCCCCCAGGTGTTCACAGGCAGCTGTGTCCGTAGCCTGCTCCAGCCGTCAAAACGGTGGGCAAAAGAGAGTCTGGGACTGGACTCATCCAGATTGGACAGATAATAGGGCCTGATAAAGCCGGTATGGGCCATGGCCACATCCAGTCTTTTTAAAAAATAACCCGGATGGGACAGATAAAAAAACAGCAGATCCACCTTGGACAGCTTGGAAAAATCCTGCTGGAACTGGGCGCTGCCCCTGGCGGAGGCCGCCCGAGGTATATAGTAGGTAGTATCCGCGTACTCCGCCATATACTCAGGCAAACCCAGATCAGACACATACTGCCTGGCCTCATCCGGCTCGGTATCCTTAAGCACCCCGTAAAACACGGAATTATAATTGGTCTCATAGTCCATCCAGCCGGGCAGGGAGACGTAGACTGCCCCCAGTATTACGACGCATGCTCCGGCCCCAGCGCACAGCCGCAAGCGGTATTTTTTCTCCATTCGGAGCAGGAGTACCGCTCCCATCCCTACGGCACACAACGCGGCCACAGGGATATTGATAAACTTGCTCCAGCCGTACACCACGCAGGAGAGAAAATACCAGCCGATATTCCAGCCCGCACGCCCACGTTTCACAAAAATCCGCAGGGCGAACACCACCATAGCCAGCAGCCCCAGCATCTGTACCGGCTCGCTGTACAGCGAATTAAAATAGGCCACATAGCCCTCGTCACACAGGATAAAAATGATGGCGCCCTTGACCAGCAGATCGCACCCCAGATTGGGTAATCGAAAGGAGGAGAACAGAAGCAGAAGCAGACCGGCATAGCACAGCAGATAGATGACGCCAAGCACCTGAATATGATAGGTATCCATGCTTTGTCCCGTCACCAGATTGACCGCCAGGTTGCCCACCAGCGACGCCCGGACAAAAACCATGTGAATGGAGGGATACGCCTCGATCTTCTCGGTGGAAAACAGCAGATTCCACAGTTGCTCCCCCGGTGAATCCCCCTGGAGTTTCATACGGTAGGTGTCTTCATAGACAAACAGCTCCGGCTCCTGAGCAAACTCCAGGCTGTTGCTCCCCATGACCCGGCCAAAATCGCCATTGTTGGACAGCCCGATCCCTCCACCGGAAAACAGCACGATGCTCATCAGGATCGCGGCAATACCCGCCAGAAAAAAAGCCTGATAGCGCAGCCAGATCCCGGCTGCACCGGATGAAGATCCGGCATCATGACACTTCATGGGGTCCCTCCCTCTATCAGCAATTTACCCCTCTGTGGGAGTACAGACAAAGCCTTTTCTGTATTCTACTATAACCACACCCACCTTGCAAGAGAAAGCAGGGCCGCCCAGATGGGCGGCCCTGCCAATCGGCATTATTGTTTGGATGGGTCTGAGGGTTCCTCCAGCGGCGTGCCATTTCCGTCGATCCGTTTGGTCTTCAGACGTTTGTTGACCCATTCCCGCATGAGAGCGTAAAGCACCGCAAAGGTGGGTACACCCAAAATCATGCCGGGGAAACCGAACAGGCCGCCGCAGGTGACAATGGAGATCAGGACCCAGATGGCGGACAGGCCGGTGCTGTCGCCCAGGATCTTGGGCCCCAGGATGTTGCCGTCAAACTGCTGCAATCCAATGACCAGCGCAAAGAATCGCAGGGCAGCCCAGGGATCCACGATCACCAGGATGAACAGACAGGGAATGGCGCCGATAATGGGGCCAAAGAAGGGAATCACATTGGTAACACCCACGGTAACGCTGACCAGCATGGGGTATGGGATACGGAAAATGGCACACAGGATAAAACAGAGTACTCCAATAATAGCGGAATCAATGATTTTACCGTTGATAAAGCCCACAAAAACCCGGTTGGCATGGCCGCAAATCTCCAGCAGCCGGTCAGAGCGACGCTTGGACACCGTGGCATAAAGCAGCTTTTTCAACTGGGGCACCAGCCGATCCTTTCCTGCCAGCATATAGATGGAAGAAATCAAAGCGGTAATACCGGCAATCACGCCGCTGCCAATGGCAAAGCCAACATCCAGCAACTGGGGCAGTACCTCGGCCGCTTTGGAACTGAGATTGCTCATCATATTCTGGAAATTGCCAAACATATCGTTGATAGCGTCGGCGTCCAGATCAAACTGCTCCGTCAGGTTCTGAATCATTTCGTCCAGGCTGGTCATATACGTCTGCATGTTGCCGGCCAGATCTTTTATGCTTTGAACCACCTGGGGTACGATCAACCCCAGCAGAACGGCTACTACGGCAAAAGCAAGCACATAGACCAGCAGTATGGACAAGACCCGCTTGAAGCGATGGTTAGGAAAGAGTTTGCGCTCAAAAAAGCACATAGGTGTGTTCAATAGATAGGCAATGGCGAAGCCCACGATGAAAGGGGACAACACGCCCATGAACCGATCCACCCGAACAGCTACCACATCAAAATGGTTCAGGCCTACATAAAACAAAATGGCAATCAGCAGAACAATCAGCAG
The DNA here is from genome assembly GCF_944383115.1 of uncultured Flavonifractor sp. Lineage (GTDB taxonomy): Bacteria > Bacillota > Clostridia > Oscillospirales > Oscillospiraceae > Flavonifractor. The sequence continues at coordinate 36,615 of NZ_CALWOJ010000005.1, read as the reverse complement.
CTGAATGTGGTTGCCATCTAAAATGTACCATTTTTTCTTTTTCTCCCGATCCTCTCTGTCGGACACGGCTGCTTCCTCCTTTGCATCGCCATACACAGCGCCTGCTGACACTTCAGTAATTTTTATTGTACCATGGCCGTCTCTCATCTGCAACCGAGCCGTGAAAAAAAGCAGGCGAAAGGGGCTACCGCTGAAAGCACGGCAGCCCCTTGGTATCTCAGCCCTGGAGAGAGGCCCGGTGGAACACTTTCTTGCCCTTCTTGATCATAACGCCGTCGCCGGAAAGCTGTGCGGCGGACACGGAGGCATTCACGTCGGTGACTTTCTGACCGTCCAGTTCCACCCCTCCCTGCTCAATGAGTCGGCGGGCCTCCTTCTTGGAGGGGACCAGGCCGCACTTGAGCATCAGGTCCAGAATACCGATACTGCCATCAGTGAGCGAGGCGGCCTCCAGTGTGGTGGAAGGCACGTTGCTCATATCGCCGCCCCCTACAAACAGGGCCTTGGCAGCGTCCTGGGCCTTTTGGGCTTCCTCCTCGCCGTGGACCAGCTTGGTCAGCTCAAAGGCCAGAATCTCCTTGGCGGTGTTGAGCTGAGCACCCTCCCACCTGTCCATCTCGTCGATCTGCTCCAGGGGCAGGAAGGTGAGCATTCGCAGGCACTTGAGTACATCCTGATCCCCTACGTTGCGCCAGTACTGGTAGAAGTCGTAGGGACTGGTCTTGTTGGGGTCCAGCCACACGGCACCCGAGGCGGTCTTGCCCATCTTTTTGCCCTCGGAGTTGAGCAGCAGGGTAATGGTCATGGCATGGGCATCCTTGCCCAGCTTGCGGCGAATCAGTTCGGTGCCTCCCAGCATGTTGGACCACTGGTCGTCGCCGCCGAACTGCATGTTGCAGCCGTAGTGCTGGAACAGGTGGTAGAAGTCGTAGGACTGCATGATCATATAGTTGAACTCCAGGAAACTGAGGCCCTTCTCCATCCGCTGCTTGTAGCACTCGGCCCGCAGCATATTGTTCACCGAGAAGCAGGCGCCCACCTCACGCAGCAGCTCAATGTAGTTGAGCTTGAGGAGCCACTCGGCATTGTTCACCATCTGGGCCTTGCCCTCGCCAAACTCAATGAACCGCTCCATCTGCTTCTTGAAGCAGTCGCAGTTGTGCTGGATGGTTTCGGGGGTCATCATATTGCGCATGTCGGTGCGGCCGGAGGGATCACCGATGTAGCCGGTGCCGCCGCCAATGAGGGCGATGGGCCGGTTGCCCGCCATCTGGAGCCGCTTCATCAGGCACAGGGCCATAAAGTGGCCCACATGGAGGGAGTCGGCGGTGGGGTCAAAGCCGATATAAAAGACCGCCTTGCCCTCGTTGATCATCTTGGAGATCTCCTCCTCATTGGTGACCTGGGCCACCAGGCCCCGGGCTTTTAATTCCTCATAACAAGTCATGTCTCTTCTCCTTTTCTGTAATCTCAGCAAAAAACCCTCTGTCCTTTCGGACAGAGGGCGTTAGGTCACGCGGTACCACCTCTGGTTCACCGTTTTCTCACAAAAACGGCCTCATGTCGTGCCAACACACGACGGCGCGGTAACGGGCGCACCCGACACGGCCCTACTAGGGGTCATCCCCGGTTCAGGCGGCTGCTCCAGGGTGTATTTCCCAGCCTGCCCCCTCCCCCTCTCACCAAAACGGGGGTTCTCTTGGCGGGGCAACAGATGGTACTTCTCCCTGTCATTGCAGTTTCATATTGATGTGGATTATAATCTCTCTTTCTCCGTTTGTCAAGCACAAAACGTTTACTTAACAAAAGCTAATTTTTGTGCAGTCGCCTGTAGGCCTCCGCACCGTCAAGCAGTTCCCCGGCGGCATGGAGGGTAGCGTCTGTAATATGTTCTCCCGAGGTGAGCCGGGCCAGCTCTTCGCACCGGCGATCCCGGCTGAGCCGTTCCACCTGGGTGTAGGTACGGCCCTCCCGTTCCCCTTTCTCTACCGAAAAGTGGACATCTGCCATGGCGGCCAGCTGAGGCAGATGAGTGACGCACAGCACCTGCTTGGTGCGGGCCACATCGGCCAGCTTCTCTGCCACCTTCTGGGCGGCCCGGCCGGACACACCGGTATCTACCTCGTCAAAGACCATGGTGCCCACCTGGTCATTCTCCGCCAGCACGTTTTTTAGGGCCAGCATGATGCGGGCCAACTCGCCGCCGGAGGCGATCTTCTGGATGGGTTTCAGGTCCTCGCCCACGTTGGCGGACATAAGGAACTGTACTTCATCCATACCGGTCTCATCCATGGCAAATTCCCCTTGTTTGGGGGAAAAATCTACTTGAAACCGTACTTTTGGCATATCAAGTTGAGCCAATTCGTGTTGAATCCTCTGTTCCAGAGCCTTGGCAGCCTTCTTCCGGGCCTGGCTGAGAACTTGGGCTGCCTTTTGGGCCGCAGCCAAAGCCTTGGCCTGATCCTTCTCCAACCGGGCGATGGTGTCGGTGGAAAACTGGATCTGATCCAACTCCTTTTTGCAGCGATCCAGATAGTCCAGCATCTCCTCCACCGAACCGCCATATTTCTTTTTTAGCCGGTGGAGTACGTCCAGACGGCTCTCGATCTGGTCCAGTTCTCCCGGTTCAAAGTCAAAGCTGTCCCGCAAATCCCGGATCTGCTCAGCTATATCGTCTGCTGCACAGCGCACTTCGGTCAGTTTCTCCAGCAGTTCCGCTGCCTGCCCGCTGATGCGACCCGCCGTATGGAGGGACTGTTCCGCCTCCCCAAGCAGCGCGGCGGCGCCTTCCCGCTCGTCATCGCCGGACATGGCCAGATAGGCACCCTCCACCGATTCCACCAACTTACCGGCATTGCGCAGCAGAGTCCGGCGCTCTGTCAGTTCCTCCTCTTCTCCGGCCCGCAGCTCAGCCCGCTCTAATTCGCCGATCTGGAATTCCAGGCTGTCAATACGCCGGGCTTTCTCCGACTCGTCCATCTGAAGGGCGGCAATCTCCCTCCTGAGGGCTGCTAATGTGTCATAGGTAGTCCGGAATTGCCCCAGTTGTTCTCCTGTGGCGCCAAAGCCGTCCAGGTAATCCAGGTGGCACCGCTCGTCCAACAGCTGCTGACCATCATGCTGGCCGTGGATATTGAGCAGTAAGCGGCCCAGCTGGCGCAGCTGGGAAACGGTAATAAGCCGACCATTGATGCGGCATACGTTCTTGCCATCTGGCTGAATCTCCCGCTGAATGAGCAGGTTGCCTTCCTCATCCGGTCCAATACCGTTCTCCCGGAACCAGTCCAGGTCGGGCAGACCGGTAAATATCGCATTGACCAGAGCAGATTTTGCACCGGTACGGATCAGGTCCCGGCTGGTTCGTTCCCCGATAATGGCGCCGATGGCGTCCACCACAATAGACTTACCCGCACCGGTCTCGCCGGTCAGCGCGTTAAAGCCTCGGTCAAACTGGATATCCGCAGTTTGGATCACCGCAATATTCTCAATGTGGAGCAGAGAAAGCATATCCCACTCACCCACCTAATATTTTGCCTCAAAAATCGCAAACTTGCCCCGCCCTTATTTCAGCATGGCATGGATCTCATTGCAAAATTCCGCTGCATCCTCGTTGGTGCGCATAATGAGGATAGCGGTGTCGTCCCCTGCCAAACTGCCCACCAGGCTGGAAATATCCATGCCGTCAATAGCGGCACAGGCCGCTGAAGCAAGACCGGGCATGGTCTTGAGTACCACAATGTTCTGTGCCACGTCAAAGGAGGTGACACCCTCCTTGAAAATGGTACGCAGCCGGCCAGCAATATTCAGGGAGGCTTTTCGTTCAGAAACGGCATAGCGATAGGTACCATAGCCCGTCAGTTCTTTGATTAAATGGAGTTCCTTGATGTCCCGGGAAATGGTGGCTTGGGTGGATTGTACCCCCCTGGCCCGCAGTTCTGTAAGAAGCTGGTCCTGAGTATCTACATCTTGCTCTGCAATGATCCGCAAAATCTCCTGCTGCCGCTTTGCCTTCATGGCTTATGCACCTCCCAATTTATGGTTTAAAATCTCATAAAACGTCCGGCCGGTCACTCGTACCAGCTTGGTCTTGGACTTGGACATCTTTGTCTCCACCACATCGCCGCCGTTCAGCTTGAATGCCTTGCCGCCGTCTACTGACAAAAAGGCGGTCTTACGGGCCATCCGTCCCAACTTGATGGACACCGTCCGCTCATGGCCCAGCACAAAGGACCGGGCAGACAAGGCATGGGGGCAGATGGGGGTAACAATGATATTCTCTGCTGTAGGTTCCACAATAGGCCCCCCCGCCGACATGGAATAGGCGGTGGAACCGGTAGGCGTACTGATGACCACTCCATCGGCGGACATTTTGGTAATAGTGGTCTTATCCCCCAGCACTTCAAGATCCACCACCCGGGCCACGGCGCCCTTGGTGAGGGCGGCATCGTTGAGCGCAATATCTGAATAAATTACCTTGCCGTCACGCCGTACCGTTACATCCAGCATCATTCGGCATTCCACATCGTACTTTCCGGCGGACAACTTGGATAGCATGGACAGCTCTCCCAATTCCAACTCCGCCATAAAACCTACGCTGCCTAGATTGACGCCCAGAATAGGTACGTTAAACTGGTTGGCATCCTTGGCCGCATGGAGAATGGTACCATCCCCGCCAAAGCACACCAGAATATCAGCGTCTTTCAATTCTTCATCGGTCTGCTTGAAGTGGATGTGCTTGGGGAACTCTATGTTCCCCCCCTCTACGGAAAAGGGCAGACAAACGGCGGTCTCCACCCCAGCAGCTTTTAAAATTTTCTCTGCCGCCTGAGCGGCCTTCAATCCCCGATCCCGATAGGGGTTGGGACTCAATACTACTTTCATTGTCCGGCTCCTTCCAGGGCTCCGTGGGATGCCGCTACCAGGTTTGCCGGATCGCCGGTCCAGGCACCCTTGCCCCGGCCAGCCAACAGGTATCCCAGGTATTCTATGTTGCCCTCGGGTCCTCTGATTGGTGAAAAGGTCATGTCCTTTACAGTAAAATCTGCTTCCTCTGCATTTCGCAGAAACTGTTGGATTACTTCCTGGTGGACAGCAGGATCCCGCACCACGCCCTTCTTGCCCACTTTTTCCCGCCCCGCCTCAAACTGGGGCTTGACCAGGCACACCGCCTCACCGTCCGGTTTGAGCAGGCCCCGGAGGGCAGGCAGGATCAGCTTCAGGGAGATGAAGGATACATCCACACTGGCAAAATCCAGTTCATCGGGAATCTGCTGGTGGGTCAGATACCGGGCGTTGGTTCGCTCCAAACAAATCACCCGCTCGTCGCTGCGCAGTGACCAGGCCAGCTGTCCGTAACCCACGTCCACGGCATATACCTTTGATGCCCCGTTTTGCAGCATGCAATCGGTAAAGCCCCCGGTTGAGGCCCCGATATCTCCGCATACCGCACCGGTTAAATGGAGGCCCTCAAAAGTCTTCATGGCTTTCTCCAGTTTCAGACCGCCACGGCTCACATAGGCCAGGGTCTGCCCCCGCACTTCAATCGGAGCGTCCTCCGGGATCTGGGCTCCCGCTTTGTCAACCTTCTGTTCTTTCACAAAGACCTGTCCGCTCATGATGAATGCCTGGGCACGCTGGCGGCTCTCCACCAGTCCCCGCTCCACCAGCAGTACATCCAGTCTCTTTTTAATGATGGCCATGCCCGCAGACCTCCAGCGCCTTTTGATACAGCGATATTCCGTCCAGCCCACACAGAGTTCGGAGCTGGGATACCGATCCATGAGGAACAAAACCGGAGCCGGTATTCACAAAGGCCAATCGGGCAGAGATCCCTCGCTCCAACAGATCAGCAGCCAGACGCTGCCCTACACAATTGCCTGAAGCAACCTCTTCCGCCACCAACAGCCGTTCTGTTTTTCTGACAGATGCCGCCGCCAGTTCTGCATCCAACGGAGTAATGGTATTAAGTTTGATCACCTCAGCTTGAATACCTTCCCGGGCCAACCGCTCCGCGCACTCCAACAGCGCGTTGATTGTAATGCCATATCCTATTAAGGTAATATCCTGTCCAGTACGCAGCACAACTGCCTCCGCTGGGCCGGAATCATCCTGATAATCGCCCTGGCCGCCCCGCGGATAGCGCACAGCCACCGGCCCATCCACTTCATAAACAGCCCGATGAAGCATGGTCTCCAATTCAGCATAACTGGAGGGGCACAATACCGTCATACCGGGTACTGTATCCAAAAAGGCCACATCAAAAACGCCGTGATGGGTTTCTCCATCTTCCCCCACCAGACCAGCCCGGTCAATGGCAAAGACCACATGAAGCCCCTGGAGCGCTACGTCATGGATCAGCATATCGTAGGCTCTCTGGAGAAACGTAGAGTAGACCGCAAATACCGGGGTCATCCCCTGCTTTGCCATACCGGCAGCCATAGCCACCGCATGGCCCTCGGCAATCCCCACATCAAAGAACCGATCCGGAAAACGTGCGGCAAAACCGTCCAAACCTGTCCCTCCCTGCATGGCGGCAGTGACCGCACACAGTTTGGGATCCTGCTGGGCCAGGCGGCACAGTGCCTGTCCAAAAACAGAGGAGAAGTTTGTCCCGCTGCCCTTCAATACCTCGCCCGTCTCCACACAAAAGCGGCCCACACCATGAAATTGGTCGGGATTACGCTCTGCCGGTGAATAGCCCTTCCCCTTTACAGTTCTGACATGGAGCAGCACGGGCCCCTTCAGATCCCGGGCGTATTTCAGAAGCCGGGTCAGCCGTTTTACATCGTGGCCATCCACCGGACCCAGGTAGGTAAAACCCATATCCTCAAAGAGGCTGCACGGCAGCAGGGTCTCTTTGATGGCGGTTTTGACTTTGTGGGTCACTTTATAGATTCCGCGCCCCACAGGGGTGGCCCCCATAACTTTTCGGTATCCCCGCTTAAAACGCAGATACTGAGGCTTGAGTCGCTGCCGGGCCAGATGATCTGCCACGCCACCCACACTCTTGGTAATTGACATACCATTATCATTCAGAATCACAATCAGTGGTTCCCCGCTGTCGCCGGCATCAGACAGGCCCTCATAGGCCAGGCCGCCAGTCAGAGCGCCATCCCCCAGAAGCGCCAAAACACTATAATTTTTCTTCTGTAAAGTCCTTACCCTTGCCATGCCAAGAGCTACAGAAACCGAGTTGGACGCATGGCCGGCAACAAAGGCATCCGTCTTGCTCTCTGTTGGCTTTGGATAACCCGCCAATCCGCCGAAGCTGCGCAGTGTCTCCATTGCTGCGTTTCGGCCGGTGAGGATCTTGTGGGCATAACACTGATGACCCACGTCAAATACCAGGCGGTCCAGGCCGGTATCAAAGACTCGATGAATGGCAACGATCAGCTCCACCGCACCCAGACTGGACGCCAGATGGCCCCCGGTATGAGAGACCACATCCAGAATGCGGGCCCGCAGCAGACCGCACAGGGCCACAGCCTCGCTGTCAGTCAGGCTGCTGAGATCGTTGGAACATTGCTCCAGACTAAGAATGGTAACACCTCCCGGTGAAGGATCAAATAGCAGGACTCAACTCCACAGCCAGGCGCCCACCAGACCAACCGCAACACCCAGCAGGCCACCCATAATCACCTGAAACGGCGTGTGGCCCAGCAGTTCCTTCAACTCTTTGCCAAAGAGGGCCGGTTTCATTTCCGTCCAGTGGTCCATGATATAGTTGAGAATCTTGGCCTGTTCTCCCGCAGCCTTACGGACGTTGGCGGCATCATACATCACTACAATTGCCACCACCGCTGCAATGCTGAACAGGGGCGAACCCCAGCCATACATATAGCCCACCGCAGCGGCGCAGGCACATACAAAAGCGGAGTGAGAACTGGGCATTCCGCCGCTGGCCACCAGGTAATGCCAGTCCAGTTTTTTCTTGGTCCAAAAGGTAATGATAATTTTCAGGCCCTGGGCAATGGCCCAAGCCAGGATGGCCAGGTTCAGAATCAGGTTGCCAGTGAAAAAGTCGACTACGTTTCCCATATGTTCCTCACTTTTCCCGGCTTGCCAAGGAGCGCGCCAACCAACAAAGGTCGTTCCCTTCCGCTCCAAAGATAGAAAGGGCGTCCACCGCCTCTTCCGTGAGTTCTTCCACCAGCCGGCGGCATTCTTCCAGCCCTTTCAATGTTACAAAGGTATTCTTCTCACTCTTGGCGTCGGAACCCACCGGCTTGCCCAGAGTGGCCTCGTCCCCCACAACATCCAGAATGTCGTCCTGGATCTGGAAGGCAAGCCCTATCCGCTCCGCATAGCGGCATACTGCCTTCCGCTGCTCCTCACTGCCGCCAGCCAGCACGCAACCCATTTCAGCGGCGGCCCGGATCAGCGCACCCGTCTTGAGCCGCTGAAGCTCCTCCACCTCGGTAAGGCCCATGGCATGGCCCTCGCCCGCCATGTCCAGTACCTGGCCGCCCACCATACCCTGAGCGCCGGCAGCCCGGGCCAATACCCCCGCCGCCGCCAGCACCTGCTGTGGCGGCAACGATACAGACGGGTCCAGCATCCACTCAAAGGCCGCCGTCAGCAACGCATCCCCGGCCAGCACCGCGGTAGCTTCACCGTAGACCTTGTGATTGGTAGGCCGGCCCCGGCGCAGGTCGTCATCGTCCATACAGGGCAGGTCGTCGTGGATCAACGAATAGGTATGGATCATCTCGATGGCCCCGGCAAAAGGCAGTACCTGCGCCGGATCGCCTCCGCACAGGCGGCAGGTCTCCAGCAGCAAGACAGGCCGGATACGTTTGCCGCCGGCCAGCAGGCTGTAATACATGGCATCATACAGATCGCCACGGGGCGCACGTCCCTGAAAGCAGCCGTGCAGCCAGTCTTCCACCATGCTTCTGTGCCGGTTCAGTCCTTCCCGCTCCGTCATACCTGCCCCTCCTCAAACGGCTCTTCCACCGGCTGGCCCTCCGGCCCGGCCAACAATTTTCGCACTTTCTGTTCGGCGCTGTCCAACTGGGCGGAACATCCTCCCAGCAGCCGGGTCCCTTCCTCAAAGAGAGCAAGCGCCTCCTCCAGAGAGGCGTCCCCCTGTTCCAGCCGCTTCACAATCAACTCCAGCCGGCCCATGGCCTGCTCAAAGGTCTTTTTCTCTTCCGCCATGTTGTATAAGTCCTTTCCACATATCGTCAAGTTAAATCACTTGACAGGATATCTCCCCATCGGCCACCCGCAGCTTCAGCCCGTCGCCAGGGGCCACGTCGGACACAGACCGGACAACGCCGCCGTCTGTCTTTTGAGGAATGGCGTACCCCCGACCCAGCACCTTCAGGGGGCTGAGGGCGTCCAGTTTGGAAGCCAGCTGCCCAAAACGCTGCCGCTCCCGGTTAAGGGAGGCATTCAGTCCAGCCGCCAGCTTCTCCCGCTGATAATCCAGCACCATCCGCTTATCATCCACATAGTTCATGGGGTCCTGAAGGGCCCGGCACCGAGCGGCCCGGTCCAGATCCTTCCGGGCGGACTCCAGCTTGCGGCCCATTGCCTGGGCCAACCGCCCCTCCATCTGCCGCAGCCACACTGCCACCTCGTTCTGATCCGGCACCGCCAGCTCGGCGGCATTGGAGGGGGTGGCTGCCCGCAGATCTGCCACAAAGTCAGCTATAGTCACGTCAGGCTCATGACCTACCGCAGAGATCACCGGAATTGCCGAGTGATAGATGGTGCGGGCCACGTTTTCGTCGTTGAAGGCCCACAGATCCTCCATGGACCCGCCGCCCCGACCGGTGATGATGAGGTCGGCCACCTGATGCTGGTTGGCCCAGGCGACGGCGGCACAGATCTCACCGGGGGCCTCCGCCCCCTGAACCCGCACCGGCAGAAGAAAGACCTCCGCCATAGGCCACCGGGCCCCCAGAATACGCAGCATATCCCGCACCGCCGCGCCGGCGGAAGAGGTGATCAGGGCGATCCTCTTGGGGAATTTGGGGATGGGCTTTTTGTGGGCGGGATCAAAGAGTCCCTCGGCATACAGCTTCTGTTTCAGCTGCTCAAAGGCCAGATGCAGATCCCCCACCCCCTCCGGGGTCAGAGCGGTGCAGTACAGCTGATATTGCCCGTCTCGGGGAAATACCGCCACCCGACCGAAGGCAATGACCTTCATACCGTTTTCCGGCCGAAACCGAAGGGACATGGCCTCCCGCTTGAACATAACGCAGCGAATGGCGCCTTCCCCATCCTTCAAGGAAAAATAGTGGTGGCCGGAGGGATAGGCCTTATAATTGGAGATCTCGCCCCGGACATAGAGCGCGGTCAGTTCCCGGTCTCGATCCAGCAGGGATTTAATATATTGATTGACCTGAGAAACCGTATAAATTTGGCTCATGCCAGGTCACCCGCCTTTGCAGCGCGCCAGGCGAGGATGGCAACACCCATGGCGTTGTCGGTGGAAAACCGGGGCTGGGCAAACACTGCGCCCAGAGGCTCCATAACCCTCCGCAGTAGGGTGTTAGAGGCCACTCCGCCGGAACACAGTACCGGCACTCCAGGATATTGCTCCAGGGCCGACAGAGTCGCCCGGCGTACCACATCGGCCACTGTCAGCAGGGCAAAGCGGGCAATATCCGCCTGTTCCGTCCCCTGCTCCGCCATGGCCTTGACCTTGTTTTCCATGCCGGAGAGAGAGAATGTAAAGCCGCTCAGCTTTACATTAAATTTTTGATCTTTCCCCCTCTGGGCCAACTCGTCCATCGCCTTACCCGCCGGAAAATCCAACCCCAGCAATACGCCGGTACGGTCAATAAGCTGCCCGGCAGAGATATCGCTGGTACCGCCCAGCAGAGTCGCCTTGACGTTTACGCCCTCCGGCTCCACATAGAGCAGTTCAGTGGTGCCGCCGGACAAATGCCAGGTCAGAATGGGCCGATCCAGCAAATCCATTCGTCCTGCCGACCATGCGGCGGCGGCTATGTGGCCCTGTTGGTGTGAACAAGCAAAAAAAGGCACGTTCAAAGCAGCAGCCAAGGTACGCCCTTGACTTTCCCCTGCCAGAAAGCAGGGCATATAAGACCCCTCCACTGCCCTGGGACGAGTGGAGGCGCCTACGGCAACAATATCTGTCAGCCAATCTTCCTGCTTCAACTGTTGGATGCGTCCGGGCAGAGCCTTGACGTGCTGAAACAGTGCATCGCTCTGCCGCAGGCCCAGTTCGCCGGGACGTACTTCCAGCAAACGACCGACATTTTCCCCTTCCGCCCCGTCAAAGACAGCGGCAGATGTGGTGTAGTTACTGGTGTCGATGCCAAGAGCGCGCATCACACCTGGGCCTCCGGCTGTTCCTTCAGCCCCACCGGGTCAGGGATGTGTTCCCCACGCACGAAAGAACCCAGAATCCCGTTGACAAAGGAGACCACTTCCGGCTCCTCGTAATGCTTCACCAACTCCAGCGCCTCATTGATGGCGGCGGCATTGGGAATGTCCTGCATATACAGGATTTCATACATGGCCACCCGCATAATGGCGACCGCCACCCGATTCAGCCGGGAGAACTTCCACCCAATTGCATATTTAGAAATATATTCGTCCAGTTCAGGGCCATGCTCATATACGCCCTCTACCAGCCTTGTGATATAGGCGCGCTGGGCCTCATTGGGAAACTCAGCATACAAAGGCTCCTCTTCCCCAATGAGCGCAAACATCTTTCGGTTCAGAGCCTCGTCCAACAGTTCACGGGCGGTCTGCCCGGTAAAGCCCAACTCGAAGGTCAGGTGGACGGCAATCTCTCGGGCGGCAGTTCTGGTCATTGTGGTTCCTCCATTACGGCGTTCTGCGCCGGTGATATTCATAGTTACTATGATTATACATCAGGTATATACAAAAAGGAAAGAGTTAATTCAAATATCCCCTCCAATTCCCACGTTCTCTTTCCAGGACAAACCGGCAAATGCCCACAAAAAAACCGGGGCAGGTTCTCTGCCCCGGTTTCCGACCGCTTATTTGTGATCCTTGTCAAACGTAATTCCGGCCACATGGACATTGACATGCTCCAACGTCAGGCCGCTGGTGTTTTCAATGGCATTATGAACCGCGCTCTGTACCTCTTTGGCCACATCAATGATGGTGTAGCCATATTTGACCAGCAGGGATACATCCACCCGGATGCTCTCCCCTACCACGGTGATGCGGATGCCTTTGGACAGATTCTTCTTTCCGCCCAACAGTTCCGCGATATCGCTGCTCAGGTTGGTGGACAGACTGCCCACGCCCTCCACTTCGGTGGCGGCCGCCGCCGCGATCACAGCCAGGACATCCTCCGAAATATGGATGTTACCCAGCTCGTCAGGCCGGGAGATATATTCCTTTCCATCGCCCATACCGGTCACGCTCCTTTTGTGTACTATGGATCCATTTTACCACAAATCAGAAAAAATACAACTGATTTTTGATGGCGGCCAGCGGGCTTAGGGCTGCGCCTGGATGATGGTGATATCGCTGGCCTCCAGGCCAGTCTCATTGGTGACGATCTCGGTAATGCGGGCTACATCGGCGTCAGTAAGCCCCTCTTCTGTTGCGGATACCACCACGCTGATGCTGCCGTCGCTGATAAAGGCTACGCAATCGGCATATCCCTTCGCGGTAACCAGGTTCTCGATCTGGGCCTCGGACACCGTGTAGTCGGCCAGCGTCTGGATGGCCTGACCGGTCTCGGCCTTCATGGTCTCAGTGGCGTTGGTATCGGCGGCAGCCTCCTGAAGGATGGACAGGGCGCTGTCCCGGGCCTGCTGACGGTTGAGCCGGGCCGTATCAAAATAACCGGTCGTTTTTCCGCTGGAACTGGGTGCCGGCGACGCGGACAGGTCGGTCGACGGAGCCGGGCTGGTCTTGAGCAGCGGGTCCGCCGATTGCATGGATACCAGTTCCGCTTCTCCCAGCGTCTTGCCTGCCTCTTCGGTCTTTCCCTTCTGATAGGACCAGTTTAGATACACCGCTCCGCACACGAAAAGTACTACTGCGGCCACCACCGCATTGCGTTTCCAAACATTCATACTGATACTGCCTCACTTTCCTTTTGATACTGAGATCTTATCGGCCCCCAAACCGGTAAGCGCACCAACCGCCTCCACAACCCGCAGACGCACCGAAGGGTCGTTACCACCAGAGCATATCACAAGCGCCCCTTGAAACTGGGGCGAAAGCTGTTGGATGACCACCGGCTCCTGATTTCCTGATCCTCGGGAAATCACCACCGTAGACTGGGAGGACTCGCTCTGCTCCTCCCGTACCGAATGCTTGACATCCTGGGCCAGCACCTGGCTGGGACCGCTGCGCAGGGTGAGTACCACCTGAACCTCACCCACCCCGTCCATCTGGGCCAGCGCCTCCTCCAACCGGCCCTCCAGTTCCTTCGTTTCAAATTCCACCTCCTGGACGCTCTGCTGCTGCGGCTCCTGCTGCTCCGATGCGGTGAGAGCGGGCAGTACCATCATAGCGATTCCCGCTGCCACTACCAGCAGCGCGTATTTATATCGCCGGAACAACGCGTGGATACGTTCTTTCCATGGGATTATAATTTTCTCCGCCTCTGGCTCCCGCTGTTTCATTCCGTCCCCCCGCTTTCGTAATACTGCCGATCCGCCGGGATCGCAAAATCGGTCTCAATTTGTTTGGTGAGTTTCTCTTTCTCCTCCCTGGTCAGATTGCCGGTGATGGTAACGATCTTGGGGACAGGGTACTCCGCCGCCTCGTCAGCTTCAACCTGCACTTGGCAGTCAATGCCCAACGCTGCCGCCTTGTCCTGAATATATGCGGCAGACTGAGCTTCTATGATGTCCATCATCAGGGTTTTATTCTCCTCCTCCATCTCCCGGGCGGACCACTCCGCATCCATCCGGTATTCCGTCATGGCCCGGGTAAGGGCAGAACCATCCAGTTCCAACAATGGTTTAACTACCGCCAGCAGCAGGAGCAAACCGCCCGCCAACCTAGCCGCTCGCTTAGGTCCGCCTGCCGGTGAAAGTCCTTCCGCCAGGGCAAGAATCATGGCTGCACAGGTCACTCCCATCAACCATTTTCCCAATAACTCTACCATCCCTTTACCCCCCAGCTACAGACACGGCGGAAACCATGGAGATCATCAGCAGCAGTGCGCATGAGCCGGTCATGCCCAGAATGAGCCCAAAGGCGCCCCCAATCTGATCTATGAGGGCAGCCACCCGACTGCCTGACAGGGAGGCGCTCAGAGCCGAGGACACCTTATAAGTCAAATAATGGAATCCCAGTTGCAGGAAAGGCACCAGGCAGATGCCAATCACCACCAACATGCCGAACACACCTACCGTATTCTTTAGTACTCCGGCGCCCGCCAGTACGGTCTCCGCCGCATCAGACAGGATGCCGCCCACCACAGGTACCATGCTGGACATGGTAAATTTGGCAGCCTTGACGGTCATAGCGTCCGTGGTGCCCGCAATCACTCCGCTAATGGTCAAGTAAGTGACAAAGAGAATCAGCACCCCTGTCAGTACCGTGGTCACCGCCCATTTCAGTGTTGCGGCCATCCGCTTGAGGCCCTCGTTGCCTACCGCCGCCCAGGCCACGCAGGCAGCGATGTAAGTGTATACCAGGGGCAGCAGCACACGATTGATCAAGGTGATGAGTACATCGGAAAACAACATGGTTGCCAGCTGCCTGGCTACAGCGCCTCCTGGTGATCCGGCAGCGGAGGCCGCCGCCGTGACCGCCGGCAGCAGCAGCTTGGAAAAAGCCTCCATGTGGTCAATGGCCTCCCTGCCCATGCCAATGAGAGAATTGGCGTCCACCGCGGCTACCGCCGTCACCGCCAGGGCGCCTACCAGCGCCACCACATCCATAGGTCCCCGGCCTGCGCCCATTCCTTCCGCCAGAGAGCAAAAAAGCACCACAGCCAGCAGCAGAGCGCCGCTGCGCAGCGCCTTGCGGATCACACCACCGATCTCGGCACTGCCGGTATCCAGGATCTGGTCAATGCTGCCGTCCAGGTCCAGCCCCGCAGCCAGATCCGCGTTGGGGACCCACTCTGCCCCAGCATTCTCCAGTCCATCCAGATCGAGGGCCTCGGCCTGGGCGTCCAGAACTCCTTCACTGGCCGAGGCGGCGCTTATCCAGGCCAGCAGCAGGAGCATTCCCGCAAAGACTGCGAGCCATCTTCTCATTGGTAGTCTCCCCTTTTCTCCATTACAGCAGTGCCGCTATCGTATCCAGGACAGCCCGAAGCAGGGGCAGGGCGGTACACAGGGCCAGGGCCGAGCCGGCGGTCTCCGTTACGGCTGCAATCCCGCCCTCTCCCGCGTCCTTACATACCTGGACGGCAATATGAGTCAGGATGGCAATACCTACCGTCTTAATGACGGGGGCCACCACCGCCGGAGAGAGGCCCGCCATGTCCTGTAAATCCTCGGCCATGGCCACCACATCTTCCACCGCACCCAGGGCAAGCCCCAGAATGATTGCCCCGGCGGCAAGAGAGAGGACCAAAGCCAGCTGCCGGGCGGTACCCTTTATCATCACCGCGCACAGGGCGGCAATAACTGCAACCGCCCCAACCTTCAGCATGGTCTCCACGGCTACAGCCCAAACAGATCCTTGACCAGCGTAAACAGGCCGCTGATCTGCTGGACTACCATCATAAGGACCACTACCAACCCGGCCAGGGTGGTCATGGTAGCCTGCTCATCCCGGCCAGACCGGGAGAGTACCTGATTGAGAACCGACACCAAAATTCCGATAGCGGCAATTTTAAAGATCAGATCCACATCCATTTTCTTCGCTCCTTCACAGCAGCAAGATCACCAGCAGTCCGCCGGAAGCAAAGCCCAATACCCGGTACATCCTGCCCCGCTTTTCTCCATCCTCACGGGCCAGTTCAGCTTCTCTGGCCAACTCTGTTCCCGCATGTTCCAAGGCGGTGCGCAGACCGGACTCTTCAAATCGGCCCAGCACTTCACCCAGCTCATCCAACACGACAGCCGCCCGGCCATCCAGATCCAGAGCCGTCTCTGACAGGGCCGATCTCCAGATCTCAGCCAAAGAATGCTCCCCCAATTCCTCCATACCCCGGCGGCAGCGGTCAAACAGTTCTCCCACCGGCGACGGGTATTCTTTGGCCAACCGCTCCATCAGCTCCGGCATGGGGGTGAGCCGAAAAGCAATCTCGCGATCCATCTGTTCCATTGCTCCGGCCAGCTGCCGAAGCACATTGACCCGACGGTTCAGCCGCCCGGCAGCGGCAAATCCCAGGAAGGCCCCGCCCCCCGCCGTCAGCAGAGCCCCTATCAACCGGATCACAGCCTGGTCACCTGGCAGTCCCGCCCGGTTTCCCTCCGGGTGAGTACCACCAGTCTTTTAAAACAACAGTTTTCCAACAGCGGGCGGTACATGGGTCTTGTCTTCAGATCGTCCAGGCCTGCGGCATGGGCAGTGCATAGCAGGCTCACTCCGCAGTTGGCCGCCAGTAGCAAGGCGGCACAGTCCTCTGGGGCAGTGATTTCATCAGCAGCCAGTACCTGGGGATTCATTCCCCGCAGCAGCATCATTAACCCTGCCGCCTTGGGGCAACCATCCACTACATCAGTTTGCCGCCCCACATCAAATTGCGGCAAACCGTGATACATGGCGGCCAGTTCTCCCCGCTCATCCGCCACGCCTACCCGCAAGGCAGGATGGTCTGTCCCGTTGGACAGACGGCGGATCAAATCCCGCAGCAGGGTAGTCTTACCACCTCCCGGTGGTGACAGGATCAGCGTACTCTGGAAGGTATCTCCCTCCCACAGCTTGTCCGCCACCGAGGCGGATGCCCCCAGCACCTCCCGCGCAATACGGATGGCCAGTGAGGACAGATGCCGCAGATTAAAAATTGCACCGTCTTTCACTACCGCGCTGCCGCAGATGCCGATGCGGTGTCCCCCAGATACGGTAAAGTAACCGCTGCGCACCTGCTCCATAGCGGTATGAGCGGATGCCCTGGTGGCAATTTCCACCACTAGGTTCAGATCTCCAGCCTGTACCGGCTCGTCATCCGGTACCAGTCGCTCCCCCTGCGGGCATACCACCGTCATGGGGCGTCCTGCCCGCAGACGCAACTCCTCCGCCACCGCCTGATAAGCCTTGTCCACCTGTTGGGCACGGCGGCGCAGGTGAGGCGGCAGCAGAGCAGCCGCCTGTAAATACCGCATCACGTCCCCTTGTTCCCTCATGTCGTCACATCCTTCTTTGGTATCTGCAACATACCTATGAGGGCCCGTCCTTCTTTATGACCATAAAAAAGTGCGCCTGCCGTATCCACGGCAGACGCACAAACTAACCCAAAAAGATTTGATTCAACTCTC
Source organism: uncultured Flavonifractor sp. (assembly GCF_944383115.1). Lineage (GTDB taxonomy): Bacteria > Bacillota > Clostridia > Oscillospirales > Oscillospiraceae > Flavonifractor. The sequence continues at coordinate 19,261 of NZ_CALWOJ010000005.1, read as the reverse complement.
CCAGAACCCCGGAACGCCTCTCCTACTGGCTGCACAACCGCTCCCGTCCACTGACTGTATCCAAGTCAATCCGCCATACGGCAGTTCGGGGCAGGTGCTTCTCAATGACCTCCTCCACCCGGTCCGGATAGTCCGGCGCATATTTGCGGCAGATCGCCCGCAAGGCCACCTTCTGCTCTTCCAGGTCCGTCACCTCATGCGCCATCCCCCGAGCCACCGCGCTGGTAAACTCCGTCTCATACGCCTGCTGTACCACCCGCTGGTTACCCACGGCAGTGAGGCATACCTGCGGGTGCAGGCGCAGGCAGGCCAACTTCTCTCCCCGCTGTGCGCTGTGAAAGTAAACCGACTCACCCACCAAAACCCCGTTTAACGGCATACAATAAGGCAAACCCTTCTCATCCATCACCGCCAGCACCATATACTGGCATACCTCCAAAGCCCGCAGGCCCACCATCCGTCCGTCCTCCCGCTGCATGTCCATCCTTCCCTTCCGCCTCAAAGAGGCCTTTTCTTTATCATACCTCCCACGCCTCACTGGGGCAAGAAAAAAGTTTTTGCGCTTGACATCCTGCGCTCTATGTATATAATAATATATGAACAATAATTCATATGTTATAGAAAGGGTGGTATTCATGACCGACAGCAATGGTGTAGAGCGGTGCGATTACAGCCACGTTCATCAGGAGATCGTGGAGCAGGTGGAGCGCGCCATGCCGGAGGATGAGATCCTCTATGATCTGGCGGAGCTGTTTAAGATCTTCGGGGACTCCACCCGCATCAAGATTTTGTATGTACTTTTTGAGTCGGAGATGTGCGTATGCGATATTGCCAAGCTGCTGGGCATGACGCAGTCGGCGATCTCTCATCAACTGCGTTCATTGAAGCAAAGCAAACTGGTTAAATATCGCCGGGAGGGTAAAACCGTATTCTACTCACTGGCAGACGGCCATGTACGCACCATTCTGGGCCAGGGTATGGATCACATTATGGAATAAGGAGGACAATACCATGGAGCGGGAACAAAAACAAACGTTGATCCGCATTCTGGTCACTGCCGTTCTTTTTGTAGCTGCCTTTATTTTCCCTATTGCGGCTCCGTTTCGGCTGGCGGCCTATCTCATTCCTTACCTCATCATCGGGTATGACGTGCTGTGGCGGGCTGTACGCAACATTGTCCACGGCGAAATCTTTGACGAAAACTTTCTGATGGCTCTGGCTACTGTGGGCGCACTCATGATTGGAGAGTATCCGGAGGCGGTGTTTGTCCTGCTCTTCTATCAGATCGGCGAACTGTGTCAGGACTGCGCGGTGGATCGTTCCCGGCGATCCATTGCCCAACTGATGGATATCCGTCCTGACTATGCCAACGTTGACACGGACGGCCAGCTGCATCAGGTATCCCCGGAGCAAGTCGCAGTTGGAGATAGTATCGTCATAAAAGCTGGAGAGCGCGTCCCGCTGGATGGTGTGGTATTGGAAGGTACTTCTGCCCTGGATACCGCCGCTCTTACCGGCGAATCGCTTCCCCGACAGGTTCAGCCCGGCGACGACGTGGTTTCCGGTTGCGTCAATCTCTCCGGGTTGCTGAAGGTACAGGTCACAAAAAACTATGCCTCATCCACCGCATCCAGAATTTTGGACCTGGTGGAGAACGCCAGCAGCAGGAAGTCCAAAGCGGAACATTTTATCACCCGGTTTGCCCGGTATTATACGCCTGTCGTCGTGCTGGCTGCCGTTGCACTGGCCGTCCTGCCTCCGCTATTCACCCCTGTTGGTTGGCTGGACTCCATCCAGCGGGCCCTCAATTTCCTGGTGGTATCCTGTCCCTGTGCGCTGGTGATTTCCGTGCCGCTGTCCTTTTTCGGCGGTATCGGCGGTGCCTCCCGGGACGGCATCCTGGTGAAAGGCGGAAATTATCTGGAAGTGCTGGCAAAGGCAGAGATCATCGTGTTCGACAAAACCGGTACGCTGACACAAGGCGTTTTTAACGTCACTGCCATTCACCCTGATCACTGTGACCAGGCACATCTGCTGGAACTGGCGGCACTGGCAGAATCCGTCTCGGATCATCCCATCGCACATTCGCTGATGGAGGCTTGGGATCAGCTTCCTGATCGCAGTCGTGTGACGCAGGCAGAAGAATTGCCCGGACGGGGCGTCCGGGCAATGATAGACGGTAAACTGGTATGTGTCGGCAACGAGAAACTGATGGAGGAAATCGGCGTGGCCTGGCATCCCTGCCACCATGTTGGTACCACAGTTCATGTGGCTGCCGATGGCAACTATTTGGGGCATATCGTTATTTCCGACCAGATAAAACCAGATGCAAAGGAAGCTATTTCCGCTTTAAAAGCTGCTGGTGTCCGCAAAACGGTCATGCTCACCGGCGATGCCCAACCGGTGGGAGAGGCAGTTGCCGCCCAGTTGGGGATAGACGAGGTCCATGCCCAACTGCTTCCCAACCATAAAGTGGAACGGGTAGAGGCTCTGCTTGCAGAAGTATCTCCCAAAGGGTCGCTTGCTTTTGTTGGTGACGGCATCAACGATGCCCCTGTCCTCGCCCGTGCCGACGTCGGCATTGCAATGGGCGGCCTGGGCTCCGATGCCGCCATTGAGGCCGCGGATATCGTATTGATGGACGACAAGCCTTCCAAGCTGGCCCATGCAATCGCCATTGCCCGGCGTACGCTGGTCATTGTACGGCAGAATATCGTTTTTGCCCTGGCAGTCAAATTGCTGGTGCTGACCCTTAGCGCCCTGGGCCATGCCAACCTGTGGCAGGCGGCGTTTGCTGATGTAGGCGTGTCTTTGATCGCAATCCTAAACGCTATGCGAGCTATGAGGGAACCAAGAAAATTCTAAAACATGAGGAACCGCCGGTCAACCGACCGGCGGTTCCTCATGTTTAATTCAGGCGCAAGGCAGATACCGTGTTCAACACAGTCTGCATGGCCGCTTTGTCCATATCTCCGCCGGACGCGGTCTTGTCCAGCAGGATGCCGCCGCTCTTAGCGGGAGCAGAGAGGGCACAGCAGGACAGATACACCACCTGAGCCCTGAGGAAGCCACCTGCCTCCAACATGGTACGTTCGCTCTGACGAATCACGCCCAGACGTACCCCGGCCTCCATGGCCGTCTGCCAGGTGAAGTCGGGAGTGGTTCCAGCCTCAGAGTAGCCCAGAGCCCGCAGTACAAACGTCATATACTCCCCTACCGTAATGGTATTGTTAGGAGCAAATATCATCTGCCCAGCTCCATTCTGGCCGATACCGGTGGTATACCCCTTTTCATAGGCGTACGCCAAATAGCGGTCTGCCCAACTGGGGCTGTCGGCAAAGGGATTGACCGCCGTGCTGGACAGAGCGGCCTGCTCCTCCCCCAACAGACGGATAAACATGACCAGTCCTTCCACCCGGACCGGCTGACGCTCCAACTCATAGCCGGAACCGTAGGTAGCGCCTGTCCCCTTCAAAAGTCCCATCTGGGTAAGCCCGTCCGCCATAGCATTATAATCCACATTCCCGCTGGCGGAAAGCGTATAACTCCCCTCCACACAAACCACCGCAGTGTCCGAGGTCACAGTTACCGCTACTGCGGCGCTCTCCCCGGCCAGGCAGCGATGACGCGCCGTCAGGGCGCCGCCTGAAGCAACCGTACCGCCGGCTGTTACATCCACCAGCACGCCGCCCGAGGCGGTGGCGCTGCCTGCCAGCAGCATGATCCCCGAACCGGGCGTGAGGGTAAGCACGTCCCCCTTCTTGAACCGCAGATCATTCATTCCGGACGTGCCGCCCGCCTGGGCCAGGTAGCCCGAATGTTTGCTGCTAAGTTCATTCAGAGCCTGATTGTAGGCGGAGGCCATCTGTTCCTCCACCCGCTGCTCTGCCTGCTCCAGGGCCTGATTGGTAAAGGTGTCGTCCAGATAACTCCTGGACACCAAAGATGGATCGGCGGCCACCACCGCCCCACAGCTCACCAGGATCACTCCGGCAAGCAAAACTGCCGCTGCTTTTTTCATGTATCCTCCGAAATCATATAACTGAGGGCAAGAAGGCTGTCGGCAAAGTGGACGTCTTCAATGACCACGCCTGGCGCCTCCACCGTCAATTCGCTGTTGGTAAAATTCCAGATACCCCGTACCCCTGCGCGGACCAGGCGGCCCGCAGTGGTATTGGCCGCACTGCGGGGTACAGTCAGCACCCCTATGCTGGCTGGATGCTCCGCCAGATACTCCTCCAACTGGTCCACATGATAAACCGGTATGCCGGAACGAGTCTGCCCCACGATCTCAGGCGCCACATCAAAGGCGGCGGCAAGAGTCACGCCGGAACGCTCAAAATGAAAGTTCTCCATCAGGGCGCGGCCCAGATTGCCCGCGCCCAGAATGACTGCGGTATGCCCACGGTTCATGCCCAAAATATCGGCAACTTCTCCCCGCAATTTCTCTATGTTATAGCCGTAGCCCTGCTGGCCAAATTCACCAAAGCAGGACAAGTCCTGCCGGATCTGGGAAGCAGTCAGCCCCATAGACCGGCCCAAGGCGCTGGATGAGATGCGCTCCACCCCGGCCAGGTGCAGATCTGTCAAATGACGGTAATAGCGCGGCAGACGCCGGATCACCGCACTGGACACCTTTTGCTTTCTCATGCTCCATCACACTCGTTCCAGAGGAAATCTTTCTTATTCAGTTTACTCAAAACTGGCCCCCCTGTCAACGCCTGCGGGACAATTCCTCTGCTTGCGGCATAGAGTGGATAGAAAAGGAGGAATGCAACTTGGCTGCTACAGGAACCATTCTGACCCGGGTATTTACTTCGCGGGCTCAGATTCCCGTAATAGGCGCTACGGTAGCCTTTACCCAGCGCGGCACTGAAGGCCGTCATGCCTTACTGGCCCTTCGAGTCACCGACGCCAATGGCCGTACCGCCCCCGTTCGGGTAGGGACGCCCGACCCCTCTGCCAGCGAATCTCCCGGTACTGTCGAGCCTTTCGCCGTATGTGATATCTGGGTGGAAGCCCCCGGCTATGAGCTTCTCGTGGTGGAAAATATCCAGATCTTCCCCAATACTCAAACGCTGCAGGAACTGGAACTGATCCCGCTGCCCGAACAGACGGCTGCCCTTCTTCCAGAAAATCCTGTAAACATCCCGCCCCAAAACTTGTAAAGGAGGGATATTATGCCGGAAACTTTGCCCATTACCCCCTATGTGCCCCAGTATATTACCGTCCATCTGGGCGCCCCCGGGTCCAACGCGGAAAACGTCACCGTCTCCTTTCCGGAGTATGTAAAAAACGTGGCCTCCAGCGAGATCTATCCCACCTGGGAGAAAGCTGCGCTCCAGGCCAACATCCTGGCCATCATCTCTTTCGCGCTCAACCGGGTCTATACCGAGTTCTACCCCAGCCGGGGCTACCCCTTTAACATTACCTCCTCCACCGCCTATGATCAGAAGTTCATCAAGGGGCGCAACATCTTTGAAAACATCAGCCAGCTGGTGGATGAGATGTTCAACTCCTACATACGGCGCATCGGCTTTGTGGAACCCTTGGCTGCCAAATTCTGCAATGGTACCACCGTTACCTGCGACGGCTTGTCCCAATGGGGCAGCCAGGCGCTGGCAGAGGACGGTGCAGACTACATGACCATCCTCCGCTCCTACTACGGCGACAACATCGAGTTGGTCACCAACGCCCCGGTAAAAGGCATCCGATACTCCTATCCCGGCTACCCCATCCGCCGCGGCGACACCGGCGAGGCGGTCCAGCGCATTCAGGTCATGCTCAACCGTATCTCCCGGGACTATCCCGCCATTCCAAAAGTCTATCCGGTGGACGGCGTCTACGGTCCGGCCACCGAGGCGGCGGTCAAAAAATTCCAGGAGATCTTTGACTTGACGCCCGACGGTATTGTGGGCAACTCTACCTGGTACAAGATGGTATTCCTCTATGTGGGGGTGCTGGATCTGGCGGAACTTATCAGCCAGGGCCAGACCTACTACCCTGGCAGCGGCAGCCAGCCCTTCCCCAGTGTGCTGCGGGAGGGAAACCGGGGGGAGCCGGTCAAGGTGATACAGTACATTCTGTCTGTCGTGGCGGAATTTTACAGCAACATCCCTTCGGTGGCCATCGACGGCATCTACGGCCCTGCCACCAAAAACGCAGTCATTGCCGTACAGCGTATGAGCGGCCTGCCTCAGGACGGCATCATGGGTCCCCAAACCTGGGCCGTTCTTTATCGGATGTATGCGGGCATTGTGGAAACAGTGGAGACCTATACCAACGTAATCCCGGAGCAGTTCCGCCCTGACTTGCCTGAGAGTCAGGCAACCGGTCTGACTCAATATCCCGGCCAGCCCCTGACCCTGGGCTCTGCCGATTAGAGAGGAGTATCCCTATGATCATACCGCAACAGATCCGCCTCATCGGCCAGCCGGTCCGCAGTCTCCAAACCATGCTGCGGGAGTTGTCCTTCCTGTACGACTTTCTACCTCGGCTGACGCCGGACGGCATCTTTGGTGAGCGCACCCTGGAAGCTGTTATGCTCTTCCAGAGAGAGTTCTTCCCTCCAGTGACCGGCCGGGTGGACCAGGCAACCTGGGAGGCCATCACCGCACTCTATCTCCAGGCTACAGCCCGGCTGGCAGGACCGCTTCCCTGCCGTGGTTATCCCAACTGCGACTTTTCCGTCCAACCCGGCCAGGGCAGCGTTCATCTCTATATCGTGCAATCCATGTTTCGCGGTCTGGCACGGCTGCTGGACGGCATTCAGTCCGGACAGGTCACCGGCTACAACGACGCCGCTACCGAACACAACATCCGTTGGGTCCAGCAGCTGGACGGACGGCCTCAGACTGGTGTACTGGACCAGGACAGCTGGAACACCATCAGCCGGCTGTATACGCTGTTCGTCACCTATGGGCAGAAATAGGGGAGGGGCGTACCATATGTGCCCCTCCAAAAAATCAATGCCATATCTTTCATCCAAAATCGTGTCTGATACCGCAACCACTACCTAAATTCTCAAATACACACACGATTTCTTCAATTTTTTGAAAACATTTAGCAGCATCCAGGCAATCGTCCTTCAGGATTGCCTGGATTTTTTGTAAGGCCTGATAACATTCCCGTTCTATCAGTGCGCCAATGTCGCATTTTAGTTCTGGAAAGGATATACACATGGTCATGTTCTGTAAGATGTGAGCCAGTATTTCCTGATATAGTTCCATTATGCCCTCCTATATAGTACTTATAAGTACTGTATTAAACATTCTACTCAGAACCTGTTGTATTGTCAATAGTATTCATAAGTACTATTACAAGGAGGCTAAGCCATGTATTTTCAGCGGCTGCGTGATCTGCGGGAGGACAGGGATCTGTACCAAAAGGACATTGCCGAGGTGCTTGGCATTAGCCAGACAGTGTACTCCCGCTATGAACGGGGATTCCAGACCATTCCGGTTGTTCATCTGATTGCGCTGGCCGACTTCTATCACACCTCCACCGACTATATCCTTGGCCGCACCAACATCAGCAGTCCCTATGAACGCACAAAATAAGAGCCGGGTCCTTCGGGACCCGGTTCTCTTTATAGGGGCAACCTGTGACCACCTGTAATCTTCCCGTTATGTCTCGTGATCCACCACTTTCATCTGCTTCAGGTTTCCGATCTTGTGGCTGCGGCGCTCCAGTTCGGCCAGCACTGCGTCCAGGGGGATGTCCTGTGCGGCCATAAGTACCATCAGGTGGTAGATCAGATCGGAGATCTCCCCTACCGTTTCCTCCTGCTTGCCGTTCTTTGCGGCAATGATGGTCTCGGAGCATTCCTCCCCCACTTTCTTCAGGATCTTGTCCAGGCCCTTATCAAACAGATAGCAGGTGTATGACCCCTCCTGGGGATCGCTCTTGCGGCCCAGCACCACCTGGTACAGATCCTGCAAAATGGTATCGCTCATGACTCTTCCTCCCAAATCGTGTTGAAAAAGCAGCTCCTCTCCCCGGTGTGGCAGGTGGGTCCCTCCGGCGTGCAGAGATAGAGCAGGGTATCGGTATCGCAGTCAGTGACCACCTTCCTCACATGGAGGAAATGGCCGGAGCTTTCCCCCTTGTTCCACAGCTTCTGACGGCTGCGTGACCAGAACCAGGCGGTTTTGGTCTTTAAGGTCAGCTCCACCGCCTCCTTGTTGGTAAAGCCCAGCATCAAAATGTCTTTGGTCTCCGCGTCCTGAATGATGACGGGGATCAAATCGGACTTCTGGAACAACTGATCCAGATCAAACATGACATTCACCTCAAAATTCCCAGGGCGGCTTCTCCTCTTTCCAGTCCCAGGGATCTTCGCCGCCACGCCGGTCCCGGCGGGCGGTCAGCTTGGTCTGTTCCACCGATGCACGAGGCACAGGCCGGTTGGCCGCCGGTCTCTGTTTGGCCGGTTTCCGCATCTGGTTCCCACCCGGCAGTCGTCTTCCAGTCAACTGATTGACATTGTTTTCTCCGATCAGATCGGACACCAGATCAAAAATGTTATCCAGCATACCATCTTCCCCCTTGTGTGAATTATCGCACCGGGATCTGTCTGGTTGTAAGATACGCCTTTACCTGGGGTACTGTCAACTCCCCAAAGTGGAACAGAGAGGCCGCCAGAACCGCGTCGCACCCCGTCTTTTCAAAAACTTCCGCAAAATGGGCCAGGCTGCCGCAGCCGCCGGAGGCAATGACCGGGATGGACACTGCATCAGTAACCGCTTTCGTCATGCTGAGGTCGAAGCCCGCCTTGGTACCGTCGGCATCCATAGAGGTGAGCAGGATCTCTCCCGCCCCCAGGGCCTCTCCCCGTTTCACCCATTCAATGAGGTCCATGCCGGTGGGCTTGCGTCCTCCGGCCACCACCACCTCCCAAGTGCCGTCTCCCCGGGACCGGGCATCCACCGCCAGCACCACGCACTGGGAACCGAACCGCTCCGCCGCCTCAGAGATCAGCTCCGGCCGAGCCACGGCGGCGGAGTTGACCGAAATCTTATCCGCCCCCGCCCGCAGCAGCCGCTGGAAGTCCTCCAGGGTGCGGATACCGCCCCCAACCGTCAGAGGCACAAAAACCTGGGCGGCGGTGCGTTCCACCACGTCAGCCACGGTGTCCCGTGCGTCGCTGGTGGCGGTGATATCCAGAAAGACGATCTCGTCGGCGCCCTGATCGGAGTAATATTTGGCCAGCTGCACCGGGTCGCCGGCGTCCCGGATGTTGACGAAGTTGACCCCCTTCACCACCCGGCCGTCCCGCACGTCCAGGCAGGGAATGATCCGTTTGGCTAACACTGCTCCCCCGCCTCCTTTACCGCTTGCGCCAGATCCACCGTTCCGGCATAGTAAGCCTTGCCGATGATGGCCCCGTACAGGCCCATGTTGTTCAGGCTGGACAGATCATCATTGGAGGATACCCCGCCGGAGGCCACGATCTGACAGCTTACCGCCTCTTGCAGCACGACCAGCCGGTCAAAGGAAGGGCCGGACAGCATCCCGTCGGTGGCGATATCTGTAAAGATAATGGTCCTTACACCCATTGCTTCCATGGTCTTGGCAAAGTCCAGGTAGTTAAGTCCGGAGGACTGCTCCCACCCGGCGGTCTTGACAATACCGTCCATTGTATCAATGCCCACAGCGATACGCTCGCCATACTTGGCAACCGCCTCTTTTACAAACTCCGGATGGCTAACGGCGGCAGAACCGATCACGCACCGCCAAACTCCCAGGGCAAAGACCTCCTCCAGGTCGGCCATAGAGCGGATACCGCCCCCCAGCTCCACCTTCAGGCCGGAGTTCTGGGCCACCGCCCGCACGATGGCGCCGTTCTGCCGGGCTCCACTGCGGGCTCCGTCCAGGTCCACCATATGGATATGGCGGGCCCCGGCGTCATAAAAGGCCTTTGCGGTGGCAAGAGGATCGTCCGACACCTGGTGAGCCGTTGCGAAATCTCCTTTGTAAAGGCGGACAGCCTTACCATCTTTCAAGTCAATGGCGGGAAATAAGATCATCTGTTCAGCCCTCCGAAGTTTTTCAGGATCTGCAGGCCCACCTCGCCGCTCTTCTCCGGGTGGAACTGGCAGCCGTACACGTTGCCCTTCTGCACCGCCGCCACCACCGGGGTACCGTAGTCGGTGGCCCCAATGACGGTACTCTGGTCAGTGGCCACACCGCAGAAAGAGTGGACGAAATAGACATAGCTCCCCTCCTCCACTCCCGCAAACAGGGGTGACGGGTTGGGATAACGCAGGCTGTTCCAGCCAATGTGGGGCAGCTTGAGGTTGGTCTTAATCTTACGGACACAGCCCGATACAAGGCCAAGTCCTTTACACTCCCGCACCTCTTCGCCCCGGTCAAAGAGCATCTGCATTCCCAGGCAGATGCCCAGGATAGGTTTTCGCTCCGCCTGTGCCATGAGCGTCTGCTCCAAACCGGTGGCACGCAATTTCTCCGCTGCGTCTGGAAAGGCCCCTACACCAGGCAGAATAATGGCATCCGCACATTCCAGCTCTTTTGCCTCGCTGGTGATGCAGGTCCGCAGCCCCAAATAGTTCATCGCATTGGTAACGCTTTTCAGGTTCCCCACACCGTAATCCACAACGGCGGTATAGCCCATCACAGCACCCCCTTGGTGGAAGTGACCCCGGCGCCGGTGATCTGAACGGCCTCTTTGACCGCCACACCCAGGGACTTGAACAGAGCCTCGGTGATGTGGTGGGCGTTCTTTCCATAGTGGCACTTCATATGTAAAGTTAAGCCACTGTTCACTGCAAATGCCCGCATGAATTCTTCGGTGAGGCAGGAATCATAGGTCCCAATCATGGGCTGGGGCATCTCAGCATCAAAGGCCAGGAAGGGGCGGTTGGAGAAATCCAGGGCTGTAAAGCACAACGCCTCGTCCATAGGAATAAAGGCGGAGGCAAACCGGCGGATGCCCTTCCGATCCCCCAGCGCCTGCCGTATGGCCTGGCCCAGCACGATACCCACGTCCTCCACCGTGTGGTGGCCGTCCACTTCCAGGTCGCCCTTTGCATCAATTTGCAAACCCAGCCCGCCATAAAAAGCAAATGCGGTAAGCATATGATCGAAAAAGCCAATGCCGGTATGGATCTCCACCGGGCCGCCCTCCAGAGAAAGGGCAAGGCGGATGTCTGTCTCTTTCGTGGTTCGGGTCAGTTGTGCTGTTCTCATCGTCATTCTCCTTTACTCAAACCGCACACGGATGGAATTGGCGTGAGCGGTGAGCTTTTCGCTCTCGGCCAGGGTGATGATCTGGCTCTGGATGGGGGCCAGGCTGGCCTGATCGTACTGGATGATACTCATGGTCTTTAAGAAACTGTCCACGCTGAGGGGTGAGAAGAACCGGGCGGTGCCGCTGGTAGGCAGCACATGGTCCGGTCCGGCCAGGTAGTCCCCCAGAGGTTCCGGAGACCAGGCGCCCAGGAACACTGCCCCGGCGTTCTTGATGGCTGGCAGCAGGGCTCGGGGGTCCTCCGTGACGATCTCCAGGTGTTCCGGGGCGATCTCGTTGGCCAGAGCGGCGCAGTCATTGAGACTGCTGCACACGATGGCACAGCCGAAGTCCCGCAGGGAACACTCCATGATCTCAGAGCGGCTGAGGTACCCGGTCTGGCGGATGATCTCCTCATCTACCGCCTGGGCCACTTCCATAGAATCGGTGAGCAGTACGGCGGAAGCCAGCTTGTCGTGCTCCGCCTGGCTCAGCAGGTCGGCGGCCACAAATTTGGGATTGGCTTTGCCGTCGGCAATGACCAGCACCTCGGAAGGGCCGGCTACCATGTCGATATCCAGCTTCCCGTAGGCCTGCCGCTTGGCTGAGGCCACAAAGGCGTTGCCGGGGCCAACCAGCTTATCCACCCGGGGAATGAAGCCCGCCCCGTAGGTCAGGGCGGCCACCGCCTGAGCGCCGCCCACAGCGATCACCCGGTCCACCCCGGCAATCTGGGCAGCGGCCAGCACTGCGTCGTTCAGGTTCTCGGTGGGAGGAGTCACCATGATAATCTCTTCCACCCCTGCTACCTTGGCGGGTACCGCATTCATCAGCACGCTGCTGGGATAGGCCGCCGTACCGCCAGGAACATAGATACCCACCCGGGTCAGTCCCCGGATCACCCGGCCCACCACGCCTCCGTCGGGGGAGATCCACTCCTGGGAGCGAATGAGCAGTTTCTCGTTGTAATCCCGGATGTTGGCTGCCGCCCGCTCCAATGCAGAAATCAGGTCCGCCGGGCAGCGGTCATAGGCCGCCTGAAGTTCCGCACGGGCGATCTCCCTGGGTTCAGCTTTGTCAAAGCGGAGGGAATACTCCCGCACCGCCGCAAAGCCCTTTTCCCGGACGGTCTCCATGATCTCGGCTGCCGCCGCGTCAATCGCCTGGTTGGCCTGGGCTGCCCGGGCCTTCATGGCGGCCATGACCGCTTTTTCGGCGGTGCCATCTGCTTTTACGATCTGAATCATGTCCGCTTCTCCAATTCTCCCTCACAACGGGCAATAAAATCTTCGATTTGACTTTTGTACAGTTTCATGCTGGCGGTGTTTACGATCAGTCGGGCTGACACCGGCGCCACATCTTCGATAGGCACCAGGCCGTTGGCTTTCAAGGTAGCCCCCGTCTCCACAATGTCCACGATGGCGTCGGCCAGATCCAGGATGGGCGCCAGCTCCACGCTGCCCTCGATCTTGATAATGTCCACATCCATACCCTTCTGGGCAAAGAAGGTTCGTGTCACCTCCGGATACTTGGAGGCAATGCGGCGGGTCTTATAAGTGCCGTAGAAATCGCTGCCCTGCCGGACTGCCAGTGCAAACCGACACTTTCCAAAGCCCAGATCCAGCACCTCATAGAAGCTGCCGCCTTTTTCCAAAATGGTATCCTTGCCTACGATACCCAGGTCGCACACCCCATGCTCCACATAGGTGATGACATCGGGCGCCTTGGCAAGCACCGCGTCCAGAGGATAGTTGGGGACACAGTGGACCAGCCTCCGCCCCGGATTCCGGATGGGGGAACAATCCAGCCCGGCCCCTTCAAAGAGTTCCATACTTTGATCCAGCAGACGGCCTTTGGTAATGGCGATCCTCAACCGCTCACTCATACCTCCACCGTCCTTTCTCCGTCCTTGTCAAAGACCAGTACGGTCTCCGCTCCTTTATCCCGGGCCAGATTCAGGGTGGACTCCAGCGTCCGGCAGGGGGATAGCTCGCTGGTTCCGGCAGGCCGCCCATCTACCGCCTCCAGGGCCTGGGCCAAATAGCCAGGCTCGTAATGTACAATGGTGCGCAGCACCGGCGGCGCCAGATCGGGTAAAGTGCGGGCCACCGCATCCACGTCCACCGCGAAACCGGTGGCCTGGGCCTCCCGGCCAAAGACCCCTACCAGGTTGTCGTACCGACCGCCGGAGAGGACGGCGTCACCCGCGCCCTCCACATAGCCCCGGAATACCACGCCGGTATAATAGTCGATCTGGTGTACCATGCCCAGGTCAAAACGGACATAGGCCCCATACCCCGCAGCGGACAGCTCATCGTACAACTCTGAAAGGTAATCTACCGCCGGGGTCTTGCCCGCCAGCTTCTCCGCCTGCGTCAATACTTCAGGCCCGCCAAACAGACGGCTGAGCTGTTCCAGTGCGGCACAAGCCGAATCACCCTTCCAGGGTTCCAGGAAATCTTTCAAAGCCGCGAAGTTTTTCCCCTCGATCAGAGCCCGGATCTCCTCCACGGCGGAATCCTCCAGCTCCAGTCTGCCGGCCAGTTCCCGGAAATACCCGGCATGGCCCAGTTCCACATGGAATTTGGGCGCCCCGCAGCTGCGCAGTGCGTCGATGGCGGTGACGATGATCTCCACGTCCGCTTTCTTTCCTTTCGCACCGATGAGTTCCACTCCGCACTGCGGGATCTCCCGGCTGCCGCCGTTGTGAGCCGGATTGGCGCGATACACCGTCTGATCGTAGTACAACCGCTGGGGCATGGCAACTGCCTTCAGCTTGGTAGCCGCCACCCGAGCGATGGGTGTGGTGGAATCGGGCCGCATGACGCAGAACCTGCCGCTGGGATCCCCCACCTTAATCATACGCTCCTGGGGGATGGCGCTGCCCGACCGGACAAACAGGTCGTAAAACTCCGTCTCTGGGGTGGAGACCTCCAGAAAGCCCCGCTGGCGGAACAGGCGGGTCAGCTTGGCCTGAACCTGCCGCCTCTCCTGGCACTCAGCAAACAGCCGGTCCCGGGTACCCTCGGGGGTGTTACTGTTGAATTTCATTGGATCACGCCCTTTGCTTTATTGCTTTACCACGCTAATATACTATAGCATCCCAATTTTGTCAAGTGCGAACCGAATAAAATACGGGCAGCCCCCAGGGGGCTGCCCGCTTCAATCGCTTAAAGAACCAGACTGGGGGCACTGTAGACCCGGGCAGCCATTTCACTGTTAAGCATATACAAGCCCTTGGCGTCATCTCCAAAGAGCTTCATCTTTTTGATCATGTCCTCGGCGTTCTTTTCCTCCTCGCCCTGCTCCTTGACAAACCAGTCTAGGAACTGCGTGGTGCGGAAATCCTTGGCGGCCTGAGCAGCCTCATAAATGTTGTAGATCAGACCGGTAACATAGCGCTCATGCTCCAGGCCGAACTCCAGCACCTCCAGCTTATCCTTGAGTTCCTTATCCGGCTTCTGGATGGTGTCCAGAGTGACCTTGCAGCCGTTGTTCTGCAGGTATTGGAGGAAGAGCATGGCGTGATCCCGCTCCTCCTGGGCCTGTACCTTGTACCAGTTGGAGAAGCCGTCCAGTCCGATCTCGTCATAGTAGATGGAAAAGTCCAGATAGAGGTAGGCGGAATAGAATTCCTTATTCACCTGTACATTCAGCAGCTCAGCAACCTTTTGATCCAACATGGTCACACACCTCATTTATGTAATAGGATGGGTTTATGGTATCATTTTCCTAGGCAAAATACAAGTCCACAAAAGGAGACAATATATCATTTCTAAAAAGCGGCGGGAGGACGGTATGCCCTCCCTTAGAAGCCGTCAAACAGTGTAATCTGACTGGTATCGGGCATACCGTCCAGGGCGCCCACCGCTTTGAGTTGCTCAATGTGGGTCTTGGACACCTTGGGGCAGGCGGCGGAGAATTCCTCGATGGAGATGAACCGCTTGCCCTGCCGCTGCTCCATAATGGACAGGGCCGCCGTCTCACCCAGGCCGGGGATGGAGGTAAAAGGTGGCAGCAAGGTCCCCTTCTCCATATCGGGCAGGAAGTTGACGGCGTGGGAGCGATACAGATCCATATGCTCAAAGGTAAAGCCCCGGAGATAGAACTCATACACTACTTCCAGGGTAACCAGAATGTCCTCCTCCACCGGGGTTGGCTTTTCCTTGCTCTCGATCTCCTTCATCTTGGCCTTGCACACATCCATGCCCATGCACATACAGGTGGCGTCGAAGGCCTTAGCCCGGATGGAGAAGAAGGCGGCGTAGAAGGCCAGGGGGTGGTGGACCTTGAACCAGGCAATACGGAAGGCCATCATAACATAGGCCACGGCATGGGCCTTGGGGAACAGATACTTGATCTTCTTACAGGAACCGATGTACCAGTCGGGCACACCGGCGGCCTTCATCTCCTCTTCCGCCCCTTCAGGCAGGCCCTTGCCCTTTCGCACCGCCTCCATGATCTTGAAAGAACGCTTCTCCGGCATGCCGCAGGAGATGAGGAAGATCATGATATCGTCGCGGCAGCCGATGGCCTGGCCAACAGGGATACCCTGATCCACGATCAGGTCCCGGGCATTGCCCAGCCACACGTCGGTGCCGTGGGAGAAGCCGGACAGGCGCAGCAGGATATCAAACTGGTGGGGCTGGGTGTCCATGAGCATTCCCCGGGTAAACTTGGTGTTGAACTCAGGAATGGCCACGGCCCCGGTGGGGCCCAGGATGGGGTCGTCCTCAAAGCCCAGCACCTTGGAGGAGGTGAAGATGCTCATGGTGTCCTTGTCGTCCAGAGGGATCTTCTGAGGGTCCACCCCCGTCAGATCCTGGAGCATACGGATCATGGTGGGATCATCGTGGCCCAGCATATCCAACTTCAGCAGGTTGGACTCCATAGAATGGTATTCAAAATGGGTGGTAATGATGTCGCTGTCCGGGTCGTCGGCAGGATGCTGTACCGGGCAGAAGTCGTAGATTTCCCGGTTCTGCGGGATGACCACCATGCCGCCGGGGTGCTGGCCGGTGGTACGCTTGACCCCGCTGCACCCTAATGACAGCCGGTTCTCCTCCGCCCGGGTACCGTGAAGACCGTGGTCGTCCAGGTAGTGCTTCACATAGCCAAAGGCAATCTTATCTTTTACCGTACCGATGGTGCCCGCCCGGAACACATGTGTCTGACCAAACAGCTCAAAGGTATAGCGGTGGGCGCTGGACTGGTACTCGCCGGAGAAGTTCAGGTCGATATCGGGCACCTTGTCGCCGCCGAAGCCCAGGAAGGTCTCAAAGGGAATGTTGAAGCCGTCCTTGTCATAGGGAGTGCCGCACACCGGACAGTTGGCGTCCGGCATATCAGCGCCGCAGCCCCAGCCCCCCTCCTTGGCCGCGTCAAAGTCGGAGTGCTTGCACTTGGGACAGCGGTAGTGGGGCGGCAGGGAGTTTACCTCGGTGATGCCCGACATGAAAGCCACCAGAGAGGAACCCACCGAACCACGGGAGCCAACCAGATAGCCGTGGTCCAGGGAGTCCTGCACCAGCTTCTGGGCCGACATATAGATCACGTCGTATTTGCACTTGATAATGTCCCCCAGCTCGGCGTTGATCCGGTCCACCACGATCTGGGGCGGTTCTTCGCCGTAAAGGGCTTTCGCCTTATCCCATACCAGCCGGGTCAGCTCCTCGGCGGAGTTCTCGATCTTGGGGGCAAACAGGCCTTTGGGCAGCGGCACCACGTCCTCGCACCAGTCGGCCACCAGATTGGTGTTGCGCACCACCACCTCATAGGCCTTGTCCTTGCCCAGGTAGGAAAACTCATCCAGCATCTCCTGGGTGGTCTTGAAATAGAGGGGCAGGGGCGAGTCGGCGTCGTCAAAGCCCTTGGAGGCCAGCAGGATGTGGCGGTAGATCTCGTCCTCCGGGTCCAAAAAGTGGACGTCGCCGGTGGCGCACACCGGCTTGTCCAGTGCTTCGCCCAGGGCCACCACGGTACGGTTAAAGTCCCGCAGCTCCTCCTGGCTCTTCACCATGCCCTTGCGGAGCATAAAGGCGTTGTTGCACAGGGGCTGGATCTCCAGGAAATCGTACCAGGAGGCAATGCGCTTGAGTTCATTCCACTCCTTCCGCTTGACGATGGCCTGGAACAGCTCTCCCGCCTCGCAGGCCGAGCCGATGATAAGCCCCTCCCGGTGCTGGTTGATGAGACTCTTGGGCATGATGGGGTACCGCTTAAAGTGATCCAGGTAGGAGGCGGAGATCAGCTGATAGAGGTTCCGCAGGCCCAGCTGATTTTTCGCCAGTACGATCAGGTGCTTGGGCTGCCGTTTGGCCTTGCCGCCGGAGCGCAGCTTGGACATGGCCGGGTTGATCTGTTGGAGGGTGTGAACCCCCAGGTCGGCCAGCATTCGGAAGAAGGGCACCAGCATATAACCCACCGTGGCCGCATCGTCGTAGGCCCGGTGGTGGTTGAACGCGGGCAGGTTCAGATGGGCCGCCACAATATCCAGCTTGTACTTGCCCAGGTCGGGCAGCAGGTTTTGGGCCAGGATCAGGCTGTCCAGAGAGGTATTCTCGAAGGGCCGCCCCATGCGGCGGCAGGCCTCTCCGATGAAGCCCATGTCGAACTCGGCATTGTGAGCGGCCAGAGGACGGTCCCCCACAAAGTCCAGGAAGGCGTTGACCGCCTCCTCCTGGGAGGGGGCCCCCTTCAGCATCTCATCCGTGATACCGGTGAGCTGGGTGATCTCCCGGGTCAGGGGCCTGCCGGGGTCGGCAAAGGTGGAGAACTGCTCCACCACTTCCCCGTTCCGCAGCACCACGGCGCCGATCTCGGTGATAGCCTCGGTGCGCTTGTCCAGGCCGGTGGTCTCGATATCAAAGCAGACGATATCCTGCGCAAAGTCCTGATCCTTGTCACCGTGGACCACCACACGGTCATCCACGTCGTTAATGAAGTATGCCTCCACACCATAGAGGATCTTGATCTTCTTGGCGGAGTGCCAGGCGTTGGGGAAGGAATGGGCCACGCCGTGGTCGGTGATGGCGATGGCCCGGTGGCCCCACCGCTCCGCCCGCTTCACCACGTTCTTGTCCACACCAATGGGGGAATCCATTTTTGATCCTACGGCGGTGAGAGCATCCATTGCCGACATATTGGTATGGAGATGGAGTTCCACCCGCTTCTCAGGCGCATTATCTTCTCGGGAGATGCGCTTGCCCTCCATGACGGCATAGGGCTCCAGCACCATATCGCCGGTGAACCGGTCAATGTTCAGCTTGCCCTGGATGTAAAGGTGCTGCCCCTTCTTTACACCCTCCACCAAAGCCTTGCCTTCATCCCCATTGAAGAATTTGTTCACCCGTACCGCTCCGGTGTAGTCGGTCACATCAAAGGACACCACCCAGGCCTTCCGCTTCTTCAGTTCCCGGTGGTCGATGGCGAACACGTCGCCCTCCACGATAACGGAACCCATGTCCAGATCCAGGCTGCCCATTGGGACAGGTTCCTTCTTGATGGGGTGGCGGCCGAAAATCAGCTTGTCCGTCGTCTCTTTGGCCTGGCTCTTCCCTGCCGGGCGTACGACTTTCAGCTTGGACAGGGCCTGACGGCGGATCTCCTCGGTGCGCCGGAAAGCGGCAGTAGCCTCATCCTCCGCCGCCGGCGGTGTCTCAGGCTGCACCGCAGGCGCAGACTCCGCGACTTCCGGCGCCGGCGCAGGAACTGGCGTGTCAACCGGCTGCGCCGTGACCTCCAGTACCACCTGCTCCACCCGGTAGGCCAGAGCGATGCTGCGCTCGATCTGACGGCGCAGCTCCTCTGCCGGAGGCGCGGCACACTCTACCTGGGCCTTGATGGACCGGGTATGCTTATCAATAACCGCCCGGATCACCAGATAGTCCTTCGTCATCGCGGTCAGCTCCGGACCAGGCCGCCAGGCGGAAAACAATTTTAAAAATGGGATCTTTTGTGCTTCAGGCATAGGACACGCTCCTGCTTTACAGTTGGTCGATCAGGGTAAACAGC
>NZ_CALWOJ010000004.1 GCF_944383115.1 uncultured Flavonifractor sp. | reverse complement strand
CTGAAAACCAAGGCGGCGCGGCTGCGGGAGGAGGCCCGGGAGACGGGAAAGGTGGTATTCCGTGCTCCGGCGCTGGTACGTCTGGCCGAGTGTGTCATTCGCTTTCTGCTGGGAGCCCTGCTGGCTGGCGCGGAAATTTTTGGCGGATACGCCCCGTTTGGACTGGGCCTGGTAGGGGCCTCCGGCTCGGGACTGGATGGCTTCTGCGCCCTGTTGGGGGCCTGCTTCGGCTACCTGACTATGGAAGGCTTTGTGGAGGGGCTGCGGTACGCGGCAGCCTGTGTGCTGGTCTTTTCGGTGGCCTTTGCCTTTTTTGATATAGGCACTTACCGGAAGAGCTGGTTCATGCCTCTGGCCGCCGCGGCCATTGACGGGGTCACCGGCTTCATCTATCTGTCCGACCAGGGCTGGACGCCGGAGAGCCTAATCTTCTTCGGCACTGAGCTGCTGCTGTGCGGGGCGTCGGTTTACTTCTACCGCATTGCCTTCACCCCCTGGACCGAAAAGCGGGAGGAGGAGGGATTGACCGCCCGGCAGACCATCAGCCTGCTGCTGCTGTTGGGTACCCTGCTGCTCACCCTGTCCAAGCTGACCCTGCTGGGGGATCTGTCCATCGGTCGTTTTGCCGCCGCGGTGGCGGTGATGGCGGTGGCTTACAAAGGAGGGGTCAGTGCAGGGGCCACCGCCGGGATCGCGGTGGGGCTCGGTATGGACTTGTCCACCGGAGGGATGCCTTTCTACGCGATGGCCTACGCCCTGTCCGGGGTCATGTCCGGCGTGTTCCACCGGCAGGGCAAGCTGGCGACCACCCTGGCCTATGTGCTGTCCAATGCCCTGGCGGTACTGTGGACCTGGAAGGACGGGCTGCACATCCCCCTGCTCTATGAAGTATTTGCCGCCTCGGTGGTCTTTCTTCTGCTGCCGGACAAGCTGTTGCGGCAGGTGGGGGCCCTGGTGGCGCGGGAACCGAAGCACGCCACCCAGGAACGGGCTATGGCCTATGTAAAGGGCCGGATGGAGGATACGGCGGCGGCCTTCAAAAGCCTCTATGAATCCATGCGGGGTACCCTGCGCATCAATCAGCCCAACGACAACGACGCCGCCTCGGTCTTTGACCGGGCGGCGACCAGGGTATGCAAACGCTGCCCCCTTCAGACAGCCTGCTGGCAGCGGGACTATGTGTCCACCTACAACGCCCTCAACGACGCCCTGCCCGCCATGCTGGAGCGCGGCAGGGGTGAAGGCGGGGACTTCCCCGCCTACTTCTCCAATCGGTGCATGAAGTTCGAGCCATTCCTGTCGGCCGTCAATGAGGAACTGGCCGGGCTGCTCTGCCGGCGGCAGTATCAGAACCGTCTGAAGGAGAATCGGGCAGCGGTATGCCGGCAATACGGCGAACTGGCCGAGGTGTTGGGTACTGCGGCAGCGGAGCTGAGCGCCGAACTGGTCCCCGACCCGGTGCGGGAAAAGCGGCTGCGGCAGTATCTCACCGCCCAGGGGGTGGAGTGCGAACTGGCAGTCTACTACGACGAGGCGGGCCACCTGCGGCTGGAGCTGGAGGGCGCGGGCTTGTCCCCCCTGCGGCAGAACAGTCAGGTAGAAAAGCTGTCCCAACTGATGAACTTCCCTCTGCGCCTGGTGGAACAGAGCAGGCGGGACAAGCTGGTCCTGGTGCAGAGCGAGCCGCTGATGGCGGTAGCCGGAGTGGCCGCCCGGAAAAAGGACGGGCAGACCGTGTCTGGAGACACGGGAGCCTGGTTCAAGCACGACGACGGTGCCCTCTATGTGCTGCTGTGCGACGGTATGGGTTCCGGCCGTCTGGCCGAGCGGGAGAGTTCTTTGGCGGTGCGGCTGCTGGAGCAGTTTCTCCGGGCCGGGGTGCGGCCGGAAAACGCTCTGCGGACCCTCAGCGCCGCACTGGCACTGAGGGGGGAGGAGGAGATCGGCTTCACCACCATCGACCTTTTGCGGGTGGACCTCTTCACCGGCGAGGGCGATATCTACAAATACGGCGCGGCCCCCAGCTACGTCAAGAAGGGCGCCGCCGTCAGCCGGGTCACCGGCTGCGCCCTCCCTGCCGGACTGGCGGGGGGCGAGGGCGGCGCTCCTGACATGACCCACCTGAAACTGGAGGCGGGAGACTGCGTGCTGCTGGTCACCGACGGAGTGACGGGGGGCGAGGGCGACCAATGGGTGCGGGACAAGCTGGCCGCTTTTGACGGCCAGAGCCCCCGGGAACTGGCCCAGGAGCTGATCGACGAGAGCGACAAACAGGCCGGCGGGGCGGACGACCGCACCGCGCTGGTCCTCAAGCTGAGCAAACGGTAAAGGTGAAAACTTGTCGTTTCTTTTTGTCGGCTTCTCTGCTATGATATAGGCATAACGGATGTCGTATCACCGAGGATTCTTTTGTACGGCAGGATCTGAAGTGGATCGTGAGGTGCATGATGAAAAGAATTCTTTCTTGCGCCCTGACGCTGCTGGTCTGCGGGAGTTTGCTGGCAGGATGCGCCCCACAGCCCCAGGCCGGCAAACGGGACGATATCCCCTTTGCAGAGGGGCAATACTACGCCGTGGCCTATCTGGGCTATCAGCAGATCAACGATCTGGACTACTATGTGGAACACTATCTGGACAGCGACCAGCTTCCCATCCATTACCTCTCTGCCGGAGATTACTATCTGATCATACCCAGGTATTCCGGCATGGAACTGGCCCTGTACCGCAACGATCTGGACACTTCCCAGCCCATCCTGATCTATGAGGACCCGGACTGCAGGCCCTTTATCCTGCAATGCAATGCCAGCGACATCTTTGCAGACGCCACCATCCGCCTCACCTACCAGGACACAAAGGCGGAATTTTCCCCCTTTATTTCGCTGAGGGACGGCTCAGTGGACATCGGCACTCAGGGTCTGGATCTCACCCGAGCTGCCGACAACTGACCCTTCAGCAAGCTGCATGGGAGGACCCGGTATGAACATTCTTGTATTAAACGCCAGCCCCAAGGGGAAAAACTCCACCACCGTCCACACGGCTCTCTATCTGCAGGCGCTCCATCCGGAGCATACCTTTACCTTTCTCCCGGTGGGTCAGCGGATCAAAAGCTATGAAACCGACTTCGGCCCGGTGCGCACCGCGCTGGCCGGGGCTGATCTGATTCTGTTCTGCTATCCAGTTTATACGTTTATCGCCCCTTACCAGCTTCACCGGCTGATCGAGCTGATCAAAGCCGACGGGGTGGATCTCTCCAGCAAATTCGCCTCCCAGATCACCACTTCCAAGCACTTTTATGACGTAACGGCCCACCGGTATGTGGAAGAAAACTGCTTCGATCTGGGCATGAAGGTGGTGCGGGGTCTGTCTGCGGATATGGAGGATCTGCTGTGCCCCCAGGGCCGGAAGGAGGCCCGCATGTTCTTTGACGCTCTGCTCTTTGCCTGTGAACATGACCTGTTCGTTACGCCGCCCGCCAAGGCGCCGGCCCGGGACAGATCCGTATATCAGCCCTCCCTGCCCGATGTGCCAAAGAGCAGCGAGAAAGATGTGGTCATCGTCACCAACTGCGCCTCCGACGACACAAACCTCCAGCATATGATCGACGATTTCCGCGCCGCCCTGCCCTACGAAAGCCGGGTGGTCAACCTGCGCCAATTCCCCTTCGGCGGCGGATGTCTGGGCTGCTTTGGATGCGCCGTCACCGGCAAATGCGTCTACAAGGACGGGTTCGACACATTTTTGCGGGAGACCATTCAAACCGCCCACGGCTTTGTGTACGCCTTCACCGTTTCAGACCACTACACCCACTCCAGCTTCAAATGCTTTGACGACCGGCAATTCTGTAACGGTCATCGTACCGTCACCCACGGTACCCCTATCGCTTACCTCATCAGCGGGGACTACCAATACGAGTCCAACCTGCGTATGATCGTGGAGGGCCGGGCGGAGGTAGGGGGCAATTATCTGTGCGGCGTGGCTACCGACGAGGCCGACACGGCGGCCTCCATCCGCGCTGTGGCGGAACATTTGGCATATGCGATGGAGAAAGGCCTTGTCCGCCCAGCCAACTTCTACGGCGTGGGCGGAATGAAGATCTTCCGGGACCTCATCTATGTGATGCAGGGCCTGATGAAGGCCGACCACAAGTTTTACAAGCAGCACGGCATCTACGATTTTCCCCAAAAGCAGAAAAAGCGGAT
The DNA here is from genome assembly GCF_944383115.1 of uncultured Flavonifractor sp. Lineage (GTDB taxonomy): Bacteria > Bacillota > Clostridia > Oscillospirales > Oscillospiraceae > Flavonifractor. The sequence goes on along the minus strand of NZ_CALWOJ010000004.1, from coordinate 54,536 downwards.
TTGGCAGATGCGTCTGGTGGGCGCCTTAATGGCCGTCCCGTCGATCCAGAAAAAGGCCAAAGGCAAAATGACCGAGGCTATCATCGGCCCCTATCAGAAAGTGGTGGCCCAGGCGAAGGAAGGCGCTGTACAATGACCTTTACCAAAGTAGACCAGGAGACCTGGCCCAGAAAAGAATGCTTCAACCACTATTTCACCCAGGTGCCCTGCACCTATAGCGCCGTATTCAACCTGGATATCACCGTCCTCCGACAGCGGGGGGCAAAGCTGTATCCCACCATGCTGTACCTCCTCTCCACAGTGGTCAACCGCCACCAGGAGTTCCGCATGGCCTGTAACCAGGCCGGCGAAGTGGGCATTTATGATGTGGTACATCCCTGTTACACCATCTTCCACAGGGACACCGAAACCTTTTCCAACTTATGGACCGCATATACGCCCGATTATAAGGCCTTTTGCGCGGCATACGAGCAGGACGCCGCCCTCTATGGAAACTGCCACGGCCTGCTGGCCCGGCCTGATACCCCCGAAAACACCTTCCCTGTCTCCATGCTCCCGTGGGCAAGCTTTCAGTCCTTCAACCTGAATTTGCAAAAGGGATATGATTACCTGCCCCCTATCTTTACGATGGGCAAATTCTACCGGGAGGGCGACAACATTCTGCTGCCCCTGGCAGTACAGGTCCACCATGCCGTATGCGACGGGTTTCATCTCTGCCGGCTGGTCAACGAATTGCAGGAACTGCTTGACAAACCCTTTGAAAGCCTATAATATTTAGGTAGGGTATTGTATCTTTCTGGCCAGGTCTGCTGTGATTCCTGTTGCTGGAATTTTTTATAAGCCGCTTTGAAAACGTTTTCATAGCACTCGGCATTTTGAAATTTACTGGAGGGTGGGAGATCTTATGACAAATATCAAAGATGTTGCCAAGCAGGCAGGGGTCTCTGCCAGCACGGTGTCCCGCGTCCTCTCCGGCAAAAACTGCGTTAACCGGGAGACCCGCCGCAAGGTCCTGGAGGCCGCCCGCGCCCTGGACTACAGCCCCAATGTACTGGCCAAGGGTTTAAAAATGGGACGCAGCAATACCATTGCCCTGATGGTACCCAGCATTGAAAACGAGATCTTCCCCACCATCGCCCGCGGTGTGGAGGATACAGCCCGGAAAAGCGGATATACCGTGATCCTCTGCAATACTTACGAAGATGTGGCCGTTGAACAGGCCTATATCAATAAGCTGCGCACCCGCTGGATCGACGGGTTCATCGTGGCTTCCATGCTGCCCAATTCCGACCACATCCGCTCCCTCTGGGAGGACGGCTTTCCCGTGGTGCTGCTCTCCCGCTATTACGGCGACCCGGTGGACGCCGTCATTGTGGACAACGTTCAGGCGGCCTACGATGCGGTGAACTATTTGATCCGGGGCGGCCATAAGCGGATCGCGCTGGCGCTGGGCCGCAAGGAATTGCCCTTCTATGCCGACCGCTGGGCAGGATACCGGGCCGCGCTGGCCGACAACGGCCTGCCCTACGATGAGCGGCTGGTACTCCACGAGACCAACGGCACCAACAGCTTTTATCACCTCACCAAAGAGCTGGTGAAGAGTGACCTCAGGCCCGACGCCATCTTCGCCACCAGCGATCCCAAGGCCGTCGTGGTCATGCGCGCCCTGCACGACTGCGGCCTGCGCATCCCGGGCGACATATCGGTCATCGGCTTTGATAATGCCTACATCAGCTCCATGATCGAGCCTCCCCTGTCCACCGTCTCCCAGCCCCTGTACGAGATGGGAGTGGCCGCGGCCAAACGCCTGATCCGCCGCATCCGCTCCAGAGAGGACAAAACTCCGGCTGAGCCCCCTTCCGTCGAGGTCATGCCCACCGACCTGATCATCCGCAGATCCACCCGATAGGGCCGGTGGGCCGTAAAGCGGTCTTTTGTACCCAATTTATTTTTTGCTTGTTTTTGCAAACGTTTTCATATCTCCAAATCGGAAAAGAAAGGTGATTTTATGGCCGCCCATGAGAGATTTCACTACCAATCGCTGGAGGAGATCCAGGCCCAGGCCCGGGCCCTCCACACAGATCTGAACTTTGCCTCCGACCTCTCCCCCCTGGCCAGGCCCGTCAAAGTCGGGAGCAAGACCGCACCCAATTCCTTTGCCGTGCTGCCGATGGAGGGCTGTGACTCCAACCCCGACGGCTCCCCGTCGGAACTGGTGACCCGCCGGTATACCCGCTTTGCCGCCGGCGGTTCCGGCCTGCTCTGGTGGGAGGCCTGCGCCGTAACCGACGAGGGTCGTGCCAACGAGCTGTCCATGATGCTCACCAAAGATAACGTGGGTGCCTTTGCCCGGCTGGTGGATACCGCCCGCAAAGCGGCCAGCGATGCAAACGGCGCCGACCACAAGCCGCTGCACATCCTCCAGCTCACCCATTCGGGCCGCTATTCCCGCCCGGTGGGCCACAGCCCCGCCCCCATCGTCCCCCAGCATGACCCCATCCTGGATCCCCGGGTGGGGCTGTCCCCCGACGCGCCGGTGATCACCGACGGCTATCTGGACGACCTGATCGGCAAGTACGTCCAGTCCGCTCTGCTGGCCAGGGAGGCGGGGTTTGACGGCGTGGATCTGAAAGCCTGCCACCGCTATCTGGTCAGCGAGCTGCTTGCCAGCCACACCCGGCCGGGCAGGTACGGCGGCAGCTTTGAAAACCGCACCCGTTTCTTGCGGGAAACTTTGAAAGCGGTGCGCTCCGCGGTAGGCCCGGACTTTATCATCGCCTGCCGCTTCAACGTGTTTGACGCCCATCCCTATCCCTATGGGTTTGGCTGTGACCACCAGGACATGTGGAAGTTCGATCCTGCCGAGCCTATGGCTCTGGTGAAGATGCTGTGTGAAAACGGGATCGACCTACTCAGCAATTCCGCGGGCAACCCCTACTACATCTATCCCCAGGTCACCCGGCCTTTTGACCTGTCCAGCATGGGCATCCCCACCCCGGAGGAACATCCGCTGGAGAGCTGCGCCCGGCTGTTTGACTTTACCCGCCAGATCCAGGCTGCCGCCGGCAGCGTCCCCGTGGTGGGCAACGGCTACTCCTGGCTGCGGCAGTTCGCTCCCCACGCGGGAGCCGCCAATCTGGCCGACGGCAGCTGCGCCTTTATGGGGCTGGGCCGCTCCAGCTTCGCCTATCCCGACGCCCCCCGGGATGTCCTTACCAGAGGTTTTATGGACCCGGGCAAGTGCTGCATTACCTGTTCCAAGTGTACGCAGATCATGCGGGATCACGGCCGCACCGGCTGCGTGGTGCGGGACGCAGACCTATATGCGCCCCTGTACCGCCAGGCCCGGGCCGACGCCCAGCGCCGGGAAACACACGGCTAACGCTCCCTGAAGGGAGATCAAATACCATCGTAGGAGGAATGTACCATGAAACAGACAGCCATCGTCACCGGAGGCAGCCGCGGCATCGGCTTTGCCATTGCCCGGCAGCTGGGCCAGGATGGGTTCAACATCGCCATTCTGGATATGAACGACCAGGCGGCCTATCAGGAGAATCTGGATCTGCTGGCCGCTCAGGGTACCGAATATCTCTACGTCAAAGGCAACATCTGCAATGCCGACGACCGCCGGCGGCTCGTTCAGGAGACCGTAGCCAAATTTGGGGGCATCCATGTGCTGGTCAACAACGCCGGCGTGGCCCCCAAGGTCCGGGCGGATCTGCTGGAGATGACCGAGGAGAGTTTTGACCGGGTAATCGGAGTCAACACCAAGGGCAACATGTTTCTTACCCAGGCCGTTGCCAAGCAGATGCTCCAGCAGGACTTTGTGGGTAAAAAGCGGGGCACCATCGTCAATATCTCCTCCTGCTCCGCCGTGGTCTCCTCCACCAGCCGGGGGGAATACTGCGTATCCAAGGCTGGGGTATCCATGCTGACCACCCTGTACGCCGACCGGCTGGCCCCCGATGGTATCCTGGTCCATGAGGTGCGGCCCGGCGTCATTGCCACCGACATGACCGCCGGCGTCCAGGAAAAATACGACAAGCTCTTTGCTTCCGGCGCCTTCCCCATTGCCCGCTGGGGTACCCCCGAGGACATTGCAGGGGTGGTCTCCGCATTTTGCAGCGACAAGTTTGCCTACACCACCGGCAACTATGTGGATGTGGACGGCGGCTTCCACATCCAGCGGCTGTAAGGCGGGAAAGGAGCGCGGCTTATGATCCGATCCACCCTCACCCCAGCCGGACGCCGGATGGCGGTCTATTCGCTGAACACCGTGGTGGTGGGAACCGGCGCGGCGGGCTACAATGCAGCGGACCGGCTGTGGAGCTTCGGCCAGCGGGACATCGCCATTGTCACGGAACACATCAACGCCGGCACTTCCCGCAATACCGGCTCGGACAAGCAGACCTATTATAAGCTCACCCTCTCCGGCGGCGATCCGGACAGCGTCCGGGACATGGCCCAGACCCTCTTCGACGGCCAGTGTATGGACGGGGACAACGCCCTGTGCGAGGCCGCCCTCTCGGCCCAGAGCTTTCTGCGGCTGGTGGAGCTGGGCGTACCCTTCCCCCGCAACGCTTACGGCGAGTATGTGGGCTATAAGACCGATCACGACCCCCGCCGCCGTGCCACCTCCGTGGGGCCTTACACCTCCAAGCGGATGACCGAGTGTCTCCAGCAGGCGGTGGAAGCCAAAGGCATCCCGGTGCTGGAAAACCTCCAGGTGATCTCCATCCTCTCCGACGGCCAGCAGGCCTGGGGCCTGCTCTGCCTGGATCTGAAGGCTGCCGACGACCCGGAGCGGCGGTTTGTGGCCTTCAACTGCAAGAACATCATCTATGCCACCGGCGGCCCCGCCGGCATGTATGCCGACAGCGTATTCCCCAGAGGCCACTACGGCGCCTCCGGCGCCGCCTTTGAGGCGGGCGCAAAAGGGCAGAACCTGACCGAGTGGCAGTACGGCCTGGCCTCGGTCAACCCTCGCTGGAACGTATCCGGCACCTATATGCAGGTGCTGCCCTGCTTCTTCTCCACCGACCAGAACGGCGGCGATCCACGGGAATTTCTGATGGACTTCTTCTCCAACCGGGGGGAGATGCTCACTCAGGTCTTTTTAAAAGGCTATCAGTGGCCCTTTGACGTGCGGAAGGTGGCCGGCGGGTCCTCCATTGTGGATATTCTGGTGTACCTGGAGAGCTGCAAGGGCCGGAAAGTCTATCTGGATTTCCGCAGGAACCCCTGCGGCGGGGCGGAGATCGACTATGCCGCCCTGTCCCCTGAGGCCAGGACCTACCTGGAGCAGGCCGGCGCCTGCTTCGGTACCCCTCTGGAGCGCCTGCTCCACATGAACAAGCCCGCCGTGGACTTTTATCTGGACAGAGGGGTGGATCTGGCCAAGCAGCCTCTGGAGATCGCCCTGTGCGCCCAGCACAACAACGGCGGCCTGGCTGTCAACAAGTGGTGGCAGACCAATGTGGAGGGGCTTTTTGCCTGCGGCGAGGTCTCGGGCAGTCATGGCGTCTACCGGCCCGGAGGCAGCGCCCTCAACGAGACCCAGGTGGGTTCCACCCGGGCCGCGCAGTACATTGCCGCCCGCCGGAGCGGCCAGTCCCCCGATGAGTCCGTGTTTGTCCAGCGATCCCAGGCCCTGATTGAGCGGCATACCGCCGTGGCGGACGCCGCCCTCCAGGGGGATGTTGGAAACGTCCAGGCCATCTGGGACGAGGCGGCCGCCCGTATGAGCCGCTTCGGCGCCTGCATCCGCAGCAAGGCCGACCTGGAAATGCTGCGGGCTGAGGTGGCACAGCGCCTGTCCGCCTTCCCCGACACTGTCCGGGCCGGTTCCCACAGGGACCTCTGGAAGGTCTATCGTCTGCGGGACACCCTGATCGCCCAGCAGGTCTATCTCTCCGCCATGCTGGACTATATCGCCAGGGACGGAAAAAGCCGGGGCAGCGCCCTGTATACCGATCCCGGCGGAGTGAAGCCCTATGAAAGCCTGCCCGACGTCTTCACCTTCACGGTGGACGACGGGCATCGGGCCGGCCTGGTACAGGAAGTGGAGTGGCAGCAGGGCAAATGCCTCTGCCGTTGGCGGAAGGTGCGTCCCATCCCCGAGGACGACGACTTCTTTGAAAACGTCTGGCGCTCCTACCGGGAGAGCGGCAATATCGACCCCTGAAGCACAGCAAGAGGAGCGCGCCATATGGTGCGCTCCTCTTTTGTTTCATACTCTCTCTACCTCTGGATGCGGCCGGAACCGTCCCCGCCGGCCAGCTTCTCCACTTCCGCCACGGAGACCATGTTGTAGTCTCCCGGAACCGAGTGCTTGAGGGCTGAGGCGGCCGCCGCGAATTCCACGGCCTGCCGGTCCGTCTTGCCAGTCACCAGGGCATAGATCAGGCCCCCGGCGAAGCTGTCCCCGCCGCCCACCCGATCCACGATGTGGAGCTGATACTGTTTGGAAAAACTGCACTGGCCGGACGCCCCATCGTACAGCATGGCGCTCCAGCCGTTGTCGGAGGCGGACCGGGACTCCCGCAGGGTAATGGCCACCTTTTCAAAGCCGAACCGCTGGGCCAGCTGCCTGGCCACCGACTGGTAGCCCTCCCTGCTGATCTCGCCGGCGCAGATGTCGGTGGCCTCCGCTTCGATGCCGAACACGTCCTTGGCATCCTCCTCGTTGGCGATGCACACGTCCACATACCGGCACAGGTCGGCCATCACCGCTCCGGCCTGCTCCCGGCTCCACAGCTTGCCCCGGTAGTTCAGGTCACAGGAGATCTTTGCTCCCCGGGCCTTGGCGGCCTGGCAAGCCGCCCGGCAGAGGTCGGCCACATTGGGACCCAGGGCGGGGGTAATGCCGGTAAAATGGAACCAGTCAGCCCCCTCAAAGATTGCGTCCCAGTCAAAGTCGCCGCTCCCGGCCTCGGCAATGGCGGAATGGGCCCGGTCATAGATACACACGGAACTTCTCTGGGAGGCCCCTTTCTCATTAAAGTAGATCCCTACCCGGCTGCCGCCCCGGACGATCCCGCTCGTATCCACGCCATAGCGGCGCAGGGAATTGACGGCGCACTGGCCGATGGCGTGGGCGGGCAATTTGGTTACAAAGGCGGCATCCAGGCCGTAGTTGGCCAGGGAAACAGCCACGTTGGCCTCGCCCCCGCCAAAGGAGAATTCCAGGCAGCTTGCCTGTACAAATCGCTCATAATCATAGGGCTGAAGGCGGATCATCAGTTCGCCGAAGGTTACGATTCTGGCCATTGGCCTCTGCTCCTTTCTCACGTTTGAACCAGGTGGATGGCAAAGCCGCCGAAGTCGCCCTGGAGATAGATGGACACGGTGCGGCCGCTGCCGTCCCTTCTGGGGGTGGCCTCCTCAAAGGTCACACCCCGGCGGCTCAAGTGATAGATGGCCCGCTCCACGCTGTTTGTGCCGATAGCGATATGCCCCCGCCTGCCCGGCGCGGTCCCCTTGCAGCACTCCACAGGCCCGGCAAAGTGGGAGGAACGCCCGGCCTTGCCCGCAAAGCCGAACATGCCGCACAGGGCGTTGGCGATCCGGTCCGCCTCATCGGCGTCACCACAGGGAACGCCCACATGATGGAGGGAAAAGCCCAACATGGTCTGGACCGCCTGCCTGCTGAGGGCGGTGATCTCCTCCCAGCGACCCTCGGCGATGAGCTGCTTCTTCACCATCCAGGTGCCGCCGCAGGCCACCACCCGGTCAAAGTTCAGATAGTCCATCATATTTTCCGTATTTACCCCGCCGGTGGGCATCCAGCGCAGATTGGCGTAGGGGCCGGCCAGGGCCTTCAGCTTGGCAACGCCGCCGTTCTGCTCGGCGGGAAAGAATTTCACCACGTCCAGGCCCATGCTCATTGCCTGCTCCATCTCGCCGGGGCTGGCGGTGCCCGGCATCATGGGCACCCCCATGCGGATCACATGGCGGGTAACGTCAGGGTTAAACCCGGGGCTGACAATAAACCGGGCTCCCGCTTCCACCGCCCGGTCGGCCTGGTCGGTGGTCAGCACCGTACCGGCTCCCACCAGCATTTCAGGCACCTGGTCGGCAATGCGGCGGATGGCCTCCTCACCGGCGGCGGTACGGAAGGTAACTTCGGCGGCAGGCAGCCCACCCGCCGCCAGGGCGCGGGCCAGAGGCACCGCTTGATCTGCGTCGTCAATGGCAATGACAGGCACAATGCCAATGAGAGACAGTTCTTTGATGACCGAATCCACAGCTCTCATCCCCTTTTTTCTCAACCTTTGTCACGGCAACGTTCCCGTTGCCTGCGCCGCGCCTGCCAGGAACCGCGCCCCGCAGCCTGCCAGCACGGCGGCACCCATGGGCAGCACGGACTCGTCATAAAGCACCTTGGGGTGGTGATTGCCATAGCGGTAGCCGTCCTCCGCCATGCCGGTGCCGATGGTCAGATAGGCGGAAGGCACCTTTTGGGCCACCAGCGCAAAGTCCTCCGACGCGGTCAGCCGCTCCGGGGTCTCGCTGACCAACTCCTGGCCCAGGACTGACCGGGCATAGGCCGCCATCTGCGCGGTGAGGGCCGGATCGTTCCAGAGAGCCGGCACGCCCCCCAGCCCTTCCACCTGCCCCTCCGCGCCAAAGGCGGCGCAGATTCCGCCGGTCAGTTCCTCCAGGCGCCGCATCAGCAAGGCCCGCACCGCCTTGCTGTGGGCCCGGGCGGTCCCCTCCAGCCGTGCCTGGGACGGGATCACATTCCCCGCCACTCCCGCCTGGAAGGCCCCGATGGTGAGTACCGCCGTCTCATCCGGCGGACACTCGTGGCTGATCAGCTCCTGGAGGGCCAGATAGAGATGGACCCCCGCGTTGATGGGGTCGATGTTGTTCTGGGGCGCGGCCCCATGACCACCCTTTCCCCGGATGTGGATGGCAAAGCGGTCAAAGGAGGCGGTCTTTGCACCGCCGGTGCAGTTGAGCCACCCCACCGGGCGCTGGGTGGCCACATGGAGGGCCAGGGCGGCGTCCACACCGTCCAGCACGCCCTCCTTCACCATAGCCTCCGCGCCCGAGGCAGTCTCCTCGGCAGCCTGGAACATCAGCACCACCTGACCTTCCAGCTGTCCCTCTCTCTCTTTCAGCAGTCGGGCAGCCCCCAGCAGCATGGCGGTATGCAGGTCGTGGCCGCAGGTGTGGGCCGCGCCGCCGGAGGCGGCAAAAGGAAGGCCGCTCTCCTCCGTCATGGGCAGGGCGTCCATATCCGCCCGCAGCAGAATGGTTTTCCCTCCGGCCCGGCCCAGCCTGGCCGTAAGTCCGCCGCCGCAGGGCCGGATCTCCCGGCAGCCTATGTCCGCCAGTTCCGCCGCCACCACCCGCCGGGTCTCGTCCAGGTCAAAGCCCAGTTCCGGGCAGCGGTGGAGGGTGCGGCGCAGCCGGACCAGCTGATCGGTCAACGCCTGCGCGGATGCAAGATAACCGTCCATTCCGTCACTCCCCCACCATGATACTTAAAATCTCCCGGTCGGTACTCCGCATTCCCTCCCGGCCCATGCGGCCGAAGGCGGCAATGGTGGAGTCCACATCCCGCTTGACCAGTCCCTCTCCGTCGTGGAATACATGTCCCCGGCGGGCCATGTCCAGGCCCAGAAAACCGGCCTCCACGGCGGTGGCGATCTTGGCGGCGCAGGAGGGCTTGGCCCCGTCGCATACCATACCGGAGACATTGGCGATGGTATTGATAATAGTGTCCGAGATGACCTCCAGACACTCCCCGCAGAGGTAGGCCAAACCCGCGGCGCTGCCGCAGGCGGCGCTGACCGCTCCGCAATAGGCGGACAGTTCCCCCAGGAACGATTTCTGATAGATGGCCACCAGGTTGGACAGGGCCAGGGCGCGGTAGAGGGGTTCCTCTCCCATGCCCATCTCCCGGGCATAGACGATGACGGGCAGAGAGACCGTCATGCCCTGGTTCCCGCTGCCTGAGTTGACCACCACAGGCAGCACGCAGCCGCTCATCCTGGCGTCGCTGCCGGCGGCGGCATAGGCCACCGCCTTGCGGCGGGCACTCTGCTCCCCGCCGTCCATCAGGGTGCGGCCCACGCCCACGCCGTAGTCGTGCCGCAGCCCCTCCTCGGCAATGGTCAGATTGCAGGCCACCTGCTCTTTCAGGACGGACTTCAGCTCCTCCAGGGGCGCGGTCCGGGCAAATTCATAGATTTGTGCCACCGTCATCTGCTGCCGCCGCCGCTGGGCTCTCTGCACGGAGGAACCCTCGCTGCAAAACAGGATCTGGCCGTCCCGCTCCTCCCGGATAATGTTGGTATGGGCGTCCACGATCTCCACCAGGGCGGTGTGGCCCTCCCCCTCCATCTCCACAATGATATGGAGGTTGGCGCTGCCCAGCAGGGGTTTTACCTGGCACAGGCCGGTTCCCCGCAGGGCCCGAACCCGCTCCACATCCGATGGCTGCACCGTACTGAGTACCTCCATCTTCCGCTCCGGGTCTCCCGCCAGGGCGCCCAGCAGGGCGCTGACGTCAATCCCCCGCAAGTCGCCGGTGGTGGGGACAATGACCCCCTTCACATTTTTGATGATATTGCCACTGCATGAGACCGTCATATGCTCCGGAAAACAGCCCAGCAAAGCCCTGGCTCTGGCCGCCCCATAGGCGATGGCGATGGGCTCGGTACAGCCCAGGGCCGGCACCAGTTCCTTGCGCAGGGCCTCCAGATACTCCTGATCCCGCTGTGTCATGACCCGGCCTCCTTATGCTTTGGTAAAGTCGTCCTCTGTGTGGGCCAGGATGCGCAGCAGCTCCTGATGGCTGCACAGCCCGGCAAAGTCCCGGCAGGCCCGGGCCTCCACAGCCCTGCCCTTCCCGGCGTCCCGTGTCCGGGCCACCCGGGTCATAGTCTGGTAGAGGTGGGCGGTGTGGTAGAGGAAGTCCTTGACGCAGCCCTCGCTTCTCTTGGCGGCCAGGGCGGCAACGCGCTGGTCAAACGCCTCGGTATGAGGCGCGTCCTTCCAGTGGAAGTCGCAGCACTCCCCGCCGGGCATGCTGTGCCAAGCCGGCAGATCCAGCTCCAGAGCAGGGTTGAATCCCCGCAGGATGGAGCGATCCACAGTCCGGCAGTAATACTGTCCATACTCCGCCAGCCCCGCTTCCGCCCAGGCGGTACACCAGGGGCACTGAAGCACATGGTAGTGCCGATAGGTCTCTTCCATCAGCGGGGTCTTTTCAAATCCTTCGGTTGCCGCCCACTCGCCGTACGCGAAGTAGGCCGCCATGTCCGTCTCCGCTCCGTCGGCCTGGCAGCGCAAAGCCATCCGCCGGCCACGCTCCTGGCCGTATTGGGATACAGCCTCCCACAGCAGGTCGTCACCCGCCTGTCCGCCGAAGACGTCCAGGACGGCCCGGGCCAGTACGCCGAACATCACCGCGTGCTGCCGGGGCCCGAAGGCGGGCGCCTTCACCGCAGTGAGGCCCCTGCCCCGCTCCACCACCGCGCCGGTGACAATGGCCATCAGGGCTCCGATCTCATCCACCTCCTCCTGGGCCGGTTCCCCGGTCTGGGAGAAGAGGGCGGTCAGCCGGGGCTCCACCACATCCCGGTAGCGTTCCAGACACAGCTCCAGCATACCGCCGGGGGTGGCGTCCTTCCGGGCCTTGGCCAAAATGGTGTCCCGGTCCTCCAGCTGCGCCTCGTGATAGTAGAGGTCAAACAGCGGGTCCAGCAGACGGGCCGCCCGCTCCGGGGCAAAGCCCTGGGCGGTCAGGTAGCCGTGCAGTCCGTCGTACCAGGCGCAGGTCACCCGCTCCAGCAACCTGCGGGCCTCCGGGTCGCTGATGGCTTCCAGCGCGCAGTGGTTGGTACCGGGGGCGGTGTATCCTCTGGCCCGCTGGTGGCAGGCACGCAGGCAGGAGGCGGCCTCGCGGTAAGTGCAGGCAATCCCACGCTTAGTCAGGCAGCAGGCCGCCACATCGGCCAGTTCCGTCAGCGGATGGGTGGCGATCTCGGCAGAGAGAACATGGAGGGTCAGCTCCGGCGTCAATTCCAGCCGTCGGCCCATAGGCGCCAGGAACCGTCCCAGATCCTCCTTCTCCTCCGCCGTCCAGTTGTCTCTGGCCGGGTAGGTAATGAGGTGGCAGGCCTCGCTGGACACGTCCTCCTCCCCCACCCGCGAGATCATGTTGGGGATAATATTGACCACCTTCAGATCCAGACCCAGCTTCTCCTGATAATAGGCCCCCGCCGGGCTGGGCGGGAAGGCCACCAGGGCGGGAATGGGTTTCCCGGCGGCGCGCAGTTCGGCAAAGTAAGGTACCAGGCAGTCCTCTACCAGGCCGGGCGCTACCGAGGGGGGCGGCGCGAAGAAGATGCAGTCCGGTTCCAGCGTCCGAAGGGCCCCGGCGTTGTCGTCCAGCACCACAGGAATGCCCAGCCGCTGCCGCTTGCCGTTTAGATCGCCGGCGTCAGCGGTCACCGCGTTGAGTTCCGCCGCCGTCCGCTCTCCTTTGGCCTGGCGGAAGCAGGGGAAAATGTACTCCATCAGAAATCCTAACCCGATGATGGTCACCTTTGCCTGAGACAGCGGTTTCATTTCGATTCCTCCTCTTGTTTGCACAGCTCCACCAAAAACTCGCACTGGTCGTCCCCTTCCGCCAGAGACTTGCGCAGGGAGAAGGACAGGGCGGGGATGGAGTTGACCTGGGCCCGATCCGCGTCCATCGCGATGTCGCAGAGCTTGGCCACCTGGGCCTCGTCTCCGCCGCACTCCACCCAGGCGTGCATCAGCGGGCAGTATCCGGCCCGGATGACGGCGTGGTTTTCGTCCCGCTCGATGAGGTAGCTGTCAAAAATCTGTTTGGTCTCCTCGGAGAGATAGGTCTCCAGGAAATCGTCCAGGCCCTGGATCTGGCTGAATCTGGCCCGGAATTTCATGCATCCGAAGGCGGCCATGCCGCAGCGCGCAATGTCCTCCCAGGCCACGCCCCGCTCTCGGGCGGCCTGGACCAGATAATACAGATAGCTGCCCCGGTCTTTGATCAGGCCCCGCATGACTTCAATCTCCCGACTGCGGGGCTGCTTTTTGATCTCCAGCATCGTGTTCCCTCCTAAATGCCCAAATAGGCTTTGATGACCTGATCGTTGTGGAGCAGATTCTCTCCGGTGTCGGTCAGGGTGATGTTTCCGTTCTCCAGCACATAGCCCCGGTCGGCGATCTGGAGCGCCAGGCCGGCGTTCTGCTCGATGAGCAGCACCGTGGTGCCCCGGTCCCGGATATCCAGGATCAGCTCAAAGATCTCCTTGACCACCAGGGGCGCCAGGCCCAGGCTGGGCTCGTCCAGCATCAGTACCTTGGGGGAGAACATCAGGCCCCGGCCAATGGCCAGCATCTGCTGCTCACCGCCGGAGAGGGTGCCGCCCAGCTGGTTGCGGCGCTCCCGCAGCCGCGGGAACATACCGTAGATCTCCTCCAGCAGTCCGGCGGTTTTGGCCTTGTCGTATTTCACCGCGCCAAAGGTACCCATCAGCAGGTTCTCCTCCACCGTCAGCTTGGGGAAAATATGCCGTCCTTCGGGTACGTGGGAGATGCCCCGCTTTACGATCTTGCTGGGCGAGAAATGGGTATTGTCCTCCTCCTCAAACATCACGCGGCCGGTGCGGGTCCCCTGGATCAGGTTGCTGATGGCCATCAGGCTGGAGGTCTTGCCCGCGCCGTTGGACCCGATGAGGGTGACGATCTCCCCCCGCTCCACATGAAAGCTGATGCCACGCAGCGCGTTGACGCTGCCGTAGCGCACCGCCATATCTTGTACGTCCAGGAAATGACTCATGCGGGCTCCCCTCCTTTTCTCCGGTCAATGGTAAGCCCTGCGCCCAGATAGGCCTCGATCACCTGGGGATTGGAGGTGACCTCCTCAGGCGTACCCTCGGCCAGCTTCTGGCCGTAATTGATGACCACAATACGGTGGCAGAGGTTCATGACAAATTTCATGTCGTGTTCAATGACCACGATGGTGATACCGTCCTGATTGAGCTGCCGGATGAACTCCATCAGGTCGGCGGTCTCGCTGGGATTCATGCCCGCCGCCGGCTCGTCCAGCAGCAGCACTTTGGGCGAGAGGGCAAGGGCCCGGGCGATCTCCAGCCGACGCTGGAGGCCGTAGGGCAGGTTGCCCGCCATCAGACCCGCCCGGTCTCCCAACCCCACCCGTTCCAGGATGGCCATGCCCTCCTGGTTGGCCAGGGCCTCGTCCCGCTTGTAGCGCCCTGTGTGCAGAATGCTGTCAAACAGGCTGGTCTGGGTCCGGGTATGAAAGCCCACCTTCACATTCTCCAGCACGGAGAGGAATTTGAAGAGCTTGATGTTCTGGAAGGTGCGGGCGATCCCCAGCCGGGCCACCTTCTCGGCGGAGAGATGGCTGATGTCCTTCCCTTCAAAAAGGACCTGTCCGGAAGTCAGCCGGTAGGTGGCGGTAATGAGATTGAAAAAGGTGGTCTTGCCCGCTCCGTTGGGGCCGATGATCCCCAGGATCTCCCCCGGACGGACCTGCATGGTCACTTCATTTACGGCCTTGAGGCCGCCGAAATGCTTGGAGGCCTTTTTGGTCTCCAGAATCACATCCCCACTCATGCCTGCTGTCCTCCCTTCCCGGCGTCAGACGCCTTTTTCGATTCCCGGCGGGCAGTTCTTCCGCCGCCGCCCCGGTTGATGGCGCCCACCAGGCCCTGGGGACGCAGCCACATCATGACAATGATGAGGGCGGAATAGATGAGCATACGGTACTGAAGGGCCGAGCGGAAGATCTCGGTAATGATATTAGCCGCCAGCGCACCCACAATGGGCCCCAGCAAGGTTCCCTGGCCGCCGATGATGTTCATGGCCAGGATATTGAAGCTCTCGTCCAGTGTAAAGGTATCGGGGCTGACAAACCGCTGGAAGAATACGTACACGCAGCCGGCCACACCGGCCCAGAAGGCGCTGTAGGCCAGGTTGAGCATCTTATACCGGGCCGTCTCCACACCCAGGGAGGCCGCCGCCGCGTCATCCTCCCGGATGGAGCGCCAGGCCCGGCCCACCCGGGATGCCAGCACCCGGTTGGTGCAGAAGATCATGATGGCAGCCAGGGCAAAGACCACATAGTAGAAAAAGGTGCTGCGGGGGTAGTCGATTCCAAAGAACTCCGGGGACGGAATGCCGGAAATGCCCCGGGGGCCCTGGGTCAGGTCGGTCCAGTTGAGGCAGAGCTGCCGGACGATCTCGGAAAAGCCCAGGGTGACGATGGTAAAATACATTCCCTTGAGCTTGGCGGTGGGCGCCGAGAGCAGCAGGCTCACCAGGGCGGCCATCAGGCCGCTGATGGGCAGCAGCAGCCAGAAGCTGATGCCGAACCGGGTGGACAATATGGCGGCGGTATAGGCGCCCACGCAGTAGAACCCGGCCTGGCCCACGTTGAACTGGCTGGAATAGCCGTTGACCACGTTGAGGGAACTGACCAGAAGGATGTACAAAAGGATCAGCGTCAGGGTGTTGATAGTCACCTTGCTGCTGATGACGAGCGGCAGCAGAAACAGCACCGCCATAATGGCTACGATGACTTTGTTCTCATGGCGCAGAAGATCGAAGCGGACCCCGCGGAGATCTTTTATCTTCTCTTTCATATCAACGGCTCCTCCTTGTAAACAGGCCCTCCGGCTTCACCAGGAGGATAAGGATAAGCAGCAGGAAAGATACGGTGTCCCGCATGCCGGCGGAGAAAACCATGATGCCCAGATTTTCACACACGCCGATGAGCAGTCCGCCTACCGCCGCGCCGCCCACGCTGGACGCACCGCCCAGCACGGCGCAGCAGAAGGCCTTCATGCCGATATTCCCGCCCATCATGGGGGTGATGGTGCCGTAATACATGGCCAGCAGCACGCCCGCCACACCGGCCAGGCCGCAGCCGATCATATTGCCCACGGTAGTGGTCCGCTTGGTGTCGATCCCCACCAGGGCGGAGGCCGTCTTGTCCATTGACACCGACTTAAGGGACATGCCCACCCTGGTCTTGTTGAGGAAGATGGTCAGCACCAGCACCAGGGCCATCACCACAGCAAAAATGAAGAGCTGCATATAGGTGATCCGCAGCCCGGCCAGGGTAACGGAACCGGAGCCGAACAGATTGGGAATGGGTTTGGACTCGGTACCTGCCACCACCTGAACCAGATTGCGCAGGAACATACCCATACCAATGGTACAGATCAGGGAGATCTGACGGGGGGAGTTGAAAAAGCGGTTATAGCAGATACGGTGGATGAAAAAGCCCATCGCTCCGCTCACCGCAAAGCCCAACAGGATGGCCAGCAGCAGGTTCCCGCCTAGAAGCACAAAGCTGTAGTAAGCGGTAAAGGCACCCAGCATGATGACGTCGCCGTGTACGAAGGTGACCAGGCCCACCACACCGAAGATCAGGGCGTAACCAATGGACATCAGGGCATAGATGGCGCCCTGGCCCAGGCCGTTCATAAGCTGCTCCAGGATCAATTTCGTCACTCCTTTGCGTAAAGTAGGCTGAAAAAGGGTCAAAAAGGGCAAGGCAGTGCGGTCACCGCCTTGCCCCTTCGAGCCTTATGAAAATCAGTCGATATAATCGGAATCGGTAAGCGTCTTCCAGGCGCCGTTCTCAATGGTGACGATCTTGAAGTTACGCTGCGTGATGGTGCGATCCTCGTTGAAGACCTTGGGACCGGTCAGCCCCTCGAACCCTTCCAGCTCGAACAGCTGGTCCCGGATGGCGGCGCGGGTCACATTGTCGCCGCAGTTCTCAATGGCCTTGGCCAGCATATTCATAGCGTCATAGGCACAGGTCATCATCATATTGGGGGCAAAGCCGGTGCGGCTTTCAAACTCGGTGGCAAATTCCATGATCTCAGGATTGCTGTCGTCGATCACAAAGCCAATCTCGCTGTATACGCCTTCGCAGTCCTCGCCGGCCAGGGTAATGAGCTGCTCGGAGTAGGCCAGGCCGGAAATGGCTACCTGCACGTCCCAGTCCATCTGACGGATCTGCTTGATGGCCACGGCGCCGCTGTCATAGCTCATCATGAGCATCACGGTGTCGGGATTGGTCTGGCGGACCTTGGTGAGGATGGCGTTGAAGTCCTTCTCCCCTTCAAAGAAGGTCTCGCTGGCCACGATGTTCACGCCGTTCTCCTCGCAGTAGCCGGAGAGGATGTCGTAAGCCTCTACGCCCCAGTCGCTGTTGACATAGATCACAGCCACATTTTCAGCTTTCAGATACTTTTTGAGCAGATAGTCGGCAATGAACTTGCCCTCGTCGGTGGTCTTGCCGAAGATGGAGAACATATACTCGCCCAGCAGGGTGTAGTCGGGGTTGGACGCGGTGGGCGAAAGCTGGACCATACCGGCCTCCTCGTAGATGGGGGCAGCCGCCATGCAGGCGCCGCTGGCGAAGTCGCCGATCTCGGCCAGAATGGTCTCATCCTCGGTGAACATGGTGGCGATCTGGGCGGCCTGGGTGGGGTCGCTCTTGCTGTCCTGGATCACCAGCTCCACCGGACGGCCGTTGATACCGCCGGCGGCGTTGATCTCTTCCACTGCGATCTCAACAGCGGCCTGGGTACCCACGCCGTTCTCCGCCTGGCTGCCGGTGATGGGGGTGGACAGTCCGATGCGGATGGGATCCTTGTTTTCCGTCACGGGAGTTTCGCTGCCCTGGCTCCCGGCAGGATCGTCGTTCCCGCCGGACTGATTGGAGCAACCGGCAACACAGAGAAGTACCATGCTAAGGGTCAGGATAAGCGCAAGAAACCGTTTCATTTTACCGCCTCCTTCACGTTTGTTGGCTTTTGTGTTTCGCTGCACTCAGTATAGGGCAAAAATCGACAAGATAAAACGTGTCGGCCCTACGATTTATGGTCAAAAACTACACTCTTGCGTTCTCAAACAAACAGAGGCCCGGCTTTACACGCTGTGCAAAGCCGGGCCTCCGCGCTCACCCCTCATGCTCCGGCACCATGTTCCGGAACTCCAGCGGCGTCCGGCCCGTATGGGCCTTAAACACCTTGCCAAAGTGCCTGGCGTCTCCATAGCCCACCGCCGAGGCCACCTCATAGACCTTATGGCGCACGTCCCGCAGCAGTTCCTTGGCCCGCTCGATCCGGAAGTTTTCCAGGTAGGTGGAAAAGGTCTGTCCCATCTCCCGGCGGAAGAGGGCGCTGAGGTAGTTGGGGGTCACGCCCAACTGATCGGCCAGCGTGTTCAGGCTGAGATTTTCATCGGCATAGCGGTGCTGCAGGATGGTCAGTACATCCCCAATGATACGGCGTTTCCCTGATCGGCGCAGCTCATAGACATAGGCGCACAGATCATCGGCGCAGGCGGTGAGCAGGGCCGACGCGTCCTGGATGGTCCTGGCCACCGACAGCAGCGCCAGCCGGTCCGTATCCTCCAGCAGAGCGGTCTCCGCCCCGGTAAACTGGTTGACCTCTCCCACAAGGGTATAGACGCACTGGAAGGCAAACTTCCGGAATACCGCCGCGCTGTATCCCCGCTGCTGGAAAAACGCCTGGATTTCCCCGCACAGTTTTTGTACCGCGCCGCTGTCCCCCCGACAGATCTGCCGGGCCAGTTCCCGGGTCAGCTCCTCCGCCTCGGCGCTGCACTCCGTCCGGAACCGGGCGTATTCCTCGGCGTCCAGAGGTTCCGGCCCCCGCTCCTGGCGCAGGCTGTCCGCCGCCCGGCGCAGGGTCTCGGTCAGTTCCCCCATACGGATGGGCTTGAGCAGATAGTTCAGCACCCCGTAGCGGATCGCCCGCTGGGCATAGTGGAAATCGGAAAAGCCGCTGAAAATAATGGTGGTGGGTGACACGCCCCGCTCTGAAAGTTCCTGAAGCAGCTCCAGACCGTCGATCCGGGGCATCTTAATGTCGGTAAGCAGGATAGAAAGCCCCCCTGATGAATCCATCAGGGGGGCTTTGCCTCTTACAGGTTCCGTTCTCGGCGATCAATACACGCCGTACTTGTAGACGCGGTCGGGCACGTCCTTGTTGATCTTGTCCTCGTCGATCATGGCCACGGCCCGGACGATGGTGCCGTCGCCCATGTACCAGCGCAGCGGGAAGGCGCAGAACGTGAACCGCTGGCCCTTCACCTTCTCAATGTCGCCGCCCAGGTTCTCAATGCCCATCACGTTGTTGCTCAGCAGGATGGTGTGGACGGGCTCCCACTCCGGGAAGTCCTCCAGAGGCTCGTGGCCGAACTCCTTCTTGTACTCGTCCACGATCCGGGGTACATAGGGCCCGGGGCCGTGCTGGGCCGCGTAGGTGTACAGAATGTGGTCCAGGGCCTGCAGGTCGAAACCAACGCCCTTCACCTTGTGATCCACCAGCCAGTGGGCGCCCTCAATGGACATGCCGGGAGAGTACATGAAGTAGTCGTCGTTCTCGCCCCAGCGCTTGTTCATGCCGGTGCAGATCAGGACCCAGTCCCCTTCCTGGATGCCGCCTTCCACCTTGGCGGCCGCCTTCTCAATGTCCTCCACCGTAATCAGTTCCCAGTGCTTCTTGGGGATGTCCAGACACACGGCGGGGCCGTAGTAGTTCTCCAGGGGCAGCTCATGGGTGAAGGCCCCTTCGGGAATCACATGGGACGGGGAGTCGGCGTGGGTGGAGTTGTGCATATGGAAGTCGTTAAAGGTCTGC
Source organism: uncultured Flavonifractor sp. (assembly GCF_944383115.1). Classification (GTDB taxonomy): domain Bacteria; phylum Bacillota; class Clostridia; order Oscillospirales; family Oscillospiraceae; genus Flavonifractor. The sequence goes on along the minus strand of NZ_CALWOJ010000004.1, from coordinate 34,842 downwards.
AGCAGGCGGTAGTGCATGGGCATGTGCTGCACGCGGTCGATATGGAAGTCTCCGTTGGAGGGCCACAGGGGATTGCCGCGGCCAAAGGGATGGGACAGGTCTACCAGTACGGTCTTGCTCATGGAAAAAGGCTCCTTTCTGATTGGGTCATACCGGCTGTCTTACGAGAACATGGCGTTGGGGATAAAGGTAGACAGGCCGGGAATAAAGATGAAGAGCAATGTGATCAGGATCATAACTGCCAGATATGGCATGGAACCCTTGAAGATACCCATGACATCCACATTTTTGGGCGCCACCGCCTTGACGGAGTAGACGCACAGGCCCACGGGAGGAGTCAGGCCGCCCATGTGGAGGGCAAGGATGGCCACCAGGTCGAACTGCATGGGGTCAATGCCCAGAGCAACAGCGGCGGGATAGAACACGGGGATGGTAAGGGCGATGCTGGAGTAGGCGTCCAGGAAGCAGCCCAGGATCAGGAACACCACCACAGCGGCGATCATGAATACCACGGGGCTGAGCTGAGCCTCGGTTACCATATTGGTCAGCGCCTGGGCCAGGCCGGACACCGTCATGAACTTGGCAAACATACCGGAGCAGGCCAGGATCAGGAACAGCATGGTCATGTTCTCCACCGTCTCCATGATGGCGCCCCAGATCTTCTTGAAGGGGGTGCGCTTGATGAAGCCCATGATGAAGAACACCAGGCAGCCGATGGCGCCGGCCTCGGCAGAGCTGCAGATACCGAAGAAGATGCCGCCGATGATGACTACGGCCACAATGGCGATGGGAATCAGGTTCTTCAGGGAGACCAGTTTCTCATGCCAGGTAAAGTGCTGCTCTACACGGGGGAAGAGATTGGGTTTTACAATGGCGGTAATTACGGTAAACAGGGAGAAACCGATGGCCAGAGCCAGGCCGGGGGCAATAGCCGCCATCAGCAGGCGGCCGATGGAGTCGCCGGACAGCGCGCCGAAGATAACAATGAGGATGCTGGGGGGAATGAACTGTCCGATGTTGCCCGACGCGGCGATCATGCCGTAAGTCAGGTTGGTGTCATAACCGTACCGGCGCATTTCCGGGGCAGCGATCTTGGCAAACACGGAGCCGGTCACCAGCGCGGAGCCGTTCAGGGTACCGAATGCGGTACAGCCCAGCGTGGTCGCCACGCCCAGGCCACCGGGGATACGGCCCAGCCACTTGGCCAGCGTATCATAGCATTCCGTACTGATTCCGATTCCCGTGGCCAACATTCCCATCAGGATAAACAGCGGGATGACCGCGTAATCGAAGGTGGCGATGTTGCTGTACGCCTGGATGCCTACCATTGCCACCGCCTTGGGGAAATTCAGGCAGGCTACCAGGCCGAAGAATCCGACGGTACCCAGGGCAACTGCAATATGTACGCCCATCAGCACCAGAATAATCAAGGCAACGATACCGACCAGTGCTAAAATGATTCCGCCTTCCATCAGTTGCCACCCTCCTTTTTCTTCTTCTCATCTTCCCCGCTGAAGGCGCTCAGTTCCGCCTCGGTGGGAAGCTCGGAGTTGATCAGGATATGGTCCACACGGTTGGGCATGGCGATGCCGACTGCGCAGTACACCGTCATAAAGGCACCCTGGATGGCGAGAAGCAGCCAGCCCAGGAAAGCGCCAAACTTTCCGATAAATACATACACCGTAACGGCAGCCACAGATTTTTCCTTGATCAGCCAGGACGCCCAGAACTGATCCCAGGAGGCCTTGATCATCACAACAAACAGGATGGTGGCCAGCAGATAGATCACAAAGCTGATCACATGCTTGGTGCGGCCTTGCAGCTTGTCATAGATAGCGCCCAGCTGCATGTGCTGGCCCTTCAGCAGGGTATACGCCATGCCGGCGTAAGCCACCCACGCCATCAGCATGGTCACGATCTCCGTGGCGCCCTGAATGGGGGAGTTGAACACATAGCGCATAAATACGTCGCAGCAGATCAGCACCATGTTAAAGAGCATCACGCCGGCGGAGACCCAGCCAAAAAATTTCATTAAAAGTTCCGGCTTCTCATAAAAAGCCGCTATCTTTGTAGATTTTGACATACTGTTCCTCCTCAATTCAGCTTCTTTCCGCAGCCGCATTTCAAGCGGTCAGATGGGAAGCGTATTATTGAATATAGGGAGTCGTATCAAAGTGCCATTCGTACCCCAGTTCCTCACCGGCTTTCAGATAGGCAGACATGATACCCGCGCCGTCATACCCCAGTGCGGTAACATCGTCGATCCACATCTGAAGGGTATCCTGGTAAGCCAGGGCCGTTGCAGCCCACTCCTCCTTGGCTTCATCCGAGAGCGTATTGAAGGTGACGCCGTTGTCCAGCATCTCCTGCTCCCAGCCGTCCATCTCGCTCTGCTGCCACTCCTGGAACTGGGCCATAGCTTCGTCGGCGCACTCCTGGAACAGCTGCTGGGTCTTCTCGTCAAAGGAATCCCACATATTCTTGTTGAAGCAGAGGACGTTGTTGTTGCGGGCGCCCAGGCCCACCTCCAGGCAGTAGTCCTCCACTTCGTAGAGCTTGTAGTTACAGTAGATACTGTCGTACACGAAGGAGCCGGAGGCTACGCCGGTCTTGATGGTCTGATACAGGTCGGCGGCAGGCGCATTCACCGGCACGGCATTGATGGACTGGAACCAGGGGATATAATACACGCCGCCCAGAGTCAGCTTCATTCCGGACATCTGAGACAGTTCCGTAATGGGCGCCTTGGAGTACAGCTTATAGGGCTCGTTGCCCTTCCAGCCCAGGCAGACCACGTTGTTTTTCTCATATTCCTCATAAAACTCCGGGTACTCCTCCGACACCTTGTACATCAGCTCGGCGGCCAGGGTAGGATCACTGGGCGCAAAGGGGATGCAGTAGGTGATCTGGGACAGAGGCAGGTTACTGGGCGTATACAGCGTACAGACGGTGCCCAGGTCGGCAATGCCGGAACTCAGGGTGTTCAGATTGTCGGTAGCCTTTCCCAGCAGGTTGTCGTAAAACACCTTGAAGGTAATGGCGCCTCCAGAACGCTCTGTGACCAATTCGGTAAAGATCTCAATCTCATGAGCGGAGGTCTTGTCATGGGAGTCAATGGCGGAAACGATCAGTTCCATCTTCGGATAGCCGGATTCATGGATCTCGCCGGTCACTCCGCCGGTCTCCCCGCACGCGCTCAGCGTCAGGCCCAAAAGCAGCGCGCTCAACACAGAACAGGCAATTCTTTTCTTCATGGTACAGGTATCCCTCCCAATTTATTTTGGGTTTACACCGGAACGGGTGGATCAATACACGCCGTACTTGTAGACGCGGTCGGGCACGTCCTTGTTGATCTTGTCCTCGTCGATCATGGCCACGGCCCGGACGATGGTGCCGTCGCCCATGTACCAGCGCAGCGGGAAGGCGCAGAACGTGAACCGCTGGCCCTTCACCTTCTCAATGTCGCCGCCCAGGTTCTCAATGCCCATCACGTTGTTGCTCAGCAGGATGGTGTGGACGGGCTCCCACTCCGGGAAGTCCTCCAGAGGCTCGTGGCCGAACTCCTTCTTGTACTCGTCCACGATCCGGGGTACATAGGGCCCGGGGCCGTGCTGGGCCGCGTAGGTGTACAGAATGTGGTCCAGGGCCTGCAGGTCGAAACCAACGCCCTTCACCTTGTGATCCACCAGCCAGTGGGCGCCCTCAATGGACATGCCGGGAGAGTACATGAAGTAGTCGTCGTTCTCGCCCCAGCGCTTGTTCATGCCGGTGCAGATCAGGACCCAGTCCCCTTCCTGGATGCCGCCTTCCACCTTGGCGGCCGCCTTCTCAATGTCCTCCACCGTAATCAGTTCCCAGTGCTTCTTGGGGATGTCCAGACACACGGCGGGGCCGTAGTAGTTCTCCAGGGGCAGCTCATGGGTGAAGGCCCCTTCGGGAATCACATGGGACGGGGAGTCGGCGTGGGTGGAGTTGTGCATATGGAAGTCGTTAAAGGTCTGCAGCAGGCGGTAGTGCATGGGCATGTGCTGCACGCGGTCGATATGGAAGTCTCCGTTGGAGGGCCACAGGGGATTGCCGCGGCCAAAGGGATGAGACAGGTCTACCAGTACGGTCTTGCTCATAAATGATCTCTCCTTTTTCTCTGATTTGAAATCCCTCTGCAGAAGAATTCTCTTGCCCTGTAAAAAGAGCAAGTATCGTGCCAAATTTGGATATTGCCTTTCTATTCTTTCTTTTTCAAGGCCACAGGCCCGTTTGTTGCTTTGTCGCAGGCCAGGTCCCAGTGATTTCTGTTGCAGGATGGAAATAATCCTTCCTAATTTTCGCAACATTTTGCAGAATCGCAACACAGCTCCCACAGGCGCAGCACGGTGCGCCCTTCCAGTCCTTCCAGATCGGCGCATTGTACCGGGCAGCCGCATGCCACCCAGAGTTCATCATAGCAAACGCCGGGGCTTGCCGGTTCCACCCAGTCGTCCGGCCGTTTCTGTTTCAGCCGGGCCACCAGAGCAGTCCGATCATAGCGCGGGTTGCAGCCTCCGCAATACTTGACGCCTATCCGCATGGGCGCTCACCCCGCAGGATGGCTTTTGCCTGATCCAGCAGTTCCTGATTCACGCCGCGCACCAGCACCACATTTTTCAGCTGGGGCAATGCTTCTAACAGGGTGGTGCGGATCAAACTCTCCGTGGTCAACATAGCGGAGGGGCAGCCGGCGCATTGACCGGTCAGCTGGAAGCGGTACAGGCCGTCCCGGCAGTCCAGGCTGCGGATGTTCCCGCCGTGAAGGGCCAACTTGGGACGCACCTCCCGGTCAAGCACCTCTTCAATCTGTTCCAGCGGTACGCTGCTGCACTGGGTCATATTGGTCACTCCTTCACATGGGCGATCTTCTTGGCCAATTCTTTCTTCATGGGCAGATTGCCCTGGCGGGCGATCATGATGCGCTGGGCCTGGGGAGAACCGGCGCCGTGGAGGGACTCGGTGCGGTAGCCCACCGCAGCAGTGCCCAGGGTCAGGTTCTCAATGAGGCGCAGGATGCGGAAGCGGTTCTCCACCGACACCCCGGGGGCCGCCTTGAAGTATTTCTCCACATAGGGCCCCAGCTTGGGATCCCGCAGATCCGCCTCAGCGGGGGCGGTGACCACCACGCCGCCGGCAATATCCTCGGCCAGCCGGGCAATCTCATAGGGGAACCGGGTCACGTTCTGCTTGCACACGTTGGCCAGCAGCAGATCGATGATATAGTTGCCGCTGGCGGTGGCATGGCCCTCGGCGGAGCAGGCGATGCCGCAGCAATACAGCGTCTCGTTCAGGTGGGTCATCTCAATGAGCTTGTCCTTGATGTGGGAGGCCTTGGCGCAGCCGTTGTAGTCGGCGGCTACCGCCGCCGCGCCGATCAGCACATCGCCCACGCCTACCTTGCACCCGCCGTAGCTCTGGCGGTGATAGCCGGCAAACCGCTCCACCAGCATACCGGCGAACTCGGTCTCACCGCACATGAAGATACGGTCGTTGGGCACAAACACGTCGTCGAACACCACCAGGGCCTCCACGCCGCCAAACTCGGCGTTGCCCACGTCCAGCTCGCTGCCCTCCAGCTTCCGGGTATCGCAGCTCTGCCGGCCGATGATCATGAAGATACCCTCGGCGTCCATGGGCACGGCGAAAGACACGGCGTAGTCCTTGTCCTCCGGTCCCATGGAGATGGTGGGCATGATGATGATCTCATGGCTGTTCAGCGCGCCGGTCTGGTGAGCCTTGGCGCCACGCACCACAATGCCGTCGGAGCGGCGCTCCACCACCCGCAGGAACAGATCGGGATCCTCCTGTTCATGGGGCGCCTTGGACCGGTCCCCCTTGGGGTCGGTCATGGCCCCGTCCACCGTCAGGTCATTCTCCTGGACGTAGGCGGCAAACTTCTTAAAGTTCTCGTGGTAGCTTGTGCCATACTTCTGGTCGATCTCATAGGTGGTGGAGTACACCGCGTTGAAGGCGTCCATGCCCACGCACCGCTGGAAGCAGGCGGCGGTCTGCTGGCCCAGCAGCCGCTGCATCTTCACCTTCTTCACCAGGTCCTGAGCGGACTGGTGGATGTGGGTGAAGCGGTTGACCCGCTGGCCGGTCAGGTTGGAGGTGGCGGTCATCAGATCCTGGTACTCCGGCTTCTGGGCCAGGTCGTAGGTCATGCGCACGCTGTTCAGCGAGGGGCGGAGGATGGGATCGTCCACAGGGCTTTCCACCTTCTTGCCGAACATATAGACCTGCATCTTCATCTTCCGTATGCTCTCAATGTACTGTTCCCCTGTCATCAGTGCCATGTTGTTCCCTTCCTTTCTCTTACTTCAGGCCCAGGATCTCACGGGCCTCGTCGGGGATGGCCGCCTTCTTGCCGAACTCCTCAATGACCCGGCGGGCCCGTTCCACGAACTGCACATTGCTCTCTGCCAGCACGCCCTTGGCGTACATCACATTGTCCTCCATACCCACCCGGATATGTCCGCCCAGAGCCACCGCGCCGTACAGCATAGTCATGGCGGAGTGGCCCACGCCGAAACAGCTCCAGGTGGAGCCGGGGCACAGAGACTCCATCGTTTCCTTCATAAAGATCAGGTTTTTCATGGTACCCGGAATGCCGTTGGCGCAGCCCATGCAGAACTGGAAATGCAGGGGCGCTTTCAGCACGCCTTTTTTTAAGTAGTATTGGGCGTTGGCGATCATGCCGGGATCAAAGGCCTCGATCTCCGGCTTGATGTGGTTGTCCTGCATGATCTTGCCCAGCTTCTCCAAAAAGGCCGGTGGATTGAGAAAGAGGCCGGAGTGCATCCAGTTCATGGAGCCGCAGTCGTAGGACGCCATTTCCGGATGCAACTCCACGATATGCTCGTAGCGGCATTCCTCATTGGGGAAAAAGGCGGCGCCCGAAGTGGTCATATTTAAAATAATGTCGCAGTCAGGGTGGTTACCCCGCAGCAGTTCCACCGTCTGGCGGAATTTATCCTTATCCATTGTGCCGTTGCCCTCATCGTCCCGCATGTGCATATGGGCAATGGCCGCGCCCGCCTTCCAACAGGCGTAGATATCCTCGGCGATCTCGGCGGGGGTCATGGGGACGTTGGGGTTATTTTCTTTCTTGGGCCACGCGCCGGTGGTGGCTACCGTAATAATGGTCTTTTCCTGACTCATGTTCCGTTCCTCCTTCAAAGCTGAGGCCCGTTTGCAAAATCGGGGGCCTTGTACCACAGAATTTAACTTGCAAATTCCATGCCAAATCTGTCTCCCGATTTTGCGGTGGTTTTCTCCCCTTTCGAAGCTTGCGTTGCAATCCGGAAACAGAGCCTGCCCATTTCCCCCTTCCATCTGTTGCAAAATTGCAGCTTCCGGCATCCCAGCCCGGCATTCCATGGCATATTTTTTGGCACACCGATTGCATATGTGTCTTTCAGAACCAATTTCACCACTCAGAGAGGAGTCTCATTATGAAACATGTTGCAATCATTGCCGCCTGCCGCACCCCCATCGGCACCATCGGCGGCCAGTTCAAAACCCTTACGGCCCTGGACCTGTCCATTCCGGTGATGCAGGCTCTGGTCCAGCGTTCCGGCGCAGATCCCGCGCAGATTGACGACGTGATCTGGGGCTGCAACTACCAGCGCACCTATCTGGAGAACAATCTGGCCCGGGTAGCCGCCGTCAAGGCCGGTCTGCCCGACACGGTACCCGGCATTACCATTCACCGCAACTGCACCTCCTCCATGTCCTCCATCCAGCTGGGCTTTTATCAGATCATGGCCGGGGAGGCCAAGTGCATCATGGCCGGCGGGGCCGACTGTATGAGCGCCGCCCCCTTCATGGTCTTTGACGCCCGCTACGGCAAGAAATACGGCCATATGGAACTGCGGGACTCCATGTGGGACTCCCTCACCAACCTGGGCGTGGGGCCCGCCATGGGCATTACCGCCGAGAATGTGGCCGACGCCTACGGCGTTACCCGGGAGGACATGGACAACTACGCCCTCCGCTCCCAGCAGAGGGCAGCCGCCGCCATTGACGGGGGCAAGTTTGAAGAGGAGATCATCCCCATCACCGTTCACGGCAAGAAGGGTGACGTGGTAGTGACCACCGACGAGCATGTGCGCCGGGACACCACCCTGGAGAAGCTGGCTAAACTGAAGCCCACCTTCAAGGCCGACGGCCGGGTCACCGCCGGCAACTCCTCCGGCATGAATGACGCCGCCTCCGGCGTACTGCTGATGGACGAGGACTACGCCCGCAGCCTGGGTCTGCCCATCCTGGCCCGGGTGGTGGCCACCGCCACCACCGGCGTCTCCCCCGACCTGATGGGCATCGGCCCCATCAGCGCCGCCCAGAAAACCCTGGAGAAAGCCGACCTCACCGTAGGCGACATCGACCTCTTCGAAATCAACGAGGCCTTTGCCGCCCAGTGTGTGGCCTGCCAGCGCACCCTGGGGATCGACGAGGACAAGCTCAACGTCAACGGCGGCGGCATCTCTCTGGGCCACCCTGTAGGCGCCACCGGCAGCCGGCTGGTGGTGACGCTGCTCTACGAACTCAAACGCAGGGGCGGCCGTTATGGCCTGGCCACCCTCTGCGCCGGGGGCGGCATGGGCACCGCGGTCCTCATCGAACGAGTCTGACCCGGGCAGCGCCCATGAAAGACTTCACCTTTTCCTTTCCCACCCAGGTGGTCTTCGGCCGGGACGCAGAAAACCGGGCGGGGGAATTCTCCCGCAGATACGGCCCCAACGTCATGATCCTCTATGGCAGTCAGCGGGTCTGCCGCAACGGCCTGCTGGACCGGATCGTGGCCGATCTGGAACGCCACGGCCTGACTGTGACGCCCTTTGGCGGTATCCAGGAAAACGCGCTGCTCTCCAAAGCGGAGGAAGGCCGTCGCCTGGCCCGGGAAAGGAAGATCTCTCTGCTCCTGGCCCTGGGCGGCGGCAGCGTGATCGACACCGCCAAGGCCGTCAGCGTAGGCAGGCGGTACAGCGGCCCGCTGTGGGATCTGTACTCAGGTAAATCCAAAGTACGCTCCGCCCTGCCCATCGGCGCCATCCCCACCACCGCCGCCACCGCCAGCGAGGTCAACTGCATCTCGGTCCTCTGTCACAACCAGCAGCACAAAAAGGCCGCTCTGGAGGAACCACTCACCCGCCCCCGTTTTGCGCTGATGGACCCGACGCTGACCTTCTCCCTGCCGCCCAGGCAGACCGCCTGCTGCGCGGTGGATCTCTTCTCCCACGCCTTTGAACGCTATTTTCACAAAACCCAGCAGGGCGCCCTGCGCAACCAGATGTGCGCCGCCGTCATGCGCACTGTGATACAGGAACTGCCCAGGACCCTGGACCACCCGGACTGTTATGACGCACGCAGCCAGCTGATGTGGGCCGCCGCCGTGGCCCACAGCGACATGCTGGGCTTTGAAGGCGACTTTGCCTGTCACGCGCTCTCCCATGTCCTGACCACCGAACTGGGACTGCCGCACGGCATGGCGCTGGGCATTCTGATGGCCGCCTGGTGCAAATTCATGCTTACCGACGAGCCGGAGGCCATCGCCGATTTCTCCGCGCTGGTATGGCAGATCCCGCCCTCCCCCAGCCAGATCCAGACAGCCCAAAACGGCATCTCGGCCTTTCAGGACTTCCTCTGCTCCGCGGGTCTGCCCGTCACTCTGCGGGAGGCCGGTCTGGGCGAGGTATCGGTGGAACGTTTGGCGCAACGGGCCCTGCCCGGCGGTTCCGGCGCGTTGGGCGGAAATTTCCGGCCCATGCGGTATGAGGACGTACTCAGCTGGTTACAATTGGCCTGCGGTTGAAAAAGCAGGCGCACCGCCTCTCTTATTTTTCAGCCTTCTCCCCCCAACCCAACCCTCTCTCTAAAAAGCGCCGGCGGCCGTCGAACTTGATGTTCGGCGGCCGCCGGCGTTTCATGGGGAAAGCTCTGTCCTCTCCATCTGCCCCGCAGGCATGGGTCAACTCCTCCGATTCTCATACTCAATCTGATACTGTTTGATCTTCCTGCTGATGGTGGATGCGTTGATGTTCAGCTTCCGGCTTGCCTCCCGCAGATTGGACGACTCGCTCAGCACCTGCTCCAGCAGGCGTTTTTCAAAGTCGGCTACCGCCGTATTGAAATCCAGTTCCTCCGCCGGCGGTTCCGGCGCCGCCTCCCCGAGGGTCTCCATCTGACAGGGTTCCTCCGCAGGCAGTTGGGAGACCGGCGTCTCTTCCGGCACGTTCAACAGCCCTCGCAGCACGTCGTCCGCAATGCGCCCGATGCCGGAACTGCACAGAATGAGGTATTCCATCACATTTTCCAGCTCCCGGATATTCCCCGGCCACGGATACCGCTTCATATATGCGATCTGCCAATCCGTAAGGCCAAAGGTACGATTATACTTCTTGGTGAATCGCTCAATAAAATGGTCGCACAGCGCCTCAAAGTCCTCCAGCCGCTGCCGCAGCGGAGGCACCGACATGGGGATCACGTTGAGGCGGTAATACAGATCCTGGCGGAACGCCCCTTCCGCCACTTTTTTCTTCAAATCCGCATTGGTAAGAGCCAGGAAGCGGATATCCAGCTTAATGGGCTTGGTCCCGCCGATCCGGGTAATCTCCTGGGACTGGATGGCCCGCAGCAGCTTTACCTGGAGATCCATCGGCATATCCCCGATCTCATCCAGCATCAGCGTGCCGTGGTTTGCGTACTCAAACAGGCCGATCTTGCCCTTGGCATTGGCGCCGGTAAAGGCGCCTTTCTCGTAGCCAAACAGCTCCGACTCCAACAGATGCCCCGGAATGGAGGCACAGTTGATCTTGACGTAAGGCTTGTCCCGTCTCAGGCTGCGGCGATAGATCTCATCCGCCACCACCTCTTTGCCCACGCCTGATTCGCCGGTAATCAATACGGAAGCGTCGGTGGGCGCCACATGGTCGATGAGGGTGCTGATCTTCTCCAGGGAGCCGTATTTTCCCACCATTCCCTCCGACAAGTGCTTATCCGAGTCTTTGCTGATGTAACCGGGGCGAATGGCGTTGACCTCCTTGACGAAAGCCTCAAAGTCCTCCTGGAGTGAGTTCAGGGTCACAATGGGACGGCTGCATGCAATCACCTGCCGCAGACTGCCATCCTGCTTGAGAATGGGTGTTCCCACTACATAGCCTACCAACGGCTCCTCCGTCTTATAGGTTGTAGAGAGGCGGAAGGCGCTTTTTTTACTCTCCAGCACGCTGGTAACCGCGCCACCGGTAAACAGTTTATCCTCGCCGATCACACTGTGGATATCACGGTTCAGGATATCCCCCTCCGTGATGCCGGTATTGCGCGTATAGGCAGGGTTGATGTACAGCACCAGGCCGTCGGCATCGGTAATCAGGACGCTGTCGTCCAGATTGTCCACCACCTCTTTGAAATCAATGCCCCGGTCGTGAAAGGTCTCCAAGCGGGCATCCACTTCCCTCAACTGAGCAGCCAGTTCCGGTTGTTCCACCTGGGGAATCACATTCCGCAGTATCGCCTGCACTGCACGAATGGACAGATATTGATCCATGACATCTTCCTCCTTCGGGAATTTGAGCGTACATCGGAAGATCTTATATACCAATTGGATTTATTATACCATAGCTTTCCTCCAATTTCGACTACTTTCCCCATCCAACTTTTTCAACTTTTTTGATGGATTTGCCCTATATCTCTGTTGCATTTTGGAAACTATCTTCCATTTTTAACAAGATCATCGTTTCCGTTTTGCAACTTACCCGCCCTTTTACCCGGATCCAGGCCTCAAATCCGACGGAATTTCTGGCATGAAATTTGCTGCTTCTTTGAAGCAAGGATATGGCCGGCCTGGGCAATTCCGCTTTGTCCGGATCCTGCACACCACAAAGAAACGAGGAAGATATTATGGGAAAGATCAAAGCAGTTTTTGTGGGCACCGGCATGATCGGCGCCGGTCTGGCTGCCAACGCCATGCTGAAGGGCTATGATACCGTACTGTACGACGTGGTGCCCCCTGAAAAAATTCGTCAAAATATCAGCAGTATTCTGGATATTCTGGTGGAGGCAGGCGCTGCCACCCGCGCCCAGGCCGACGCTGCCCTGGATGCCTGCCAAATTTCCAACGATTTGGAACAAGCAGTGGCGGGCGCCGACTTTATCCAGGAGTGCATTCCTGAGCGGCTGGAGCTGAAAAAATCCACCTACGCCACCATTCAAAAGGTCACCGGGCCCAACGCTATTATCTGTAGTTCCACTTCCAAGCTGTTCCCCACCAAACTGCAGGAGGGCGCTCTCTACCCCCAGTCCATCCTGGTAGGCCATCCCTACAACCCCTCCTACCTGCTGCCCCTGATCGAGCTGTGCGGCGGCGAGCAGACCTCCGAAGAAGCGGTCCAGCGGGCCAAGGAGATCTACACCGGCATGGGCAAGGTGGCCGTGGTATGCCGCAAGGAGATCTACGGCTTTATCGTCAACCGTCTGTCCTGGGCCGCTCTGGATGCCGCCAAGGAATGCGTGCGGGACGGCGTGTGTTCAGTGGAGGATATGGACAAGGCTATCATGTTCGGCCCCGGTATGCGCATGGCGGTCACCGGCCAGCTGCTTACCATCAGCCTTGGCGTGGATGGCGGCTTCCGCACCATTGCGGAGAAATACGGTGAGGAACCCTCCCCCTACAACGAGCTGTACGCCCAGGGCGTGGATCAGGAAATTGCCAACCGCGATCCGGATATGGGCAACACCATTGAAGGCGTCTGCAAATTCCGGGATCACGCTTTCGCCGAACTGCTTCGCCTTCACAAACTGCTCTGACCAAAAGGATTTCCACCTCATCTCTCATCTGGAGTGCCCCGCCCTGCGGCGGGGCGCTCCTTTTTTTGCCCGCCCAACCCAGCTAAAAAGAAAAAAATAAAAAAAGAGACATATGACCTTTTCTTTTGTGGGAATCAGACGATATAATAAGGAATAAGGAGGTGCAGTCTTGTGGATCTTTTCAAGGAACTTCCTTTGCAGAAGCGGCGCTACCTGGAGCTTCTGTTTCGTAATTGTACCGAAGAAGTCAAGTATTATATGACCCTGATCGACATCGAAGCCGACCGGACCTTTATCAAAGCCGGCACAGACTGCACTCATATTTTCATCATTCTCTCAGGAAAGGTGACCGGCGTGGAATGGCCCATGCACGAGCGGCCCTATTCCTTCAAGGATTTTGGGCCGGGCGACTTTTTTGGTGAGATCGAGTGCTTTGCCGGCCTGGCGCAATACCGCATCAGCATTGTGGCCTCCACCAGATGCCGGGTACTCTCCATACCGGCGGACGTCTATATGGAGTGGATGCGCATGGATGTGGACGCGCTCTTTCTCCGCACACAGGAGAATATGCGCCGCCTCATCACCCAGACTGCCGAGGCCAGAAAATACCTCTTTATGGAGGGCAAAGACCGGCTGATGGTCCATCTGATCCGGAAATTTGAGCAACGCAATCCCATGCCTCAGCTGCTGGAACTGCGGCAGACCAGAGCCCAGATGTCGGAGGAAATCGGCTTCTCGGTCAAAACCCTTAATCGCAGTGTGCAGAAGCTGGAAGAACTGGGGCTGCTCCGGGTCCAAAAGGGCAAGATCGTTCTAACAGACCAGGGATACCGGCAAATGAAAGCTCATATCGAACATCATATCAACGGCTGATAGGCCATTGCTCCAATTCAATTCTGACGACAGGAGGAACGCGCCATGTATGTAGGAAAGAAAGCCACGCGGGTGGACGCCTATGACAAGGTCATGGGCCGTACCAAATATACGGACGATCTGTGCGACAAGGGAGCTTATATCGCCCAGATCCTGCACGCCACCATCGCCAACGGCCGGGTGAAGTCCATTGACACTTCCGCGGCGGAGGCCATCCCCGGCGTGGTCAAGGTATTCACCTGCTTTGACCTGAAGGAGAAGCACTACTTCCCCACCGCCGGACACCCCTGGTCCACCGACGAGAGCCACCAGGATGTGGCCGATCGGCTGGTACTTACCGACCGTGTCCGCTTCTACGGGGACGATATTGCCGCGGTGGTAGCGGAGGACGAGGTGATTGCCGCACAGGCCATCCGGGCTATTAAAGTGGAATATGAGGAATATCCCTTTGTGCTGGATGTGCTGGATGCCATGAAGGACGGCGCGCCCCAGCTCCATGAGGCCTATCCCAACAACATCCTCAAGCACACCACCATCCGCAAGGGCAACTATGAGGAGGCCATCAAAGAGCCCGGCCTCATCAAGGTGGAGGGCTGGTATGATACCCCCACCGTCCAGCACTGCCATATCGAAAACTTTATCTGCTTTGCCGAGATGACCGGCGACCGGATCAAGATCGTCACCTCCACCCAGATCCCCCACATCGTCCGCCGGGTGGTGGGCCAGGCTCTGGGCATCGAGTGGGGACGCATTCAGGTCATCAAGCCCTACATAGGCGGCGGCTTCGGCAACAAGCAGGACGTGCTGTACGAGCCTCTGTGTGCCTGGCTGTGCATGCAGCTGGGAGGCCACCTGGTGAAGCTGGACGTGCCCCGGGAGGACACCTTCGTCTCCACCCGTGTCCGCCACGCCATCCGCAGCCACATTATTTCCTGGGTACGGCCCGACGGCACCTATGCCGCCCGCAAGCTGGAGGCCTTCTCCGACCAGGGTGCCTACGCCTCCCACGGCCACAGCATCTGCGCCAAGGGCGTGGGCGCCTTCCCCCAGCTCTATCCCTGCGACAATGTGGAGTGCGACGCCTATACCGTGTTTACCAACAAATCCGTGGCCGGCGCTATGCGAGGCTACGGCATTCCCCAGGCCATGTGGGCCACCGAGTGCCACACCGAGGAGGTGGCGGCCAAGCTGGGTATGGACCCCATCCAGTTCCGGCGCAAGAACCTGATGCCGGTGGGCTACACCGATCCCTTCTCCAAAAACGAGCTGTACAGCGATACCTTCAACCAGTGTATCGACAAGGGCATGGAGGCCACCGATTATCTGCGGAAGTACCAGGCCTACCAGAACCAGACGGGGGACATCCGCCGTGGTATCGGCATGGCGGTGTTCTGGTACAACACCGCCGTGTGGCCCATCTCTCTGGAGACCTCCTCCTGCCGGATGGTCCTGAATCAGGATGGCTCCCTCCAGGTCCAGGTGGGCGAGACCGAGATCGGCCAGGGGGCGGACACCGCCTTTGCCCAGATGACCGCAGACGTGGTGGGCATCCCGATGGAGAAGGTCCATGTGGTGTCCTGCCAGGATACCGACATTACCCCCTTCGGCACCGGCGCCTACGCCTCCCGCCAGACCTACACCGCCGGCTTCTCCATTCGCCAGACCGGTTCCCTGCTGAAGGAGCGTATCCTCAACTACGCTCATGAGCTGACCCGGATGCCCCCCTACAACCTGGATATTGTGGACGGCAACATCGTCCGCACCACTGACGGCCGGGTACTGATGACCCTGGGCGAGCTGGCCACCGAGGCCCTTTACAGCCTGACCCACAGCCAGCACATCACCGCCGAAAGTACCGCTCAGATCAAGTCCAACGCCTACTCCTTCGGCTGCACCTTTGCCGAAGTGGAGGTGGATATCCCCCTGTGCAAGGTGAAGCTGCTGGATCTGGTCAACGTTCACGACGCCGGCACCATCATTAACCCCGCTCTGGCGGAGGCTCAGGTCCACGGCGGCATGAGCATGGGCATCGGCTACGGCCTGTCGGAGAAGCTGCTCTTCGATCCCAAGAGCGGCAAGGCTCTGAACAATAACCTGTTGGATTACAAGCTGTCCACCTTTATGGATCACCCCCGCCTGCGGGCCTTCTTCGTGGAAAACGCGGAACCTACCAGCGCCTTCGGTACCAAGGCTTTGGGCGAGCCGCCCACCTGCTCGGTGGCTCCCGCCATCCGCAACGCCATCTATCAGGCCACCGGCGTTTTCATTGACGAAGCGCCTGTCAACCCCCATATCCTCTTCCGCCGCTTCAAGGAAGAGGAGCTGATTTGAAAGGAGGCCACCGGCCATGTATGATATCAAAGCCCTTTATGAGGCCCAGAGCGTAGCCCACGCCGTCCAGCTGCTGCTGGAACACCCCCAGGCCCAGATCATTGCCGGCGGCAGCGACGTGCTGGTTCAGATCCGGGAGGGCAAGCGGGCCGGCAAGGAGCTGGTCAGCATCTACGGCCTGGACGAGCTGCGGGGCGTGTCCTTTGAGGAGGACGGCGCTATCCGCATCGGCTCCCTCACCAGCTTCTCCCACATTACCAAGGATCCCATCATCCAGGCCCACATCAACGTACTGGGTCAGGCGGTGGACCAGGTGGGCGGCCCCCAGATCCGCAATATCGGCACCATCGGCGGCAACACCTGCAACGGGGTCACCTCCGCCGACTCGGCCTCCACCCTCTTCGCCTGGGACGCCATCATCGAGATCACCGGACCGGAGGGCGTGCGCCGCATTCCCATCCAGGACTTCTACATCAAGGCCGGCCAGGTGGATCTGCGTCCCGGCGAACTCCAGACCGCCATTCTCATCCCCAAGGCCGCTTATGAGGGCTATCAAGGCCACTACATCAAGTACGCCATGCGCAACGCAATGGACATCGCCACCACCGGCTGTTCGGTCAATGTAAAGCTGTCGGTGGACAAGAGTATCATGGAGGACGTGCGTATTGCCTATGGCGTGGCGGGCCCGGTCCCCATGCGGGCCTCTACCGCCGAGGCGTATGCCAAAGGCAAGCCCACCACCAAAGCGGAGATCAAGGCTTTTGCAGCCACTGTTCTGGAGGACATCAACCCCAGAGACAGCTGGCGTGCCGCCAAGGATTTCCGGCAGCACATTGCGGTGGCTCTGGCGGAGCGTGCCCTGACCGAATCCATCCGTCTGGCAGGAGGTATGATCCATGAGTAAGCAGTATAAGCTGGTTCGCTGCACCATCAACGGCAAGCAGGTGGAGAAGATGATCGACGTGCGGGCTTCCCTCACCGATATGCTGCGGGACGACTACCGACTCACCAGCATCAAAAAGGGCTGCGAGGTAGGCGAGTGCGGTGCCTGCAACGTGCTGGTCAACGGGGAGTGCTTCAACTCCTGCATCTATCTGGCAGTGTGGGCCGACGGCAAGGAGATCCTCACCCTGGAGGGGCTGGCCGGCCCCAACGGCGAGATTTCCGATATCCAGCAGGCCTTCATCGACGAGGCCGCCGTCCAGTGCGGCTTCTGCACCCCCGGCTTTATCATGAGCGCCGCCGAGATCCTGGAGTCCGGCAGGGAGTACTCCGACGATGAGATCCGCAAGCTCATGTCGGGTCACCTGTGCCGCTGCACCGGGTATGAGAACATCTTCCGTGCGGTGAAAAAGACCATGCTCCGCCGCCTGGGCAAAAACGCCGAGGCCGACGCTGTATGATCCGTGCCGGCCGCCGGGCATAGAGGGGAGGGAGTGATCATGGATCGCGCAAGCCTGCTGGAGCTGCTGGCCGACGGGCCGGTCATTGCCGCAGTCAAGGACGACGCCGGACTGGAGGCAGCCCTGAAAAGCGACGTGGCGGTACTGTTTCTCCTCTACGGAGATATCCTGACCATAGGCGAAACAATCGCCCGTATCCATCAGGCCGGAAAGAGGGCTTTCGTCCATTTGGATCTGATCGACGGTCTCTCCGCCCGGGAGATCTCCGCCGACTTCATCGCCCGGCACACCGCCGCCGACGGCGTGATCTCCACCAAATCCGCCCTCACCAAGCGGGCCAGAGAGCTGGGTCTGGTCTCCATCCAGCGGGTCTTCCTGCTGGATTCTATGGCTCTGAACAATGTAGAGCGCCATTTTTCCCAGGAGTCCGCCGATCTGGTGGAGGTGCTGCCGGGGCTGATGCCCAAGATCATCCGGCAGCTGTGCCGAACCACCGGAAAGCCCGTCATTGCCGGCGGACTGATCTCCGACAAGGAAGATGTGACCGGCGCACTGGGGGCCGGCGCGGTGGCCGTATCCTCCACCAACCCCGCTGTCTGGGCCATGTAAAATCACATCATTTGTTTCCAGAGTATGAGAGCGAAACAAAACTGCCCCAATGGGGAGGTTTTGTTTCGCTCTTTTTTGGATACCAGGAGGTCTTGTTATGTATGATGTACTGATCATCGGGTGCGGCATCACCGGCGCGGCAGCCGCCTTCCATCTCTCCCGCTACCGGCTGAAGGTAGCCGTGCTGGAGCAGGAAAACGACGTGGCTGCCGGCGCCACAAAGGCCAACTCCGCCATTCTCCACGCCGGATACGATCCGGAGCCCGGCACCCTCATGGCCCGGCTCAACGTGCGGGGTGCGGCCCTGGCAAAGGAGCTGTGCCGCAAGCTGGACGTACCCTACTGGCAATGCGGCTCTTTTGTACTGGCCTTCTCCCCGGAGGAGGAAACCATGCTTCAGGCCCTCTGTCAGCGCGGGTTGGCCAACGGTGTGCCTCAGCTGCGTGTGATCACCGGCGACCAGGCCCGTACCATAGACCCCAACCTGTCCCCCCAGGTCATCTCCGCCCTCTACGCCCCCACCGCCGCCATCTGCTCTCCCTGGGAATACTGTCTGGCGCTGGCGGAGACCGCGGTACGCAACGGCGCCGACCTCCGTCTGGAAACCGCCGTTACCGGCCTGGAGCGGCTGGCGGAAGGCTGGCTGATTCACACCAATCAGGGCGATCTCAAAAGCCGCTATGTCATCAACGCCGCCGGGCTGTACGCCCAGGCCATTCACGAGATGGCGGCTCCCAGGACCTTCACCATCCGCCCCTCCAAAGGCCAGTATTTCCTGCTGGACAAAAGCGAGCGGCGGCGGGCCAATCATGTGATCTTTCAGTGTCCCGGCCCCGACGGTAAGGGTGTGCTGGTGGCGCCCACCGTTCACGGCAACCTGATCGTGGGGCCCAGCGCCGAACCGGTGGAAGGAAACGACGTGTCCACCACCACCGAGGGGTTGGCATATGTTCGCAGCACCGCCCTCAAGTCGGTGCCGTCCATCTGCTTCCGGGAGTCTGTCCGTAACTTCGCCGGCGTTCGGGCCGCTACAGACCGGGCAGATTTCATCATCGAGCTGTCCGCCCCCCATTTCCTGGATCTGGCAGGCATTTGTTCTCCCGGCCTGACCGCCGCCCCCGCCATCGCGGAATATGCAGCCCAGCTGCTGGAGAAAGACGGCCTGGTACTGGAGGAAAAGGACGTTTTCTACTGCCAGCGCCGACGAATCCGGTTTCATGACCTGCTCCCGGCAGAGAAAGCGCAGCTGGTGGCGCAGAATCCCGCCTATGGCCGGGTGATCTGCCGGTGCGAGACCATTACCGAGGGAGAGATCCTGGACGCGCTCCGCAGTCCCATCCCGCCCCGCTCGGTGGACGGTGTAAAGCGCCGGGCGGGTGCAGGTATGGGCCGATGTCAGGGCGGATTCTGCGGTCCCCGGGTAGTAGAGATCCTGTCCCGGGAGCAAGGCGTAAGTCCCGGAACCATCGTACAGGACAGAGCCGGCAGCTGGCTGCTGGCAGGCCGGACGAAGGGAGGAAGTTCGTATGTATGATCTGATCGTCATCGGTGGCGGCCCGGCAGGGCTGGCTGCCGCCTGTGCGGCCTGGGAAAAGGGTCTCAAACACATCCTCATTGTGGAGAGGGACAAGGAATTGGGGGGGATCCTCAACCAATGTATCCACAACGGCTTCGGCCTGCACTATTTCAAGGAGGAGCTGACCGGTCCCGAGTATGCCGGTCGTTTCATTCAAATGCTGTCAGCTACCGGGGTGGAGGTGCGGCTGGATACAATGGTACTCACCGTAACCGCAAGCCACCAGGTCCATATGGTGGGCCAATCCACCGGCTACCGCATTGAAGCGGCAAAGGCCATCATTCTGGCTATGGGCTGCCGGGAGCGTACCCGCGGCGCCATCGCCATCCCCGGTCAGCGGCCTGCCGGTATCTTTACCGCCGGCGCGGCCCAGCGTTATGTCAACATAGAGGGCTGGATGCCGGGCCGGCGGGTGGTGGTCCTGGGCAGCGGCGACATCGGCCTTATCATGGCCCGCCGCATGACCCTGGAGGGGGCAAAGGTATTGGCCTGCGTGGAGGTCATGCCCTACTCCGGCGGCCTGAACCGGAATATCGTCCAGTGCCTCCAGGACTACGATATCCCCCTCTACCTCTCTCACACTGTCACCGATATCAGAGGCCGGGACCGGGTGGAGCAGGTGGTGGTCTCCAAAGTGGACGAAGATCGCCAGCCCATACCCGGCACCGAGATGGTGTTCGACTGCGACACCCTGCTGCTGTCGGTGGGCCTGATCCCGGAGAACGAGCTGACCCGCCAGGCAGGTATCGTCATGGACGCCCGCACCAACGGGGCGGTGGTCTATGAAAACATGGAAACTTCCCTGCCCGGTGTCTTTGCCTGCGGCAACGTGGCCCACGTCCACGACCTGGTGGATTTCGTCACCGCCGAAAGCCAGCGGGCAGGCGTAGCAGCAGCGGACTATGTACTGGGCGCACCCCCAGCCGATTGCGGTGTGCTGGAGGTGGAGGCATGTGACGGCGTGAGCTACACCGTTCCCCAGCGTATCCGCCCGGATCGGGTGGAAAAAGCCTGCGATCTTTTCTTCCGGGTCAATCGCATCTTTGGAGCCAGTCAAATTCTGGTGCAGTCGGGTGATACCCTCATTGCCCGGCTCCCCCGGGAACACCTGGCCCCTGGGGAAATGGAGCATATCGTTCTGCCCCGGGCCCTGCTGGACAAGGCCTGGACCAACATCACCGTATCCATCCAGGAGGTGGCGACCCAATGAAAGAATTGATCTGCATCGTCTGTCCCAAAGGCTGCCATTTACAGGTGGATGAAACCCAGGACTATCAGGTCAGCGGAAATGGCTGTCCACGGGGCGCAGAATATGGTAAAATGGAGTTGACACACCCCACAAGGGTGGTCACCTCCACCGTCCGCTGTACCGGCGGCGCCCATCCCCGCTGTCCGGTCAAGACCAACGCCCCTATTCCAAAGGCGCTGATTTTCCAGGCTGTCCGCTGCCTGGACGACGTGGAGCTGACCGCACCCATCCATACAGGGGACATCGTGGTGCCTGACGTCTGCGGCACCGGCGTTTCCTTTGTAGCCACACGCGATCTGTGACCGCAGCAAGGCTGCGGAGTTCGGGAGGCATCGTTATGGAAAAGTATATTCTCTCCCTGGATCAGGGTACCACCAGTTCCCGGGCCATCCTCTTTGACAGCGAGCAGAACATCATTGGCATCAGCCAAAAGGAATTTACCCAGATCTATCCCCAGGAAGGCTGGGTGGAACACGACGCGATGGAGATCTGGTCCTCCCAGTACGCAGTGATGATGGAGGTCATCGCCCAGTCCGGCATAGACCCGGCCAGCATCGCCGCCATCGGCATCACCAATCAGCGGGAGACCACCATTTTGTGGGACAAGGCCACAGGCCGGCCCATCTGCAACGCCATCGTATGGCAATGCCGCCGCACCGCCGGTATTGTGGATCAGCTGATGGCCGATGGGCTGGGGGATCATATCCGCAAAACCACCGGCCTTATCCCCGACGCCTACTTCTCCGCCACCAAGATCAAGTGGATGCTGGATCATGTGGAGGGCGCCCGGGAGAGGGCCCGCCGGGGGGAGATCCTCTTCGGCACGGTGGACAGCTGGCTGCTGTGGAAACTCACCGGCGGGGCGGTCCATGTCACCGACGTGACCAACGCCTCCCGCACTATGCTCTATGATATCCACAAGCTGTGCTGGGACGACACCCTGCTCCAGGCCCTGGACATTCCCAGGGCCATGCTGCCCGAAGTGCGTTCCTCCAGCGAGATCTACGGCTATACTGAGATTCAGGGGATCAAGGTACCCATCGCCGGTATCGCCGGCGACCAGCAGGCCGCCCTCTTCGGCCAGACCTGCTTTGAACCAGGGGACGCTAAAAACACCTACGGTACCGGCTGCTTCCTGCTGATGAACACCGGCTCCACCCCCTGCGAAAGCCGCAACGGCCTTATCACCACCATCGCTGTAGGCCGAAATGGCGGCGTCCAGTACGCCCTGGAGGGCTCCGTCTTTGTGGGCGGGGCGGTGATTCAGTGGCTGCGGGACGAGATGCGCTTCTTCACCGAGAGCCGGGACGCGGAATATTACGCCCAGAAGGTACCCGACAACGGCGGGGTATACCTGGTTCCCGCCTTTACTGGCCTGGGCGCTCCCTACTGGGATATGTACGCCCGGGGCACCCTGGTGGGTCTCACCAGAGGTACCCGGCGGGAGCATATCATCCGGGCCGCTCAGGAATCCATCGCCTACCAGGTGGCCGACCTGGTGCATGCGATGGAGTCGGATACCGGCGTGCCCCTCACCCAGCTGAAGGCCGACGGCGGAGCCAGCCGGGATCAGTTCCTGATGCAGTTCCAGGCCGACATCATCGACCGCGAGGTGCGCCGCCCCGCCATTCGGGAGACCACCGCCCTGGGTGCGGCCTACCTGGCCGGTCTGGCTGCCGGCGTGTGGCAGGACACCGACGAGATCCGCCACCTGTGGATGTGCGACACAGCCTTTGAACCTCATATGGCGGCGTCAGAGCGGGAACGGCTGCTGGCCGACTGGCACAAGGCGGTGGGCCGCAGCCGGGACTGGAGCAGATAAGGACCTTTGATCGGCCAGGACTCAGCCCAGCTTACCGTACTCCGCGTCGGAGACAGCCTCCAGCCACTGGTTGGAGCAATGCTCGCCCGGCACCTCCAGCGCCAGGTGGGAGAACCAGCAGTCCGGAGCTGCGCCGTGCCAGTGCTTTACGCCCACAGGAATATTGACCACATCACCCGGATGCAGTTCGCGGGCCTTCTCTCCCCACTCCTGATAGTAGCCCCGGCCAGCCACGCAGAGCAATATCTGCCCGCCGCCCTTATCGGCGTTGTGGATGTGCCAGTTATTGCGGCAGCCCGGCTCAAAAGTTACGTTATAAACGCCCACCTGGCTGGTGGAGAGGGGGTGCAGATAGCTTTGACCCACAAAATACTGGGCAAATCCGTCGTTGGGCGCTCCGATGGGAAATACCATCTCCTTTTGATGGCGGTTTCTGCCGTCCTCCCCGCCGTCCTCGGCCCAAACCTCCTTGGCCATATTGAACGCCGCCCAGGCTTTGGGCCAGCCGGCGTAAAAGGCCGCGTGGGTCAAAATTTCCGCGATCTCCTGTCGGGTGATGCCATTTTGCTTTGCAGAAGTCAGATGATAGCGGAACGAATGATCCACCAGTCCCTGAGCCATCAGGGCCACCACTGTAACCAGAGAGCGGTCCCTTGCGGATAGCTGCTCCTCACGGCTCCAGACCTCGCCGAACAGCACATCGTCGTTAAGCTGAGCAAACTTGGGGGCAAACTCACCCAAGGCATCTCTGCCTGCCGTCTGTTTCACTGCCATATCGAACCCTCCTGGCTATAAAATAAAGTTGCCGTTTCCGTAAGGTACGGCAACTTGCTTTTTTATTTTATCACTGCTTGGGTAAAATCGCAAATGTCTGTACCCCACGGTTCGTCCTACCTGTTATGCCGGACGTTGTACGCCGGCGAACTGTGTGGTATCATAAAAATATCCAACGAACTGTGGGAGGTGGGGAAATGCCCCTGCACATTGTCCGAAACGACATCACCACCATGAAGGTGGACGCCATCGTCAATGCCGCCAACGAAAGTTTACTGGGCGGCGGCGGTGTGGACGGCGCGATCCATCGTGCCGCCGGCCCGGAACTGCTCTCTGAGTGCCGCACTCTGGGCGGCTGCAAAACAGGACAGGCCAAAATCACCAAGGGTTACCGCCTGCCCGCCAAATTTGTCATCCACACTGTGGGACCCGTCTGGAGGGGCGGCGGCTATGGGGAACGGGAGTTGCTGGTCTCCGCCTACCGCACTTCTCTGGAACTGGCCCTGGCAAACGGCTGTGAGAACATAGCCTTCCCGCTCATTTCCTCCGGTGTATACGGATATCCCAAAGACCAGGCCCTGAAGGTGGCGATAGACACCATTGAGGAATTCCTGCGCGCCCACGCCATGACGGTCTATCTGGTCCTCTTCGATCAGGCGGCATACGCCGTCGCCAGTAAGCTCTTTCCCGATATTGCGGCTTACGTCGACGACCGCTATGTATCGGCACATAGCGACGGGCAGTTATAACATTTCATTCCCCGCCGTTTTGCGCTTGAAGTTCCCGGTAGAATGCGCGGGCGTTCTCCAAATCCTGCCGGTCCGGATGGCCCTTTGCAATGCCGCCCACCAGTTTAAATGGGCCGAACGTGTCGTAGCCCTTGCAGGAGAATTCTCCCAGCACCGTGCAGTCCTTCTCCCGGGCGATCTCTGCCACAGCCTTCGCCCCGGTGCCTTTGGCCCCGCCATAGGTATAGACAAAGAACACCGGCTTCCCCTGGGGCAGATACTGCCGGGCGAACTCCACCACGGCCTTTTGAAATTCAAACCCATAAATGCCGGAGGCAAAGCCGATACAGTCATACCCCTCCAGCCGAACGGACTGGCGTGTGGTCACATCAATCAGATCCATGTCGCCCTCGGCGGACATCGCCTCCAGAACTTTCAGGGTATTCCCGTGGTGGCGGGAGTAGTAGCATACGACGGTTTTCATCTCTGGTTCCCTCCTGATCTGAGTGCTTCCAAAAGTCCGGCGGCAAAGGTTCTGTGTCCCTGCGGTGTGAAATGAACGCCGTCATGGGCAAGGGCAACACCCCATTTTCCGGCATCGGCAAAGCCGATACCCAGCCGCCGGGCAAGGGCGCGGCAGCATTGGGCAAAGGCTTTGGACGCATCAATAAGCTGTTGACCCGGCACCCATTCGCCCAGAGTCATAGGCGGCGGCGCGATCAGCAGGATTTGTTCCGGCGCCAGCCGCAGGCTGGAAAGCAACCCTTCCAGCCTGTCTGCAGCCTCCTTCGGACTACGGCCCTGGAGCAGATCATTGGCGCCCAGCATCAGGATCAGCAAATCAGTATCGGCAGGAAAATCAGGCGTCGTCACCGGGATCTCCCTGCCGTTTTCGCCCAGGTTGCAGACTGTCCAACCGGTTTCAGCCGCCAAAATATCCACCCAGCGGCTCTCTTTGTCATAGCGCCCGCCCAGCCAGGAACGGGGATCATAGCCATAGGTATTGGAATCGCCGAAGCAGACCACTTTCATACCGCGCCACCTTTACTACAGCCCGAAGTATCTGGATGAAAGCTCAGGCTTTCATCCACGGTTTTCGGACGCAGACGCTCCACCAGAGCGCCGCCGTGTTCCTTCAGCCAGTTCCGGCGCATCTGATAATCCGGCAGCACCCGTTCCACCTCCGCCCAAAATGCGCGGGAGTGATTCATATGCTTTCTGTGGCAAAGTTCATGGACCACCACATAGTCCAGAACTTCCGGCGGACAAAGCATCAGCAGACAGTTGAAGTTGAGGTTGCCCACAGCGGAGCAGCTTCCCCATCGGGAGATCTGCCTGCCAATGGCCACCCTGCCGTAAGAGACTCCCACCGTCGGAGCAAACCAGGCTACCCGCGCCGGAATGGCGCGGGTAGCCTGTTGCTTCAGTTCCAGCAGCTGTCCCTCTGTGAAGGGCGGCAGCAATTCCCGTCTGCGTTCCATCGCCTGGGCCAAATGCCCCTCGATCCATGTCTGCTTGTCCCGCAAAAAGCGCCGGATCGCCTGGTCGGACATATGCCACGGAGCCCGTACCACCACGGTCAGGTCCCGCCTGATCTCCAACGAGACGGTCTTTCGTCGGCTGCGGATCACTTCCAACTGCCCTTCCATTCCCGTATCTATCCTCGCTTCACACCTATTTGTTTCAGTATAGCACAAAGCGCGAGAAAAGACACGCACTGGATTCTGATTGACATTAAGGTTGGTCCTGATCCTCCCCCTCCGGCGGAAGCGGGTGCCACGCCGGCGGCTCCTTTTTCCGGTGAAGCAACTGTCGGATTCGCTCCAGAATGGACTCCACAAAATGAAACCACAGATTTCCCACAATAACTATGACTAAAAGCACCAATACAATGGCGCCGATTTCCTTTAGGGGCATGGGCCGCCTCACTTTGTGGCAAAGCGATTGAGGAAGAACTCTGTAAAGGCAGCCAGCTCCTCCTCCTGGGACACATAGACGTACAGGCTCTCATCCTCCAGCCAGTCATAGGCGTTGATCCCGATGTAGCTCTTCTTATCAGGATAGATGATGAAGGCGTCAGTGGGATATTTGTTCCGGTAGGCCTTCAGGATCTCCGACCGGCGGTAATAGGTGGGGTCGCCGCAGCCGGAGAGGTCGGGAACTGTGGGAACAACCACGATGGTCTGGCTGGCCTCATTCCATCCCACAATCAAATTGCCGATCTTCGTCTTGCTGCCGTGTACAAAGCCGTAGTTAAACCGACTTACATCCTCGGTATAGCCGAAAATCAGTCTGTAATCATCGCCCTTTTCCACCACCTGATTGAACAATACCCGCATCTTTTTCGCGTTTGCATTGCTCTTCTCCATGTCCACCTCAGGTCCCTTAAACAACTTACTGAAAAAGCCCATAATCCTTTCCTCCTTCAATCCGTGTTTTGTGTCTTTGATAAATGGGCTGTCTTAAATAAAGACGATTTTAAGTATATGTTTTTATTTTGACTGAAAAGCAATCCGTCTGAACGGAAATCAAAGTGTGCCTGATTCAGACGGATTGTTATGGGTTTTCATTGCGCGCCTGCCTCCATGTATCCAGGCAGTTCACTATGGCATCCAGTTGGAACCTGACCGTCTCTTCGGCAGCTTCCGGAACGAGCATCGGCAGCGTTCCGGGAATGGCCCTGCGGATGAGCATAGCCATCAGGCTCAAGTTGGTAAACAGGGCGATCCGTTCCCGATTCGCACGAATCCCGAACGTCTCCAAAATACCGCCAAAAAGGCGTACCTGTTTCTCACGAAACAACTGATAGCTCTCCTGAGACAACCGCCGGAAAAGCATCTGCTGTTCCTCCACAGTCATGACGACAACCCCGTTTTGCTCACCATAGCAGCAGGTATGCAGAAATTGTCTGACGGCGTCCTGCCAGCTTAGCGCAGGCTCCTCCATCAACCGCCGCGCATACGCAAGGATCCGGGGCTGTTGAACATAAATGGCCTCCACGATCAGATCCTCTTTGGTGGGAAAGAAAGCGTAAAAAAACGTACGGGAAATGCCCACGGCCTTGTAGATCTGCTCCACCGTGGTATGCTGTATGCCCTGCTTTGCCATCAATGCAAGCGCCGTGGTAATCAGAGCTTCCCGGATCTGTTCCCGCTCCCCTTCCGAATATGCGACCTTTGGCATCTTGCCCCCCATTAAAAACATTTCATAAATTTTGTATTTATTTTACCATGTGGGTTTCTGCTTTGCAAGGGTAAAATCACCCCGGTGTTACGGGGCGTACGTTGCACTTGCGCAAGCGGCAAGCTTGAAAGCACGTTCCAGCAGCGGCGATATCACAATTCCCGCAGGAAACCGCCTGTGCTGTCATACAGGCGAACAACAACTCAATTCGCTCCTGAAAAGTATTGCGTCTCTTGATAGCACTCCAGGAGCGGCATATTCTTTCTGGACAGGTTGATTCCCCACTCCGGAGAACTCTTTTGACCGGGTTTTTCGTAATTTCTTTCTACAAGCAATTCATTTGGCTTGCTCCATGCCTGGGACGGGATTACATAGCAATCCGGTAAGAGGCCGTCTCTAAACAGCAGCAGACAAACAAGCCGTGTGGGAGAGATCTCCATTTTATCCTTGCGAATATAGACATAGTCCATATTACGCACCGCTTTTACCTGAATTTCGTAATATTGGCTATCCCCAGGGTTCCTGGCTACAAAGTCCACACCATGATCATCCACCTCGGAGGTGTAGACGTCATACCCATAAGAGGCAAACTCCATCTTTGCATAGTACTCCGCATACCGCCCCAATTGGAGATGTGAAAGTTTCGACCAGTTTGTGTTAGGCATCTCAGTCCTCCACTCCTTCCCCGTTTCATAAAATTATAACCACCGGCCGTGCCGGTGGTTATGATTCGTCCGTGTCATCCTCAAAGGAATACTCATTCAATTCCTTAAAATCCAAAAATTCCGCCAACGTCATATTAAACGCCAGTGCTATTTTATGGAGTGTTTTTACCCGCGGATTCTTGGTCAGTCCACGCACAATGTTGTCCAAGGTAGATTGCTTCACATCACTCATAGTGGCCAGCTTATTGACCGCAATCCCACGCTCTTTACAAAGCCTGCGGATTCGCGCCACATAAAGCTCTGAATAATCCATGTTCCAACCTCGCTATTATCATTACCCGTTTATGGGTTATCATGATAATAACAGCGAAGTCTTGCAATATTACCCGAATACGGGTTGACTTCTCAAATATTGCTGCCCTACAATAGAATTACCCGAATTCGGGTAATTCTATTGGGGGCATATCATATGTTAGTCTGTACTTTCTTCGGCCATCGTGACTGTCCGGCTGCGATCCGGCCCAAGCTGCGGGAGATCCTGGTGGCGTTGATCGAGCATCAAGGGGTAGCGCAGTTCTATGTGGGCCGCCAGGGGGCCTTCGACGCCCTGGTACGGGGTGTTTTGGACGAGCTGGCAGCGGAATATCCCCACATCCGCTATGCGGTGGTGCTGGAGCGGCTGCCGGGCAAACAAAATGGGCAGCACAGCGGGGAGGGATCCTCCCACACCATGCTGCCCGAGGGACTGGAAACTGTCCACCCCCGCTGGGCTATTGCCCGGCGCAATGCGTGGATGCTGGACAAGGCCGACTATGTGGTGGCCTACGTCACCCATTCCTGGGGTGGGGCCGCTCAGTTTGTGGCAAAAGCCGCCCGGCAAAAGAAAAAAGTCATCCATCTGAGCGGGCCATCTGTGATAAGGAAAAAGCCTTGAAACTTGCGTTTCAAGGCTTTTCCACCAAATTATTTGGTCGGAGCGTAATGATACAATTTAGAAAAATCTGGTCATATCAATGGTTTTAGCGTAGCAGGCAAGAGGTTTTAATCCCATTAGATACGATAATCAGAAAGATCCTCCATCCTTTCGGCAAATGATTTTATCTGATCGGCTTCTTTTTCAAATTGCGCCTTGATTTGCTCGTTCACGCGTGCATCAAGGATTCGTACGACTTCCAAATCTTCTTCTTTGATGCTGATTTCGGCAATATCATCCTTCTCGCCGCACTGTGGAAAATTGACCAGCCAATAGCCTTTGACGCATTTGGAATAGCAAATCCATCCATACATACCTTTATGAACGCCATCTCGTGAATAGGTTTCTTTTTCAACGGTCACTCTTACATTGTCCATTTCTTGCATATTATTTACCTCCATATGGTGTTGTCATCCTCAATTTTCCGCCTGGCTCCACCATCCAACCGGTAATGAAGGAAACCTCTCCAGTTCCATCTCTTCTTGGAATGATAACACGGATACTAATTCTTTGACCGTTCCAGTTTAATTTACCAAGAGTATATTTGCCTGCGATATATCGTTCCTTCGCCTGCCGCTCTATCTCTGCTTGCAGCCATCCAGCATCAAGCACTCTTCGCAATGGGTTTCGCCCTCTGAATGGTGCGTCCATTGGACCCAGCTTGGTAGTCCTGCATCCTTTGGGGTTGTACCGAAACATCGCTTATAGTACAACAGTTATTCCCCCCTTTTGAAAGTACAAGAAAATCATTCTTCATAAATAGGGGAGAAATAGGCCAAAAGTTGCACGTTTCCGCACAACTGCTACAAAAAATTTTAAAAATAAAAAAATCGGAGTACCCCAAAGGATACTCCGATGGTCCGAGTGACTGGATTCGAACCAGCGGCCTCTTGAACCCCATTCAAGCGCGATACCAAACTTCGCCACACCCGGAAATCGCCGCCTGAATCAGACGGCTTGATTATATTAACACACCTCGTTGGAGAATGCAAGTGTTTTTTTGAATTTCTTTTCTTTTTTTCTGCCGGTCACACCCAGCTGTCCTCCAGCTCGTGCTTCCGCTCCCGGTTCATTAAATCCACGATCACACCATGGGGGTCCTTCCCCTCATAGAGTACCTGATAGGCAGCCTCAGCGATGGGCATCTCTACCCCCGCCTTCCGGGCCAGCGTACGGGCATTAGCCGCTGCATAGTAGCCCTCTACCACCGCGCCGATCTCCTTCACCGCCTGCTCGGTGGGCGTTCCCTTGCCGATCAGGATGCCGCAGCGGCGGTTGCGGGAGTGCATGGAGGTACAAGTCACGATCAGGTCGCCCACGCCGGACAGACCGGCAAAGGTCTCCCGGCGGCCACCCATGGCCACACCCAGCCGGGCAATCTCAGTCAGCCCCCGGGTCATCAGGGCCGCCTTGGTGTTGTCGCCGTAACCCATGCCGTCGCTGATACCGGCACATAGGGCGATCACGTTCTTCAGGGCGGCCCCCAGTTCTACGCCCACCACGTCATCGGAGGAATAGACCCGGAACCGCTCGTTCATAAACAGATCCTGCACCAGCTCCGCCGCACCGCAGTCCTTGGATGCAGACACCACCACAGTAGGGATATGCCGTCCCACCTCCTCGGCGTGGGAGGGGCCGGACAGCGCCACAATGGGATGGTTCTCCCCTACCTCCTGCCCAATGGCGTCGGTCAGGGTCAGGGAGGTATCCTTCTCAATGCCCTTGGATACCGACACCAGCACCGTCCCCGGCGCCAGCAGAGGCGCGGCAGCCCGGGCGGTGTTACGCACCGCAAAGGACGGCGTGGCCAATACCACCACGCCGCAGCCCTGTACACAGGACAAGTCGGAAGTCAGTTTCAACCCCTCGGGCAGAGGCACGCCCTTCAGCAAGGGGTTCTCTCTGGTCTCCTGCAAAACAGCGGACTCCGCCTCCGTATAGGACCACAGCGTCACATCATGTCCGTTTTCCAACAGCACCAGGGCCAGAGCCGTGCCCCAGCCGCCGCTGCCCAGTACCGCGATCTTCACTTTGACGAACCCCCGTTCAATTTATGATGCAGGCTGAATTTGGACTCAGTGCCCTTCAAAATACGCCCCAGATTGCCCCGATGCTTCCATACGATGAGCCACCCGATGACAACGGCCATCACAAAGAGTACCACGTCCTGGTACACAAACAAAGTGGCAAAGGGGAACGAGGCTCCCGCCCAGATGGAACCCAGGGAGACCCACTTGGTGATGACGGCCAGAATAAGGAAGCCGCCCCACACCACCAGAGCGATCCGCCAGTCCATCATGATGGCAATGGTACCGCCGGAGAGGATTCCCTTCCCTCCCTTGAAATGAAACATACAAGGGAACATATGGCCCAACAGACAGAACAGAGCGGCCCAGTATTTGGCATAGGCCATCACAATGGTCTCCTGACTCCAGAAGCCGTTATCCCAATAGCGGACCATCAAAATACCCACCCAGATGGCGACGATGGCCTTGATCACATCAGTGAGGATGACCACAAAGGTCAGCGGCCCGCCGAAGGTGCGGTAGAAGTTGGTCAGGCCGGCATTGCCGCTGCCGTGGGTGCGCACATCGTCCCGCAGGATATACTTGGAGACAATGACCGCCCCGTTGAAGCAGCCGCAGAAATAGGCGATCACCGCCAGAATCAGCAGGGGCAGACAGACATTGGACAGCAAAAACGGGGTCACATCCGCCCATGTCATTCCAGGCATGCCTTATCCCTCCTTGTCGCTCTTCTGCCTGATGGTGAGGCGCACCGGGGTGCCCTCCAGGCCGAAGGTAGAGCGGATCTGATTTTCCAGATAGCGCTGGTAAGAGAAGTGGAACAGCTTGGCGTCGTTGCAGAAGCAGACGAAGTGGGGGGGCTTGATGCCGATCTGGGTCATATAATAGATCTTCAGACGGCGGCCCTTGTCCGTGGGAGGCTGCACCCGGGCGGTGGCGTCGGCCAGCACCGAGTTGAGCATACCGGTGGTGATCCGCAGGGAGGCCTGATCGTTGACATAATTGATGAGGTCAAAGAGCCGGTCCACCCGCTGGCCCGTCAGGGCGGAGATGAAGACGATGGGGGCGTAGGTCATATAGGACAGGTCACGGCGCACGTCCTGCCGCATCTTGTCCATCGTCTTGTCGTCCTTCTCGATGGCGTCCCACTTGTTGACCACGATGATGCAGGCCTTGCCCGCCTCATGGGCCAAGCCGGCCACCTTGGTGTCCTGCTCGGTAACTCCCTCGTTGGCGTCGATCATGATGAGGCATACATCGGCCCGCTCGATGGCCATCGTGGCCCGGAGGACGGAGAACTTCTCGATGGGGTCGTCCACCTTGGATTTCTTTCGCATACCGGCGGTGTCGATGAGCAGGTACTTGCCCCTCTGGTTCTCAAAGTAGCTGTCCACCGCGTCCCGGGTGGTACCCGCCATATCGCTGACGATGACCCGTTTCTCCCCCAGGATGCGGTTGACCAGGGAGGACTTGCCTACGTTGGGCTTGCCGATGATGGCCACCTTGATGACGTCGTCCTCCTCTTCCTCCTCCTCTTCCGGGGGGAAGTATTTGAAGCACTCGTCCAGCAGGTCGCCGGTGCCGTGGCCGTGGACGGCGGACACCGCGATGGGGTCGCCCAGGCCCAGGTTGTAAAATTCATAGATGTCCGGGTTGGTGGTACCCACCTGATCCATCTTGTTCACCGCCAGCACCACCGGCTTGCCGGAGCGCAGCAGCATGTTGGCCACTTCCTGGTCGGAAGCGGTGAGGCCGGTCTTGACGTCGCACAGGAAGATGATGACGGTGGCGTTCTGGATGGCGATCTCGGCCTGCTGGCGCATAAAGGCCAGAATCTCGCTATCGGTCCCCGGCTCGATGCCGCCGGTATCCACCAAGTCGAACTTCCGGTTCAGCCACTCGGCCTCGGCATACAGCCGGTCCCGGGTGACGCCGGGGGTGTCCTCCACGATGGACAGCCGCTGGCCCACCAGCTTATTAAAGAGCATGGACTTGCCCACGTTGGGCCGTCCCACAATGGCAATCAAGGGTTTCATGGTAGTTTTCCCTCCCTTTACGGGTTATAGCGGTAATACTCCGCCTCCGGCGGAAGTACGGGGCAGCTGGCCGTCACTTCCCGGCCCAGGATGGCGTCGGCCAGGTCAAAGCCGCTGTCAGCGGGCACTGGAATCACAGCCACGCCCAGGGCCTCCTCCAGCTGCTCCACGGTCACGTCGTCCAGGAAGACCCGCTCGCCCGCGCGAAGCATATTGTCCGGGATGAGCAGCCGCTTGCCCAGTTCCCTGCCTCTCAGCTGCTCGATGAGGTCGGTTCCGGTGATCAGGCCGGAGACCGTGATGGTCTCTCCAAAGAAGCGGTTGACAATAGGATAGACCATTCCTTTTATATTACCGCACTTTTCCCGGATCTTGTCAACAATTTCCTGCACAAAGGGGGCTGCGGACAGACCGGTGGCCACAGAAAACGGGGCGACCTCCGTCTGGCCCTCGTCCTCCAGGGCCAGCTCCGCCTGTTGGAGGAGCAGCCGCAGCATCCCCACGCCGTTTTCCAGCTGATCCATATCCTCATAATAGGCCTTCTCCGGCAGAGGCCGGCCTGCGATGAGGTAAAATTCATCGGAACACCAGGCCAGGCTGGTGCCCTGTTTCTCCAGGAAGGCGGCGGCAAATTGCTCCACCTGGTCAAGAAGGGCGGCGGCCTGCTCCCTGGTGTAGGGCTCGATCCGGCAGAGCCCCTCCCGGAATTTGGTGATGCCCACCGGCACCACCGCCACGCTGGTCACCGCCGGATAGAGGCCGGACAGGTCGTCCAGGGTGCGCTCCAGCGCGGGGCCGTCGTTGACGCCGGGGCAGGCCACGATCTGGCAGTTCATCTCAATGCCCGCCTGGGCAAATTGTTTCATGACCTCCAGGCACTCCCCCGCCCGGGGGTTTTTCAGCATGGCGGAGCGCAGCTCAGGATCGGTGGCGTGGACCGAGATATTGATAGGGCTGATCCGCAGGTCCATGATCCGCTGGATCTCCCGCCGGGACAGGTTGGTCAGGGTCATATAGTTGCCCATCAAAAAGGACAGCCGGGCGTCGTCGTCCTTAAAATAGAGGGTGTCCCGCATTCCGGGGGGCATCTGATCCACAAAGCAGAAGATGCACTTGTTGGCGCAGGAACGGGCCTTGTCCATGAGATAGGTCTCAAAATTCAGGCCCAGGTCCTCCCCCTCCTCCTTGCGCAGGCGCAGGGTACGGCTGTTCCCCTCCGGATCTGTCAGGGTCAGCTCCAGCCTGGGATCATAGGCATAAAATTTATAGTCCAGCACATCCACGATGGGGTGGCCGTTGATGTGGGTCAGCTTCTCCCCAGGCCTGACGCCCGCCTTCCGGGCTGGACTGTGGGGGTCCACCGATGCAATTTTCGTCAGGCTCATGGGCGACCTTCTTTCCGGTATGATACGGCACATGGGTCATTTCACTTCATTTTACCCGATTTCCGGGCAAAAAGAAAGAGGGGCCTATCTCCCCTCGTTCTTTTTGGCTATTTACTTCGCCTCGGCGGTTTCCACCTTGCCCAGCTCATGGCCGTTGTAGGTCATGCAGCTCTTGCACATCCGGTGGGGCAGACGGAACGCACCGCACTTGGGGCAGGTGGTGACGCCGGGAGTCTCCAGCTTCCACACGGAGCTGCGGCGCTTATTCCGGCGCTGCTTGGACACTTTACTCTTAGGGACTGCCATCTATGACACCTCCTTAGGTTCATGCCCTGGCCGGGCAAATCTTACTCATCTTTATCCAACAGCTGCGC
>NZ_CALWOJ010000003.1 GCF_944383115.1 uncultured Flavonifractor sp. | reverse complement strand
ACGCTGATGCCGGTGATGACCAGCAGCAGCCAGAAGAACAACTTGTCCACGGCCTTGTTGTCCATACGGCGGCTGAAGCTGCGGCCCATGGTGCCGCCCACCACGCCGCCCACCACCATGGCGATGAGGACGGGCCACTCAAAGACGGGCACGCTCTGACCGATCACGGTGTTGAGGAAGCTGGCTCCCTGAGAAAACAGGATGACATACAGGGAGTTGAGTGCCGCCGTCTTGGAATCCATGGAAAAGAAGTAGTAGAGTACCGCCAGGTTAATGGGACCGCCGCCGATGCCCAGGAAGGAGGACAACACACCCAGGGCCAGGCCAATGATCACACAGGCCGCCCCGTTCTTCACATCCAGAGTGCGGATGCGGGGGCGGTTCAGAGTGTAGACCAGCACGCCCAGGGTGAGGAGGATCATCAGCACCTGCTGGGCCACCGAGACGGCGGAGCCGCCGGCGTCCTTCACGATGTCAAAGAGCTGCTTGCCCACAATGCCGCCCACGGCGGCGCCAATGGCCAGCAGGGTGCCCCGCCGGGGCTCCACCTTCACCTCGCCGCCGATGCTGCGCAGCATGGAGGTGATGGTCATGGCCAGCACGGTGCAGCCGGACAGAAAGCTGATGGTAGCCACCGGCAGGCCGGACACAGCGTCCAGCACCGGCTTGATGATGACGCCGCCTCCTACCCCGCTGATGCCTCCAATGGTAGTTGCCAGGATACAGACCAGGAAGTTAAAGAGGATCTGCATGGCGGCTTACCGCAGGGAGATAAACCGGCTGTCGTAAGCGCCCAGCAGGGGCTCGCAATAGGCCTTGAACTCGGGCTTGATGCTGGCGCCGTCCTGGCCGATCCATTCCAGGGGGAACTTCTTCTCGGCGTTGGCCACCTTCTCCAGGGGGATGAGGATGGTCTTGGAGGAGTAGGGGTTCCGGGTGGTCTCAAAGCCCACCATGAAGCCGGTCTTGCCCTCCACGGCGGAGCGGACGGCGCAGGCGCCGGCCTCCTCGGCCTCCTTCTGGTCGATCTCGGACATGAGGGCCACGCTGACCCGGCCCAGCAGGCCGGGCTTCTCGGACCGGGACTTCAGGCCGGTCTCCTGCATGATCATGTCGCTGAGGGCCTGAGCGGCGCCGCCGGGCACCTTGTGGCCGAAGCCGTCCACCACGCCGGAGTCGGCCACGGGGGAGCCGTCGGCATAGTGGATGCCCTCGGAGATGGTCACCAACAGGCCGCGGCCCTTGGCCCACTTCTCCTTGACGGCGGAGAGGAATTTCTCTTTGTCGAAGGCCACCTCGGGCAGATACACCAGATGCTCACAGGGCATCAGGTCGGCATACAGGGCGGAGGCGGCGGTGATCCAGCCGGCGTTGCGGCCCATCATCTCCATCACCACCACGTGGATGGGCAGAGCAGCCGCGTCCTGAGCCAGCTCCAAAGCGGAGACAGCGGCGTACTTGGCGGCGGAGCCGAAGCCGGGGCAGTGATCGGTGACGTCCAGATCGTTGTCGATGGTCTTGGGGATACCGATGACCCGCAGCTCATAGCCGGTCTCCACAGACAGGTTGTAGATCTTGTTGCAGGTATCCATGGAGTCGTTGCCGCCGTTGTAGAAGAAGTAGCGGATGTTGAACTTCTTGAAGCACTCCAGCACCGCAGGATAGTCGGCATCGGTGAGCTTGCGGCGGCAGGAGCCCAGGGCGGAAGCGGGGGTCTTGGCCAGCAGGGCCAGGTCCTCGTCGCTGAACTTGCCCAGGTCGATCAGGTCTCCGGCCAGGATGCCCTCAGCGCCGAAGCGGGCGCCGTAGATGATCTCGATCTCGCCGTGGGCCTTGGCCTCCCGCACAGCGCCCAGCAGGGAGCTGTTGATGACGGGGGTGGGGCCGCCGCCGTGGGCGATCAGCATATTTCCTTTCAGCATGACAGTGCCCTCCTTACACGTTGCTCAGATCGTCGTCCTTCATGCACAGATGGACGGCGCCCAGCTTGAAGGTCTGGGGCAGAGCCAGGATGTTGGGGTTGGGACCCACAAACTTCTTCTTGGCATCCTCCAGAGCCTCCTCAAAGGTGGCCCGGGTCTTCAGACCCATGCCGCGGGCAATGCCGGGCTCCTGAGCGCCCACAATGTAGATGGCGCTGGTGTTCATCTCGGCAATGTGGCCGCAGCTCATCATGGAGAAGCCGTGGAAGGGGTGGAAGGCGTTGCAGAAGCGGTACTTGCGGATATACTCCTGGTTGGTGGCAAAGTACTCGCCGTAGCGGTCCATATCGGGCAGGATGTTCATGTAGTCGTGCTGGAACATCTCATACAGCTCCCGCAGGTAGGGCCAGCGCTCGTCGTGGAAGTAGCCGTTGCAGATGGAGGAGCAGATGATAACGCAGTTGTCCTTCATGACCCGCTTGTGGCGGATGACCTGGGCGGACAGGGCCTGCATCATCTGGATGGGGTTGGTGCCCATGCCG
Source organism: uncultured Flavonifractor sp. (assembly GCF_944383115.1). Lineage (GTDB taxonomy): Bacteria > Bacillota > Clostridia > Oscillospirales > Oscillospiraceae > Flavonifractor. The sequence continues at coordinate 61,055 of NZ_CALWOJ010000003.1, read as the reverse complement.
TTGCCGTAGTGGAAGTTCTGGGGCATACCAAACACCATCACGTCGTACTTCTTCTCAGCGAAGGGCACGTAGGTGCGCTTGTTGGCGACCTTCCAGGACTCGGGCTGCATCACCTTGGCGTAGCCGGAGTAGATGGCGATCTGGCGGGAGTAGGTGTCCAGCACGGCGTCGCAGCAGAAGAAGGGGTGGCCCATCTTCTCCTCCATATGCATACCGATCTCGTCGAACTTGGTGCGCATCAGGGAGTGGCCGGACACGGGGGTGAAGTCGTCCCGGTGCATGACCTTGGGCACGTGGTGGCTGGCAATGCTCCGCCAGTGGGTGATGCCGGTGGCACAGTGCTTGTAGCCGCCGGAGTAGCCGCCGTAGGGGTTGCCCTGGGTGTGGCCGATGAGGATGGGAATGTCGCAGTCAAAGACATACTTGTTCATCAGCACCGGGTCGCCACGCTTGGTGGTGCCCAGGTCCACCATGTGCTCGTAGTCCTCGGAGTCATGGCTGGTGATCTGGTTGGTCCAGTAAAACTCGTTGAACAGCTCCTTCCCCAGGATCTGCTTCATCTCGGACACGGTGGCCCGGGGATGCAGGCCGTTGGAGAACATGAAGAGGATGTCCTTCTTCTCCACCCCGGCGGCATATAGCTCATCCAGGCAGGCCCGGATGGACACCTTCCGGTGGGAGGTGGGCTGACAGCCGCCCTTCACGATGTCGGGGATGACGAAAACCACCGTCTTGCCGGGGCCGGCCAGTTCCTTCAGAGGGGGCATACCCATGGGGTTGCGGATGGACTCCAGGGTGGCGTTGTACAGGCTGTCCCAGTCCTGGGGCAGGCACTCAGGATCGGGCACGGTGGTGCCGGGAATGAACACGTCGGTGTTGTCGGGCAGGTTGGCGCTCATCAGGCCGTGGCCGTATTCAAAATCAAGCTTCATGTGTGTTCTCCTTATTTCCCAAGATAGGTCTTGATGATCTCCAGATACTCGTCGGGGTAGAAGCCGATCTCCCCCTGGAACCGGGTCAGGGCGATGAGGCCGCCGTCGATCTCGTCGATGGAGGCCAGCATCTCGGCGTTGTCCACCTTCAGGCCGCCGCCGTACACCACGTCCAGGCCGCCGGTCTGCTCCTTGACAAACTTGGCGATCTTGGTGATATAGGGCTTGTCGGCGGGGGTCTTGCCGGGGCCGATGGACCAGATGGGCTCGTAGGCAATGACCACCTTGGAGGTGTCCACACCGTCCAGGCCGATCTTCAGCTGATCGCCCAGCACCTGCTGCCACTGCTCCTGCTCCTCGCTCTTCTCGCCGATGCAGTAGAGCACGGTCAGCCCCTGCTCGATGGCCAGCTTAATCTCCTGGTTGAGCAGGCGGTTGACGGCGGCGGTGTCGGTGACGCCGGCCTCAGCCAGCACGCCCATCTTATCGTTGCGCTCCTCGCAGTGGCCGATGATGGTGGAGGTACAACCCATGGCCTTGACGATGGAGGCGGGACGGTTGGTGGTGAAGGCGCCGAAGTTGCCGCCCACAGCGGTGTTCATGCGGTAGACGCTCTGGGAGCCCACCTGCACCGGGCTGTTCTCGCACTGGGCGGCCACAGCCCCCAGGATGTGGGCCTCGGGGAAGTACTGGACGAACTCCACCTCGGCGGGATCGTAGTGCTTCAGGCCCTCCTGGGTGTGCTCCACGATATACTTGCCCCAATCAGCCACAGGGGCGATGCGGTTGACGCCGCCGAACTCCACGGGCACATCGAACCGCTTCAGATTCAGATACAGATGCTTCATTCCGGCCACTCCTTACTTCTTGTAGAAGGCGATCATGTCCTCCAGGGACTTCTGCTCCACCAGAGGAGCCTTACCGTAGGAGCCGAAGTTGACGATCAGGGAGCCCACGGCCTCCTTCACGCCGGCCTCCACCCGGCTCATCAGCAGGGCCACGTCGTCGTCAGGCACGTTGCCGGTGAGGACGGTGTCCATGATGGGCGGGAAGAACACGCGGGGATCGAAGGCAGACTTCTTCTCCTCCAGCAGGGCGTACACGCCGCCGATGGAGGGGCTGGTGCGCAGTTCGGGCTGGTTGGCAAAGAGTTCCTTCATGTTGCGGGTGACGGCCAGACGGATGTCGGTGTCCACGTTGATCTTGCGGATGCCGCAGGGAATGGCGGCCATTAGCTCGTCCACGTTGATGCCGTAGGCGTTCTGGATGTCGCCGCCCAGGTCGTTGATCTCCTTGACGATGTACTGGGGCACGGTGGAGGAGCCGTGGGACACCAGGGCGCAGAAGATGCCCAGGCGGTTGATGCACTCCTTGATGGCGATGGGGATCTCACGGCGGAGCTTGGCATCCTTGCCCTTATTGGCGCCGTGCTGGGTGCCGTAGGAGATGGCCAGGGCGTCCACGCCGGTCTTCTGGATAAACTCCACGGCGTCCAGGGGGTTGGTGTAGGTGGAGGTGGCGGCGAACACATGGTCCTCCTGGCCGCCCAGCACGCCCAGCTCGCCCTCAACGGACACGCCCCGGGCGTGGGCATACTTGACCACCTCGCGGGTCAGCTCGATGTTCTGCTCCAGGGGCAGAGAGGAGCCGTCGATCATGACGGAGGTGTAACCGCCCTCGATGGCGGCCACGCAGGAGTCGAAGTCCTTGCCGTGGTCCAGGTGGAGTACCACGGGGATGGGGGAGTTCTCGCCGTACCTCTTCACGGCGTTGGCGATGTTGCGGGCGCCCTTCTTCTTGTCCTCCAGGGTGCCGTTGGCAAAGTCCACACGGCCGCCCATAAAGGCGTTGGCCAGGTCGGCGCCCTGCAGAATGGCGGGGGAACGGAAGGTCTCGTGCATCTCGATAACGGCCTTGGCCTGGGCCACGGCGTTCACGTTAAAAGCGCCCTGGGCGTAGTTGTGCTGCTCAGCGGCTTCCATCAAAGGTCTCAGGGGTACCAGCGGCATAGTAATTTCCTCCTTAATTCTCTCCAGCGTATACGTTGACGCCGGCCACATAGGTTGCAGTTACATTCAGATCTTGATCCAGAACCACCAGATCGGCGTCCTTGCCGGGGGCGATGGAGCCCTTCCGGTGGTCCATACCGATGAGGCGGGCGGGATTTGCGGTCAGCAGGGGAAGCACCTTTTCCACGCTCTCCCCGGTGAACTTCACCAGGTTTTTCAGGGCCTGACCGGTGGTCAGGGTGGAACCGGCCCGGACGCCACTCCCGGCCAGCTTGGCGTCGCCGTCCTCCACCACCACATCGTTGACCCCCAGCTTATAGTGTCCGTCGGGCAGGCCGGCGGCCTGGATGGAGTCGGTCACCGCCACCACCTTGTCCCAGCCCTTGCAGGCCAGGAGCATCCGGACGGAACCGGGATGCAGGTGGCGGCCGTCGCAGATGGCCTCGCAGCACACAGGGCGCTCTAGGACCGCGCCCATGATGCCGGGACGGTGCTGGTGGAACAGACCCATGGCGTTGAAGGTGTGGGTGCAGCAGGCGGCTCCCGCGTCGATGGCGGCGCAGGAGGTCTCATAGTCGGCGCCGGAGTGGCCGATGGCCACGGTGGTGTAACCGGCGATCTCCGCGATCATGTCCACCACGCCCTCCACCTCGGGAGAGACGGTAATGTAGCGCACCGCGCCCTCGGCGGCCTGCTGGTACTTGCGGAAGAGTTCGGCGCTCCCCTTTTGCAGCAGGTATTCAGGCATGGCGCCCTTATACTCCACCGACAGGAAGGGTCCTTCCAGATGGATGCCCATAAGCTGGGCTCCGGTAATGGGAGCCTTCATAGCGGCCTTGGCCTGGTCGATGCACCACAGGGTTTGCTCCGGCGTATCGGTGAGAATGGAGCACAGCCAGCCGGTGGTGCCGTTTTTGGCGAAGAACCGGCCGATCTTGGCCAGGTCCTCAGCGGTGGCAGCATTTACGTCCACGCCGTCGCCGCCGTGGGTGTGCAGGTCCAGGAAACCGGAGACCAGAAGCTTGCCGCCCAGGTCCACCACGTCATCGGCCTTGCCGCCGAATCCGGCGACCCGGCCGTCCTGCACCAGCAGGTCCACATCCTGGAACTGGCCGTCCACATAGACGCGGCCATTGGTAAAGAGGGTTCGTTTCATAGGTTACCTCAGAAGGGCTGGCCGGCGGCCAGGGCGTTGGTGAAGATGATGGCGTCGGGGTGGTTCTGCAGCAGGCTTGCGGGGAAATGAGCGGTCACCTCGCCGTAGGCGGCCTGACGGACCACGGAGCGGTGCCACTCACGGAACACGCCCAGGCGGACCTTGCGGGCCCCCAGGATCTGCTTGATACCGATGGTGACGGCACGGTGGGGCATGGCGTCGATGGCGCCGCAGCGGTCGCCGATGGCGTTGGCGGTACGGGTCTCGGGATTCAGGGACAGGGCCCGGGTGCCCTGAGCGGCAAACTCCTCGGCGGTCATGTCCTCACGGGACTCATTGAAGGCCAGATGGCCGTTGATGCCGATGCCGCCGAAGGCGATGTCCACACCGCCCAGCTCCTCGATGAGGCGATCCACATAGCCGGGGTCGGCGGGGTTGGGGAACACCCGCTGCTCGGGGGGCATGAGCAGCTCCTCATCGATCTGGGTGTACACAGTGCGCTCCATGAAGCCACGGAAGGACAGGGGACTCTCCTTGTCGATGTAGGTGTCGTCGTCATTGAGATACTCGTCCATGTTGATGAACCAGCAGTTCTTCAGGCTGATCCGGTCCCGGTTCACCAGGCGGACAAAGATGGGATACTGGCCCACCGGGCCCACGGGGCAGATAAAGACGGTCTTTTCGCCCTTCTCATTGTGAGCCTTGATGGTGTTGACCATCTCCATGGCGATCTCATAGAACACCTCGCCGGAGTCCCCCAGCTTAACCACGGGAATCTTGGCGTCTTTGCCCAGGTCCTGGGCGGAAATGTGATAATAGTCCATGTGGATCTTCCTTTCTATGACGGTATGTCAATGCTTAAAACAGATGGGTCACGTTCAGGTCCCGGATGGTATCCACGATCTCCCTGGTGCGGGTGCAGCCGAACTTCCGCAGCAGGCTCTTGATCTGAGTCTTGACGGTGACGACCTCCACACACCGCTGGGCGGCAATCTCCTTGATCTTCTTGTCCTCCAGCAGCAGCCGCACCAGGTCCCGCTCGGCGGCGGTGAGCTGGGAAACTGTGCTGATGAAGAAGAGCAGGGACCGCTCTGAGGTACGCAGGCGGGAATACTCCTTGAGCAGCAGGTTCTGGATCTTGCCGTCCAGCATGGCCTGGCCGGCATAGGCGCTGCGGATGTGCTGGAGCAGCTCGGCGTCCTCGCAGCCCTTGACGATGTAATCCACCGCCCCCGCGCCCATGGAGGTGAGGATCATGTTGTCGGTCTCGTGGGCGGTGAGGAAGAGGACCTTGGCCTCCGGCTTTTTCTCCAGGATGTGCTCGGTGGCCTGGATGCCGGCGGTAGTGGTCTCCATCTCAATATCCATAAGAACGAGATCGAAGTCGGTCTCCAGGGCCAGAGCCTCGATCTCCTTTCCGCTGGCGGCGCTGCCCACCACGGTCATATCTTCCTGTTGGTTGAGGACGTCGCACAGATCCTCCCGGATCAGCTCAAAGTCCTCTGCGACCAAAATGCGTATCATGCTTTTTTCCTCCCTGCCTCGGCTGGGCGGTACCATAGCGGGGCAGCAGGACGAAGAAGGAGGCTCCTCCCTCCGGCCGGTTCTCCACCCGCAGGGAACCCAGGTGGCTGCGCACGATGGTACGAACATGGTACAATCCCATGCCCCAGTTGAAATTGCTGTTCTTGCTGGAATAGAAGGGCTCAAAGATGTGTTTGAACTCCTCCGCCTTGATGCCGGGCCCATGGTCCTTGACCTCCAGGACGGTATACAGCCGCTCCTGGTGACTGAGCAGCTCCACCGGTCTGGCCTCCTCGTAACCGATGGTGGCCTCCCAGGCGTTGGTGAGCAGATTATACAGGGCCTCGCTGAGGTAATTCTCATCGGCCAGTACCTGGATCTCCCGGTCCATCAGCAGCCGTACCCGTCCGTCCGGGTACTTCTTGTGGAACCGGTCCACCGTGATCTCCTCCAGCCGGCCCAGCTTCACCGGCACCAGCCGCACCGATTTGGCCTTGACCGTGCGGTAGAGTTCCTCCGAGCGGCCGATCAGCAGCTCGTTGTTGTCGCACAGGCTGTCGGCGTAGCCCCGCACCTTGTCCAGGTCTGGCCCCTCCTTCTGCAGCTCCGCCCGGATGCGCTTGTAGAGCACCCGGTTGGCCAACAGCTGGTTCTTGATGCTGTGGACAAAGACCGAGGCGCCGGTGCGGGCCACATCGAACTTGCGCTCCAGCACCACCTCATCCCGGTCGGATACAAAGCTGGTCTGGGTGTAACGCAGCAGGCTGCCCAGGCCCAGGATACCGCACACCAGGTTGACTACCACCAGCACCACATAGCCCCCTACACTGAGGGCAAACTGGAGGTAGCCCACACCTTTGATCCAGGTGTAGTCATAGCTGTAGAACCGGTAGATCTGCCCCGGGTCCTGGCCGCAGTATATCACATACAGAGTGGCCAGCGCCACCAGAGAGATGACGATGGGCAGAAACTTCCGCCGGGAAAAATGCATGGTGGTGGAGCAATATTCCACAACCAGCAGGCCTACCGCCAGCGCCACATAGCACATGACCCAGATATAAGAGAACTGGACCAGCACGTCCTTGGCTGCCGGCACCTTCATCACCAGGCTCCGATACACACTGGGGTAATAGAGCACCAGGGAAACAATAGGCAGCACCAGCACCAGCTTCCGGACCAGCGGCGCTTTCCGCAGGGCGGAGAGCATGGAGTACTGAAAGGCCATCTCCAGCAGGAACAGCGGGAACAGATAGCGGCCCAGGGCCACAATGTAGCCCAGCTGTCCCAGGGTAACAAAGCGGTACTGCACCCAGATCCGAATCTTCTGGTTGAAAAACAGAAAGTTCATGACCTCCTGGGACAGACCGCCCTTCTTGGCAATAAAGACCATCAGCCCCACGAAATAGACCGTAAGGCTCAGGCACAGCCCCACCAATAACAGGGACTCCAGATTCTTTTTGACACACAGCACCAGAATGGAGCCAATGAGTAGCCCCACGGCCAGCAACAGAAGCATAGCCTGTCCTCCTCCAGTTGTGGTTTCCGGTGCTATTGTATCCGCTCATTCCGGCTTTGTAAAGAATCTGTTTACATGGGAAAGGGGCGGCGGCGGTATTCCGCCGCCGCCCCTCCTGGGGTCACATTAGTAGTTGCCGGCCTCGGTCATCAGATCGAAGTCCACGTAATCCTCGACGGGGCAGACATCCTCTTCGGTGATGGAGCCGCCGTCCAGCAGGTTCTTCTGCTGCAGCTCGTAGTAGCCCTTGACGGTGCCGTCGGCCACGCCGTCCACCACTTCCTTGCCGGTGAGCCAGTCGGCGTCGCCGCGCTGATTGTACATGGTGTCATAGTCCAGAGCGGCCTTAGTGGCGCACCACTGAGCAACCTCGTCATGATGCTCGTCAGCAGCGTAATCCATAGCCTTCATCAGAGCGCGGACAAAGCGAACGGCCACGTCGCGGTTCTCTTCCAGATACTTGGGGGTGGCGATCCAGCTGGCCAGGGACACGGTGGTGTCGGAGAAGGTCATGTTGTCGGCCAGCTTGGTGGTGCCCTCCATGCCCTCCAGGATGGTCAGGCTGTTGGGGGACCAGGTGGCGCAGGCGTCCACGCCGCCGGACATCATAGCAGTCACGATGGAGGGAGCGTCCATGTCCATAGCCTGGATGTCATCCATGGTCATGTTGTGAGCAGTCAGAGCGTTGCGCAGGATATCCTCGCTGGAGGTGCCGGAGGAGTAGGCCACGACCTTACCCTTCAGGTCCTCCACGGTGCTGATGCCAGGGCCGCCGATGAGGGCGTCGCCGTTGGAGATGTGGGACAGAGCGATGATGGTGGCGTTGCCCTGGACGCACAGCTTATGAGCGCCCTGGCCGATGTAGCCGAAGTTCACGGAGCCGTTCTCCATGGCGGCGATGATGGTGGGGCCGTCCTCGAACTGGGTCAGGGTGACGTTCAGGCCCTCTTCCTCAAAGAAGCCCTTCTCCTTGGCGGTCATCAGGCTCCACAGGCCGCCGTAGTTGGGCATATAGCCCACATTGATATCAACAGTCTCAACAGTGGGGGTCTCGGAGTTTCCGGCGGGAGTGCCGGTGTTGCCGGAGGGGGTGCTGGTGGTTTCGCCGCCGCCGCAGGCAGCCAGAGCGCCGCCCAGCATGGCCACGGCCAGGAGCATGGCAAGAAACTTCTTCACGTTCATTTCCTCCTATTTAATAGTTTGGGGTTCTTTTCCTCTATTGCAACGGCCAGTGCCGTTCCAACCTGATTACTTACGGACCTCCAGATACTCCTGGTACACCTGGCTCCAGATCTCGTTCTTCAGCTCCAGGAAGCGAGGAGTCATCTTGGTCTCCTGAGTACGGGGATAGGGGATGTCGATGTCGATGATGGACTTGATGCGGCCGGGACGGGCGGACATGATGATGACCTTCTGGGCCAGGATGATGGCCTCCTCTACATCGTGGGTGATGAAGAAGCAGGTCTTGCGGTCCTTCTCCCAGGTCTCCAGCAGCTCGGTCTGCAGCTGGGTACGGGTCTGGGCGTCCAGGGCGCCGAAGGGCTCGTCCATCAGCAGCACCTCGGGGTCAGCGGCGTAGGCGCGGGCGATGGCCACGCGCTGCTTCATGCCGCCGGACAGCTCCTTGGGATAGTGGTCGGCAAACTTGGTCAGATCCACCTTCTCCAGGTACTTCATGGCCAGATCCTCGGCCTCTTTGCCCTTGATGCCCTTCATCTCCAGAGCGAACATGACGTTCTTCTTCACGGTGAGCCAGGGGAACAGGGCGTACTGCTGGAAGACCACGCCGCGCTCGGTGCCGGTACCGGTGACCTTCTTGCCTTTGCAGTAGACAGCGCCGGAAGTGGCCTCGTGGAGGCCGGCGATGATGTTGAGCAGGGTAGACTTACCACAGCCGGAGGGGCCTACCACGCAGATGAATTCGTTCTCATAGATGTCCAGGTCCACCCCGTTCAGGGCCACCATCTCGCCGTTGCGGGTATTGTATACCTTGCGGACGTTATCGATCTTGACGATCAGATTTCTCTCTTCTCCTGCCATCCCGTCAGCTTCCTTTCCAAGAATTTGATGATTTTTTCAAGAGTAATACCGATGATGCCGATGATGATGACGTAGGCCAGCATGGGGGCCGAGTCAAAGGTGTTGTTGAGGGAACGGATGCGCATACCCAGGCCGGCCATAGCGCCGGTGGATTCGGCTGCGATCAGGGTGGTCAGAGCGACGGAAGCACCCAGCCGGACAGCGGTGAGGATGAAGGGCAGGGTGGCGGGGGTAATGACCCGAACGAAGATGTCCTTGTCGGTGGCGCCCAGCACCCGGGCGGCCTTGATGAGGGTCTCATCCACGTTGATCACGCCCTGATAGATGGTCACGCACATGATGAGGAAGCAGGCGATGGTAATCACGATCACCTGGGGCAGCCGGCCCACGCCGGCGCAGATCACGATCAGAGGCACATAGGCCAGAGGGGGGATGTTACGGATGAACTGAATCCAGGGCTCCAGGATGTTGCGCACCGGCACATACCAGGCCATCAGGATGGCCACGGGCAGGGCGATGACAAAGCCGATGGCGTAACCCATTGCCACGGAGATCAAGCTGCTGCTCAGGTCCTGCCAGAACACGCCGCGCTCCACCATGGTCATGAGACCCTGAATGGTCACCACCACGTTGGGGAAAGCGCGGGACGTCTGGGGAATGATGGACATGATGTACCAAACCAGCATGGCCACGGCAAAGGAGATGAGCAGCCAGACTTTTGGCGGGATCCGGCTGGCAAGGGACTGTTTCTTGTTTTCCATTCTCTTCGCTCCTTCTTACGATTGATCCGACGTACGCAAGGTTGGGATAAGCAGCCCCGCACTTAGGATAACATTAGTATAAAACCTTTTGATAAAAAGAAAAGTATGAAATTTCATCATCCCTTTCCATCCTCTATTTCTCTACTGCAAGCCTTTGACCTCCTGTGAATCATTATAGAAAATCTATAGGAGTTATATGTTTTTTCGCTTACTCCTACAAAGATGCAGAATTTTCCAGTTTTCCCTTGAACCAGGTAATTCCTTCGGTTATAATTGCCGCTTTGCACCAACGGATTTCCCGCTTTGTGTAACCGCGCGGCACTTCATTGTGCGTAACGTCTATTACAATTTGTATTACAAGAAAGGAAGGTTGACCATTTTGATGCACTCACGTCGCGTCATCTCCGGCCTGCTCAGTCTGGCTATGATGGTAGGTCCCTGTACTGCCTGGCTTCCAGCTGCCGCTGCGGCCAACCGGCAGGAGGAGAATTCCGCACAGCGGGCAGTGCAGACCCCCACGGGTTCCATTGCCCTTACCCTGGCTTTTGACCTGCCCCAACGGGCGGACGAGGTACAAAGCCGGGACATCCGGCTCAATTTGACAGGCGGCGGCAAGAACATTACCGTCTCCCTGAAAGACGGCTCGGCCACCGGCGCGGCCGGACTGTCCGTTTCGGCAGAGGCCCGGAACACATTAGGCGCGCCCTTGACCACCGAGGCTCGGATCGGCGCCTATTATGCCGTCGTTTCCGGTCTGCCTCTGGGCGACTACACCATGACCGTCACCGGCGCAGGCTACACCGCTTGCACCACCTCCGTGACCTTGCAGGACTATTCTCAGCATGTGTTGATGAGTACCGCCGACGGTTCCTTCGCCCTGGGCGATGTGGACGGGGACGGCGACGTCACCCGGGCTGATCTGGCCGCTCTGGACCAGCAGCTGGGCCTGACCGACGATCTAGACACCTACGACCTCAATGGCGATGGCGTGGTGGATGTGACCGACCTGTCTTATATCAATAAGACGGCGGACATATCCGGCTCACCCCGGGTCTTCTCCACCGCCGCCATCGTGTCCCCCACGGTGGAAGCCAACCATCTGATCGTGGAGGGCAGCGTCTCCGACCTGTTCACCGGGGAGACTGCCGTCACCCTCAAGCCGGTGGAGGACGCCTCCGAGCTGTCTATTCCCATTACCCTGGACAAGCCTACCGAAATGAGTGAGATCTCCATCACCTCGCCCAGCGTGGAGGGCGCCATCCAGGCCGGTACCGCCCTTGTGACCACGGAGGACGGCGAAACCTTGACCGTTCCCTTTGATGTCTCTGCCCCCGAGGGGGTACACGCCATCAGCCGGGTGGCCGGTCAGAATGTGGTGACCATCAACCTGGGTAAGAAGGTTCCGGTCAAGAAGGTCACCATCACCGTCACCAAGGTGGAGGGCCAGACCGGCGGCAAGCCGGAGTTTGCCACCGTTACCCAGATTGAATTTATTAAGGACATCGTATCCGACGAGGCCAAGGCGGACACCCAGGTGAAGGGCCTGGCCGCCACTGCGGGAGACGGCACGGTCACTCTGGTCTGGGACAGTCTGCCCAACGTCACCGGCTACACGGTAAACTACGGCACCGGCAAAAACGCCCTGAACAAGAGCGCCGGTACCGGCGTCAACCGCATTACCCTCTCCGACCTGGAAAACAACACCACCCACTACTTCCAGGTCACCGCCGTCAGCGGCGACTGGAGCGGCACGCCCTCCTCCATCCTGGCCGCCACCCCTCTGCCCGCCAGCGTCCCCGGCGCCCCCTCCAACCTGAAGGTGGAGGCCGCCGACGGCGCTCTGCGTCTGAGCTGGAGCAAGGCCAAGGACGCTACCTACTATCAGGTCTTTTACCGGCAGGCCGGCGGCCAGTTCCAGGCCTGGGGCGGCAATACCGCTTCCACCGGCGCGGTCATTACCGGCCTGACCAACGGGGTGGAGTACGAGGTGGCGGTAAAGGCCGGCAACCTCCATGGCACCGGTCCCCTCTCCGCTACCGCCGCAGGCGTTCCGGAGAAGGAGGGGTTTGAGATGCCCGCGCTGCCCGGGGCCAACCGCATCGATAACGGCGAGATTACCTCCATTGTCATGGCTGACCCCAGCAATGTGAACTGGAGTATGTGCCCCAACTTCAACGTCAAGACCGACCTGACCGACGGCGACCCCAATACCTACTGGATCGCCAACAACTACTGGTACAACAGCAGCATTACCTATACCTTTGACGATACCCACAGCATGAACTATCTGCTGTTGGTACCCTATCTGGACAGCGCCTACAAAAACCGCATTACCAACTATACCGTCACTCTGAAGGGAGAGGACGGCCAAGTGCTGGCCACTTATTTCCAGGAAGGGGTCAATATTACCGCCGGCAATTACTATATCGTCTCCTTCCCCGAGACCGAGGGCGTCAAGAGTCTTACCCTGGCTCTGGGTGAAAAGACCGGCGGTCCCCGTGTCAGCATTTCCGAGATTGCCTTCTATGACAGCGACACCCTTTCCACAGACATTGCCGCCCTCTTTACTGACGGCACCTTTACAACCCTGAAGGGCGGCGTGGAGATGGATGATATCGACGCCCTCCGGGTCCGGCTGTCCGCCATGAGCAGCTATTATCTGGACCGCGCCCGGCTTCAGGATGAGCTGGACCTTGCCCAGGCCCTGCTGGAGCATAACGCCGATGCGCTGGGCCTGGTGAAAAGCGACTTCCAGAGCCGCAGCGCCTCCGCTGCCGCCGACCAGGCCGCCGGCCAGAGCGCCAGCGACCTGCAGCCTCTGGGCGTCACCGCCCGGGCCGGCGCCACCGTAGCCATCTACGCCCAGCTGCCCGATGACGCCACCGTCTATGTGGTACCAACCCAGTTCTACGGTGAGTCCGGCATATGGAAGGGTACTCCCGTGGCCCTGAAGAACGGCCGCAACTACATCACCGTGGAGAAGATCGGCTCCCTTACCGACACTCGGGGCGGTATGCTCTACCTGACCTACAGCGGCAGCCATCCCCAGCAGATCAAGCTCCAGATCCGTGGGGACAGCAATGTGTACGCCATGCCTGTGCTGGAACTGTCCGGCTGGTATACCATGGGCGAATCGGCCCGCAAGGACGCCATCCGGATCTATGTTCAGGAGCTGTCCGCCCTGGTAAACAGCCTGTCTGCCGCCGGTCTGACCACCAACATCCGCAACGCCACCGAGATCTCCACCCCCAGCGTACTGCTCTCCCTCCCCGCCGACCAGGCCCTGGCCGGTCTGAAGGGGGTGGGCAATGATGAGGATGCCATGGTGGAAGCCATGTACCAGAATGTTCTGGCCTGGGAGGAGGAGCTGTTCATCGCCAACAAGGTTCAGGGCATCGTTGACTCTGACGCCGCCCTGACCGGCTATACCTATCCCATGACCACCCGTCAGAACATCCGCTATATGCGCATGTTCCCCGGGGCATTCATGTACGCCGCCGGCAACCACATCGGCGTGGAGTACGGCTCCACCTCCGCCCTGGTCCAGGGCAAGCCCACCTCCGTCACCGGTGCAGGCCGGGCCAACGGCCTGTTTGGCTGGGGTATCGCCCACGAAATCGGCCACAACATGGACAAGCTGGGTCGGGCCGAGATTACCAACAACCTCTACTCCCTGGCCCTCCAGGCCTGGGACGGCTCCGCCATGACCGTGAACACCCGCCTCACCGAGGACGGGCGTTGGGAGCAGATCTTTGACAAGGTGGCCCAGGGCCGCCCCGGCGCCGCCAACAACGTGTTCGTGCAGCTGGGGATGTACTGGCAGCTCCACCTGGCCTACGATGAGGCCGACCAGCCCCTGGCCTTCTACAACGCCTTCTTCAAGGCCTGGAAGTCGGGCGCCTACAGCGGCTACTCCTACGACGAGCGGGTGGCCCTCATCGCCTCCCAGGTGGCCCACCGCAACCTGACCGAGTTCTTTACCCGCTGGGGCATGACCCTCAGCGACGGCGTCAAGGACATCCTGAACGACTATCCCGCCGAGGAGCGTGCCATCTGGTACCTGAACGACGCCTCCCGCACCTACCGGCTCCAGAGCGGCACCGCCGCGGTTGGCACCGCCTCTGTCACCGCCTCTGTCACCGAATCCAAGGTGACCCTGACCATCAGCCACACCGACAGCGGCAAGATTCTGGGCTATGAGATCCGCCGCAACGGCACCCCCATCGCCTTTACCACCGAGACCACTTATGTGGACGACCTGGGGGCCGCCAACAACCTGACCTACACCTACACCGTGGTACCCGTGGACAAGCTGGGCCATGGGGGTACCGAGGCCAAGAGCAACGAGGTCCGGGTAGCCTACGACAAGGCCATCAGCGCCGACCTGTACACCCTGACCCGTGCCGAGGACGGCACCATTACCATTACCATGAAGGACGGCGCGGCCATTCCCGTCACCGGTATCAAGGTGACCGGCAGCGACCTGTCCGGCAGCTACACCGTGAAGGTGAAGGCTGACGCCGAGGCGGAGGATTGGACCACCGCCAAGACCGGCACTCTGTCTGAGGACACTGTGGTGGCCTACTTCAACAAGCCCGGCGTGGGCCCCGAGGACACCCGCATCTGGACCTACGACGCCGCCGTGGTGTAGATCACCGGCATCCCCGCCGACGCCTCGGTTGCCCTGCTGGACTACCCCGGCGACCGGGTGGACTTCTACGAGGGCGCCACTGTGGGCATTCTCAAGGATGCCTACGACGACATTCCCGCCGGTACCCTGGTGATCCTTGGCACCTACCGGGGCGACCCCGTGTACAACTATGTGGAGATCGAGGCCCGGTACAGCACCACCCCCGAGGCCGGTGAGGTGACCACCATTGAGCGGGCCATGAACGGCGAGTTCTACCTGCTGGCCGAGATCCCCGCCGATGGCGCGGTGAGCGACACCAGCGACGGCTTCTTCCTCTTCGTCCCCGACCTGGAGGCGGAGGCCGCCCTCAACGCCCAGAGCGGCGTCACCGATCCCTACCCCCTGGAGATCCGGGCCAACTTCTACCGCACCGACGAGCCCAATAGCGCCGACAAGAAGCGCCTGACCAGTCAGACCCTGTGGCTCAGCTTCCCCGAGGGCGGCGACGAGGAGGACCAGGTCGCCCTGCCTGTCATTGAGCTGAAAAGCGATTTGAGTCAAACGAAAGGATGAAACCGTTGCGTAAACTCTCCCTGTTTTTCCTGACCCTTTGCCTGACGGCAGCCGCCCTGATCCCAGGGGCGGCTGCCGCGGGCGGGCCCCGGCTGACGGTCTCCTCCCAAGAGCCCGCTTCCAGCCAGAGCATAGGCTTTACCGGCCTGCCTGCCGACTGTCACAGCATCCAGGCCACCTTTACCCTCTCCGCAGACGCGTCCTGTGACTTTGCTCCGGACAGCGTCCTTGCCGGCCAGCCCGGCGTCTATACCGCCTTTAAACAAACCGGTCGGGCGGTGACCGTCTATGTCACCGCCAAGTCCGGCGTGCTGCCCACGGACGGGGCCCTTACCCTGGGGGTACTCTCCAGTCCCGACACCCTCTTTACCGTGGAGCAGGCTTCCAACCTGAAACTGCTCACTTCCGACGGTGAAGAGACCACCTACCCCTCCGTGGATACGGGCAGCAATGGCAGCGGGAGCAGCGGCGGTTCCGGGGGCAGCAACTCCAGCGGCGGTAACTCCGGCGGCGTGGCCTGGGCCAGTGCCAACGGCATCGTCACCGGCTACTCCAACGGCAGCTTTGGCCCCGATGATACCATCACCCGGGAGCAGATGGCCGCCATCCTGTACCGGTACGCCCGCTACAAGGGCTATGACCTGTCCGCCCGGACCGACCTGAGCGGCTACACAGACGCCGGCCAGGTGTCCGCTTACGCCACCGATCCCATGACATGGGCGGTGGGTTCCGGCCTCATCACCGGCACCAGCGGGACCACCCTCTCTCCCGCCGGTTCCGCCACCCGGGCCCAGGCCGCCGTGATCCTGGCCCGCTTCTGCCAGAATATTGTGGCTTGATCTTCCCGGTTTACCAAAACCACGCCCCATGGCGCTGCTTTTGCAGCACCGTGGGGCGTGGTTTTTTATTATTTCTTTGGTTACACAAAATCCGACTCAAATGGTCTCCTTTCGTCAAAAGTAACCACATTTTTCTTTGCCGCCCCCTTTGTCTATATACATTTTATCCAATAATACGAAATAAAATTTTATATTTCCGTGTAATGAAAAATATTTTCTTCAATGGTATAATATTCCCACCCAGGCCTGTCCCTTACAGCAGGCCGTCGCTCCGCAATACCAAGCAGAAAGGAAGGATTTGAATGACACACACCCGGAAACGTCTCTTGTCACTGCTGCTGAGTCTGTGCATGCTGGTTGGACTCATGCCGGCGGCTCTGGCCGCCGTACCCACCGCCACCGCCTATATCCGGGACACCGACGGGGTGGACTCCGGCGAGGTGTACGCCATTTATACCAACGAGGACGATGCCGGCGGCAGCAACCGCATCCTCTACCACACCGGCACCGGTAAGACCGACAAGGTCACCGCTTCGGTCTCTGGCGATGAGCTGGCCCTCAACAGCGGCTTTGACGCTTCCCGCCAGCTGTGGACCATCACCGCCGTGGAGGGCGGCTACACCGTTCAGAGCGTGGACAGCAAGCGCTATCTGGACCTGTCCCAGAGCAGCGGCGCCAACCTGAATACCTCCGACGCGGCGGTAGTCCTGACCATCGGCTTTGACAAGAAGACCGGGCTGTACACCATGTCCTCTGGCGAAAACCACCTCTTCTTTGACGCCTCCAATAACGGCGCCTTCCTGACCAGCAGCGCCGGCTACGGTCTGCGCTTCTTCAAGCAGACCGAGGTGGCAGCGGATACGGTGGAACGGGAGGAGCTAATTCCCCAGCCGGGCACCACCCAGGACGAGCCCTTTGCCCCCGGCACCGGCGGCAGCAATAACTTCCGCATTCCCTCCATCATCACTCTGGACAGCGGGCGCATCGTGGCCGCCATTGACGCCCGCTGGAACCATCTGGGCGACGCCTGCGCCCTGGACACTATCGTCAGCTATTCCGACGACGGCGGCGAGACCTGGAACTACTCCTTCCCCAACTATTTTGGGGACAGCGTGGATTCTTATCAGCCCAACGCCACCGCCTTTATCGACCCGGTGATGATCCAGGGCAATGACGGCACCATCTATCTGATGGTGGACCTCTTCCCCGGCGGCGTGGCCCTCAACACCGCCCCCATGGCTCCGGCCAAGTCCAGCGGCTATGTGGAGATCGACAGCGTGCAGCGCCTGGTGTTGTATATCTCTCCCAAGGTCAGCGAACAGAACGACAGCAACTATGTCTCCTATGTGGGCGACTTCGCCGACGGCTACGCCAAGATCTATAACGCAGACGGCTCCGTCACCGACTACTATGTGGACGACCACTACTACCTCTACCAGGGCGACGGCAGCGACCCCGCCGCCCAGAAGATCTACTGCCAGCGTCTGGGCAGCAGCGAATACATCCAGCAGAACGTGTTCTTCTACAACGCCGACCTCCATGTGCGCTGCGCCACCTACCTGTGGCTGGTGACCTCCAAGGACGGCGGCGAAACCTGGTCCGCTCCCACCATTTTGAATCCCCAGATCCGCACCGGTGAGGATCAGTTCTACGGCGTGGGCCCCGGTGCCGGGTTGTGTCTGGAAGATGGCACCATCATGCTTCCCGCCTATACCTTTACCTCCGGTATTGCCAACAGCAACCAGATCGCCAGCTTCATCTACTCCTCCGACGGCGGCGAGACCTGGCACCGCTCCGATAACGCCACTCCGTCCAACCACTGGTCCAGCGAGAGCTGCCTGGTCCAGATCGACGAGACCACCGTGCGGCACTTCTACCGGGACGGCTACTCCACTCTGTACTACACCGACCACACCTGGAACGGTGAGAAATGGGTGGCCGGCGACCCCGTGGACACCGGCGTCCACAAGACCTACAACAACCAGCTCTCCGCCATCCGGTACTCCGGGGAGATTAACGGGAAACCCGTTATTCTGGTGTCCACAGCCGCTGGTAACGCCAACAGCCGCACCAACGGCATGATCTATACCTTCCTGCTCAACGAGGACAAGACCATGGAGCTGGCCAACGCCTATGAGGTAACCGCAAGCGGTGAATCTTACGGCTACTCCAGTCTGACCGAGCTGGAGGATGGCTCCATCTCTCTGCTGTATGAGGGCGCCGGCAGCCGGAGCGTCTATGTGAATATTCCCGCCTCAACTGATCTGCTGGGCGACGACTGGCGCCCGGCTGACGATCTGACCTCCATCTCTCTGGATCAGTCCCTTGTGGATCTGAAGGTGGGGGAAACCGCCACCCTTACCGCCACCTATACCCCCGCTGACGGGAAGGTGAGCTGGACCTCCAGCAACCCCGACGTGGTTACTGTGGACGGCGGCGTAGTCACCGCCGTGGCTTCCGGTACCGCCACCATCACTGTCTCGGTCACCTCCGCCGGCTACACCAGCACCGCCTCCGCCGACGTGGCGGTTCAGGGGGAGGACGAGGTGGTCCTGCCCGACCGGTACACCGACGAGGTGGAGGAGATCTATCACGAGACTGCCACCACCTATGAGCTGGACACCGACGGCATTGACTCCGGCGCGGTGTACGCCATCTTCCACACCGGCAGCAGCCGAATCCTGTACCACGCCAGCGGCAACGCCAACAGCGATCATGTGACCGGTTCCGCCTCCGACGGCCTGCTAAAGCTGGACAGCGGCTATGCCGCCACCCGTCAGACCTGGACCGTTACCGGCAACGCTGAAACCGGCTATGCCATCCAGAGCTGCGAGTCTGATGGACGCTATCTCAACCTGAACGAAGCCACCAGTGCGGGCAGCACGGTACCTGTCACCGATGAAAAACAGTCCCTGACCATCGCCTCCGTGGACGGCCCCGCCGGTTCCTACACCGTCAGCCGCGTGGTCGATGGCAAGGCCCTCTATCTGGCCCATGAGAACAACACCACCCAGCACTATGTGGGCACCGAGGCCGTTCCCTTCCAGTTCTACCGCCAGGTGGTGACCCCTGCCTATAACACCTACGCCACCTCCGTTACCGGCCTGGAGGCCCTCATCGACGACCTGTCCGCCCTGGATTCCGACGAATACACCTCCTCCAGCTGGGCCGTCCTTCAGGACGCCCTGGCCGCCGCCCAGGAAGCAGCCGAGAGCGAGGCCTTTGATACCAAGGTCGACGCCCAGGCCGCTCAGGCGGTCATCGATCAGGCCGCCGAAGACCTGTACGCCGCCAAGCTGGCGCTGGTGGAGGCCGGCGGCAGCACCTCCTCCGCCGTTACCTCCAGCTACGCCATCACCGTGGAAGACAGCGACAACGGCACCGTGACCTCCAGCCGCAAGAGCGCCTCCAGAGGCGCCACCGTCACCCTCACCGCCAAGGCCGACGAGGGCTATCAGCTGGACACCCTTACCGTTACCGACAAGAACGGAACCGAAATCAAACTCACCGACAAGGGCGATGGCAAGTACACCTTCACCATGCCCTCCTCCGCCGTTACCGTGACAGCCGTCTTTGCTGAGGACGATGCCCCCGTGGAGACCGGCCTGCCCTTCACCGACGTGAAGGACGGCGACTGGTTCTATGAGGCGGTCAAGTACGCCTATGACAACAAGCTGATGAACGGCACCTCCGCCACCACGTTCGCGCCTCTGACCACCACCAGCCGCAGCATGGTCGTCACCGTCCTGTGGCGGCTGGCCGGGTCTCCCCAGTGCGACGCCGCCCCGGCTTTCCCCGACGTGGCTTCCGGCAGCTGGTACACCGACGCCGTGGCCTGGGCCAGTGAAAACGGCATCGTCACCGGCTACTCCAGCGGCAGCTTCGGCCCCGACGACATTGTGACCCGGGAGCAGCTGGCTACCATTCTGTACCGATATGTCCAGCACACCGGCGGCGGATTCCAGGGCGCCTGGGCCTTCCCCCTGGACTACGCCGACGCCGCCCAGGTATCCGACTGGGCCTATGAGGCCATGTGCTGGTGTACCATGAAGGGCATCATCAGCGGCGTGGGGGGCAACCGCCTCAATCCCCAGGGTTCCGCCACCCGGGCCGAAGTGGCTCAGATCCTGATGAACTTTTCTTCCATCGATCCTTCCTAACCCTATCCTTCCCCATCTGCGGGAGGCGTTCCTAACGGAACGCCTCCCGCAGACCCTTTTCCGGCGTTGACAGGCAGGGTATAATCTACATAACAAAGAGGGAGGGACCGCCATGGAACTTAACGCCGCTGCCAGAGCCACCTTCGACGCCATGCGGGAGGGCATCACCATCATTGACACCGAGGGCCGCCTGGTCTTCTGCAACCAGGCCTATCTGGACTTTCTCCGCAAGGAGTTGGGGGATTCCCTGGGCCCGGTGGAGGGAAAGCGCCTGCGGGACCTGCGCCCCGGCGCCCGGCTTCCCGACGTCATCAAGGCCGGCAAGCCTATTCTCCACATCACCCGCCAGGAAATCGAGGATTTCTATTTTGTCAATCTCTACCCCATCTACCAAGACGGCGTACTGGTTGGCGGCCTGTCGGTGGTCACCTTTCTGGAGGAGGCCTACCACACCAGGGAGGAACTGGAGGCGGTGGAGGCCCGCAGCCGCCAGGTGCTGCACAGCATTAACAAAGCCAACGGCGCCCGGTATACCTTCGACGATATTGTGGCGGTCACTCCCGCCGTGGCGCGGGTGAAGGACCTGGCCCGGCGTATCGCCGTCACCGACGCCACCGTCCTGTTGGAAAGCGAGAGCGGCACCGGCAAGGAGCTGTATGCCCAGGCCATCCACAACGCCAGTCCCCGCCGGGACGGCGTCTTTGTGGCCATCAACTGCTCCAATTTCAATGCCAATATGCTGGAATCGGAGCTGTTCGGCTATGTGGAAGGCGCCTTTACCGGCGCCAAGCGAGGGGGCAAGATGGGCCTGTTTGAGGCCGCCGCCGGCGGTACCCTCTTTCTGGACGAGATCTCCGAAATGGACATCGGGCTCCAGGCCAAACTGCTCCGCGCCCTCCAGGAGCATACTATCCGGCCGGTGGGCGGCCTGAAGGAGGTGGAGGTGGACGTGCGGGTCATTGCCGCCTGCAACGCCGACCTGCCCACCTATGTGGCCGCCGGCAAGTTCCGCAAAGATCTGTACTACCGCCTGAACACCTTCCCCATCCATATCCCGCCCCTGCGGGAGCGGCCGGGGGATATCCCCGCCCTGGCCCAGGCCATTTTGGAGGATTTCTCCCACAAACTCCGCCGCCCCTTCCGCCTCACCGACGACGCGGTGGTCTGCCTCCAGGCCCACGACTGGCCCGGCAATGTGCGGGAGCTGCGCAACGTGCTGGAGTTCTCCGCCTACCTCACCCCCTCGGGGGTCATCACCAGCGAATCCTTCCCCATGGACCTGCGCCGGGGCGCCGCCGCCCAATCCACCCTTACCCTGGCTCAGCGCACCAAAGCCTTTGAAAAGCAGGTGATCCTGGATCTGCTGGAGTGCAACGGTCCTTCTTTGGAGGGCAAGAAAAAGACTGCCCGGGAGCTGGGCATCTCCCTGGCCACCCTGTACAACAAACTCTCTTCCCAGGACAATTAACTCTGCCCCCCTGCTTCTAAAATTTAAGAATACTATTCTAAAATTTTAGAAGCCTTGTGCCATGCGGTTTTTACCCCTCTTTTACCCCCACCCTTCGCCAAAATTCTACTTTTTTAGAATCTTGATCTGAGCGCATCCCGGTTCCCGGCGCATATAAGCCCTACAGCCAGCGGCTTTTCCGGCTTTACATCCCTGAGACGTCATGTTGGCATATCGCTTGCTTTTATTCTGGGTGTGTACACAGACATCTGCTGCCCCACCGGCGTTTTCAAGTTGGTTGTGTGCAATGAGGGGTACACGCCCGTGGTCAGGCAGCGGACCAAACCCACAACATACGTTTTTTCGGGAGGTAAACCATGAGAGCAGCGTTAATGTTTATCCTGATCGGCGTCATCTGTCTTATCGGCATTCTGGCAGGCAGAAAGGTAAAGAGCGCCGCCCAGTGGGCAAACGGCGGCAAGAACCTGAACTGGGTCACCGTCGGTATCCTGCTGGTCACATTCCAGATTGGCGGTACTTCCACCATCGGCGCGGCCCAGAACGGCTATACTCTGGGCATCGGCGGCGCCTGGTACGGCATCGCCGGCACCGTGGCCATGATCCTGTCCATGTTTTTTATCACCCACCTGCGTAAGTACATCACCGAGGACACCATCTCCAACTTCATGAAAAACCGCTATTCCTCCGGCATCAGCAACCTGTACTCCTACGCCTACCTGATCATGGGCTTTATTTACATTCCCATTCAGCTCTTTACCGTGACCACCGTGTTCCGCACCATCATCCCCTCTCTGGACCTGACCTGGGCCTGCATCATCGGCCTGCTGCTGGCTATCTCCTACACCGTGGTATCCGGCGTCAGCGGCGCCAACTACGTCAGCAAGGTGTGCTGCATCCTGATGTACGCTGCTATGGCCATCGGCCTGGTGTTGGTGATGAATCAGACCGGCGGCTTCGCCACCCTGACCAACACCCTGGATGCCAGCTACTTCAACCTGTTCACCATGCCCGCCAAGACCTGGTTCAGCTGGTTCTTGACCTGCTTCGTGGCCTTCCTCACCATGCAGGCCGCCATCCAGCCCTCCCTCATCGCCAAGGACGATGCCGCTGCCAAGAAGGGCATCTTCTTCGGCGCCATCCTCAACCTGCCCTGCGGCTTCATCTGCGCTCTGCTGGGCATGGTGTGCATCGCCATGAATCTGGACGTGGGCGGCAGCAGCTCCCTGGCCTTCGCCACCGTCATCAACACCTACTGCCCCAGCTGGCTCACCGCCCTCATCTTCGCGTCCATCGCCCTCATCGTCATCTGCACCCTGGCCGGTCAGCTGCTGGCCATCTGCACCATCATCCGTCAGCTGCTGCTGCCTGTGTATGAGAAGAAGCAGGTCTCCGAGCGCACCCAGCTGACCTACACCCGCCTCATCGCCTTTGTCTACGGCTTCATCACCATCATTCCCACCTTTATGATTCAGCAGTCCTTCCTCAACGAACTGGTCACCGTACTCATCGCCTGCGTCACCGGCCCCATGTTCTTCCCCCTGGTGGCCGGTATGTTCTGGAAGCGTATGAACGCCAAGGCTGCCGGCTGGAGCATCGTCTCCGGCATCCTGGTGGGCATCATCTGGGTTATCACCGGTATGAGCGCCTCCTGGCACCCGGTGTATATCATTCTGCCCGTCTCCTCTGTAGTGGGCTTTGTGGTATGCAAGCTGACCGCCGGTCCGGCCATTGAGAAGGCCTGACCTGTCCCGCTCATCACAGAACCGCTGAGTTGTAAAGAAAGGATTATCACCTATGAAATATGTACTCGATCATACCGGCAAGCCCTACGCCAAGCTGTTTGAAGATATTTCCGCCATTCCCCGGGGCAGCTTCAAGGAAGAGAAGATTGCCGACTTTGTGTGCAACTTTGCCAAGGATCTGGGGCTGGAGTACACCCGGGACAGCGCCAACAATGTGGTGGTGCGCAAGCCCGCCACCCCCGGCTACGAGGACCACGAGGTGGTCATGCTCCAGGGCCACATGGACATGATCTGGAACAAGCGCCCGGGCAGCACCTTTGATTTTGAAAACGAAGGCCTCAAGCTAAAGGTCACCGACGACGGCTTTTTGATGGCGGAGGAGACCACCTGCGGCTCCGACGACGGCGTGGCCGTGGCCTATATGCTGGCCATTCTCCAGGACAAGACGCTGGAGCATCCGGAGCTGGAGTGCGTCTTTACCACCGCCGAGGAGCCCGGCCTGTACGGTGTGCAGAAATTCGACTGTTCCCAGCTGAAGGCCCGCAAGTACGTCAGCATGGACGGCAACCTGGAGGGCACCAGCCTGCTCATCGCCGCCGGCGCCGCCAACGCCCGCTTCACCAAGCGTTTCCAGCGGGAGACACTGGAGGGGGCTGCGGAGCTGTCCATCCGGGTCCACGGCCTGACCGGCGCTCACGTCCAGTTCCAGGAGCGGCAGCTGGCCAACGCCATTAAGACGGCGGTGCGCATCGTCTACTACATCCGCAAGGAAGTACCCTGCCGCCTGGTGAGCCTGGACGGCGGCAGCGTGACCACCATCCCGGTGGACTGCACCGCCCGCATCGCCCTGGCGCCCGAACACATGGCCAAGGCGGAGGAGATCGCCCGCCGGGTGCTGGACGAGGTCAAGTTCGAGCATAAGGAAAGCGACCCCAACATGACCCTCACTCTGAGCCAGCAGACCCACAGCGCCCCCGCCATGCCGGAGGAGGTCACGGACAAGGTGGTCACCCTGCTCCATCTGCTCCCCGCCGGTCTGGTGGACACCAGCCTGGTGTTCCCCGGCCTGCCCATCTCCTCCTTCAGCCTGGAGACCATCGAAACTGCCGACGACTCCATCACCTGGTTCTACCGCCCCACCAGCGCCATCACCTCCAAGATGCTGGATATGGACGAGCAGAGCCGTCTGCTGGCCCAGCTCTTCGATGTGGAATATGAGGTGGAAAACTACTTCTACGGCCACAACGTGGAGGCCGGCACCCCCTTCTACAACGTGTTCGACCAGGTATGGTTCGAGCAGAACGGCGAACACATCCGTCCCATCGGCGCCCACTACGGCAACGAGATCGGCTTCTTCCTGCGCAATATGCCCTGGCTGGATATGATCCTGCTGGTGGCCACCCATTATCAGGCCCATACCCCCGACGAGAAGCTGGATCTGGCCTCCTTTGACCGCTGCTATCGCTGCCTGGTGGAAATCCTGCGGCGGGTCTGAGCCCCACCGCCCGTCCCCTATTTTGACGTGATTTTGCTGCAGGTAAGGAGCAATTGCTATGAAAACCATCCGCATTGGCAGCGGCGCCGGCTACGCCGGCGACCGTCTGGAGCCCTCTCTGGAGCTGATCGAGAAGGGCAATCTGGACTACATCAGCTATGAATGTCTGGCCGAGCGCACCATTGCCATTGGTCAGCAGGCCAAGCTGAAGGACCCCTCCAAGGGGTACAACAGCCTGCTGGAGTACCGCATGGAGAAGGCCCTTCCCCTGTGCTGGAAGCACAAGGTCAAACTCATTACCAATATGGGGGCCGCCAACCCCCAGGCCGCCGCCCGGAAGTGCGTGGAGATCGCCCGCAAGCACGGCCTCACCGGCATGAAGATCGCCTGCGTCACCGGCGACGACCTGCTGCCTGTCATTGACAAGTACATGGACGCCGAGGTGTGGGAGAATCACAGGCCGCTGCGGGAACTGCCCGGCGAGATCGTCTCCGCCAACGCCTATATGGGAGTGGAGGGCATCCTGAAGGCCCTGGACATGGGGACCGACGTGGTGATCACCGGCCGGGTGGCCGACCCCGCCATCTTCATGGCCCCCCTCATCCACGAGTTCGGCTGGGCGCTGGACGACTGGGACAAGCTGGGCAAGGGCACCATCATGGGTCATCTGCTGGAGTGCGGCGGGCAGGTCACCGGCGGCTATTTCGCCGAACCCGGCAAGAAGGACGTACCCGGCCTGGGTCACCTGGGTTTCCCCATCATTGAGGCCTGTGAGGACGGCTCCTTCTTCGTCACCAAGGTGCCCGAGGCCGGCGGCATGGTCACCGTGGAGACCTGCTCCGAGCAGATCTGCTACGAGATCCATGACCCGGAGAACTATCTGACCCCAGACGTGGTGGCAGACTGCAAACAGATCCGCTTTACCGAGCTGGACAAAGACAAGGTAAAGGTGGAGGGGGTCACCGGAAAGCCCCGCACCGACACCTTCAAATGCTCCATCGGCTACAAGGACTGCTTCATCGGTGACGGCGAGATCAGCTACGGCGGCCCCGGCTGCGTCAACCGCGGCAAGCTGGCTCTGGAGATCCTGAAAGAGCGGCTGGAGCTGGTGGCGCCCAACGTGTTTGAGGAGCTGAAATTCGACCTGATCGGCTGCAACAGCCTGTACTGGAACCCCGACTACCAGTACAATCAGGAACCCAGCGAGGTGCGGGTACGGGTGGCCGGCCGGGCCAAGACCCGGGCGGAGGCCGACCTCATCGGCAACGAGGTGGAGGCCCTGTACACCAACGGCCCCGCCGGCGGCTGCGGCGCTGTGAAGCACACCCGGGACATCGTATCCGTGGCCTCCATTCTGGTGAATCGCCACGACGTCACACCTCAGGCTCAGCTGCTGGAGGTCTGATTTTTGCAGAAAGGAAGCACTGCGTCATGAAACTCTGGGATCTTGCACACTCCCGTACCGGCGACAAGGGCAATATCTCCAACATCTCCCTCATCGCCTACGACCCCAAGGACTATGAACTGCTCCGGGAAAAAGTAACCGTGGAGCGGGTCAAAGCCCACTTCAAGGGCATGGTTCAGGGCCAGGTGGTCCGCTATGAACTGCCCAACATCCATGCGCTGAATTTCGTGCTGTACGCCGCGCTGGGCGGCGGCGTCACCCGTTCCCTGTCCCTGGATATGCACGGCAAGGGGCTGTCCTCTTACCTGCTGGATATGGAAATCTGAGTTCATTCTCTCTCATCTTCCCAAACAGGCCGGGCGGGGATGTGATCGTAAGGTCACATCCCCGCCCGGCCTGTCTTTTGTTCTGTTCACTGGCACAGCTGCTGGCGGCCAGTGTGGTCGATGGTATAGTCGGTGCCGCAGACGCCCGGCAGGATGATCTGGGAGATGGGCACAAAGGTGTACCCCTCCTGGAGCAGGCACTGGATCACCCCCGGCAGCGCCTCCGGCGTATGGATGGCCGCATTGTGGAAGAGGACGATAGAGCCCGGTCCCACCCTGCTCACCACCCGCTGGGTGATCTCATTGGCCGGGATCTCCTTCCAGTCCAGGCTATCCCCGTCCCAAACAGATTCAAGCGGTTGGGGCGGATGGGCTGCCGGCCTGTTTGGGTGTCAGGCCTGATGCCCTTTCCGGATCACCACGTCCACCACCCGCTGGGCCAGAGTCTGGCACTGCTCCTGGGCAGGGGCCTCCACCATGACCCGGATGAGGGGTTCGGTCCCCGATTCCCGCACCAAAATGCGCCCGGTGTCCCCAAGCTCGTCGGCTACGGCGGCCACGGCGGCCTGAACGTCGGGATCGGCCTGGGCGGCCTGCTTATCCTTGACCCGCACGTTGATCAGCACCTGGGGGTAGATGGTCACCGGCGCCGCCAGCTTGCTCAGGGGCAGCTTCTGGGCCAGCATGGCCTCCATCACCTTCAGGGAGGTGAGGATACCGTCGCCGGTGCGGGCATATTTGGTAAAGATAATGTGGCCCGACTGCTCACCGCCGATGCGGTGGCCGTACTTCACCATGTTCTCATAGACGTACTTGTCGCCTACGGCGGTCTTTTCATAGGCAATGCCCGCCTCATCCAAAGCCTTGTACAGGCCGAAGTTGGACATCACGGTGGTTACCACCGTGTTGGTGGTCAGCTTATCCCGCTTCTTCATATAGCAGGCGTAGAGGTACATGATCTGATCGCCGTCCACCAGGTTGCCGTTCTCATCCACCGCCAGGCAGCGGTCGGCGTCGCCGTCGTAGGCAAAGCCCACGTCCATCTTGTTCTCCACCACATAGCGCCGCAGGCCCTCAATGTGGGTGGAACCGGCGTTGAGATTGATATTGGTGCCGTCCGGATTGGTGTTGATGGGGAAAACCTGGGCGCCCAGCGCCTCAAAGATCCGGGGGGCAATGTGCCAGGCGCTGCCGTTGGCGCAGTCCAGGGCCACCTTCTTGCCTTTGAAGGAATAGACGGCCAGGGAGATCAGGTAGCCCATGTAGCGGTTGCGGCCGGCCACGTCGTCGGTAATGCTGCCGATCTGGGCCTCGGTGGCCATAGGCAGCTCGCCCACTTCCCGGCCGTCTACCACCAGCTTGCCGTCCAGATAGTCCTCCACCAGGGCGATGACGCTCTCCTCCATCTTCTCGCCCTCGCCGTTGAGGAGCTTGATGCCGTTGTCATAGAAGGGATTATGGGACGCGCTGATCATCACGCCGCAGTCGAAATCATCCGTCCGGGCCACATAGGACACCGAAGGGGTGGTGGTCACATGGAGCAGGTTCACGTCGGCGCCGGACGCCGCCATACCCGCGCTGATGGCATACTCCAGCATATAGCTGGAGCGGCGGGTATCCTTGCCCACAACGATCCGGGCCTTATGCTCCCTGCTGTAATACCAGCCCAGGAAGCGGCCGATCCGGTATGCGTGGTCGGCGGTCAGGCCTTCGCCGGCTTTTCCGCGGAAGCCGTCCGTTCCAAAATATTTTCCCATATTAGTCCTTCTTTCTAAGCAGTTTGGATTGTATTCAGCCATTTCGGGCCACAATGTGGTCCTTATCCTTGTAGATGCTGTCCGCCGGCACCACGCCCCGGACACAGGAGGTGGGATAGACGCTGCTGCGGCGGCCAATGACGGTGCCCGGGTTGAGAACGGAGTTGCAGCCGATCTCCACATAGTCGCCCAGGATGGCCCCCATCTTTTTCCGGCCGGTCTCAATGGCCGTCTCCCCTTTGACCACCACCAGCGTCTTGTCGGACTTCACGTTGGAGGTGATGGAACCGGCCCCCATGTGGCTCTTATAGCCCAGGATGGAGTCGCCTACATAATTGTAGTGCGGCGTCTGCACATTGTCAAAGAGAATCACGTTTTTCAGCTCCACAGAATTGCCCACCACACAGTGAGCCCCTACCAGCGCGGACCCGCGGATAAAGGCGCAGTGGCGCACCTCGGTCTCCGGCCCGATGATGCAGGGCGCGCCCAGGTAAGCGGTAGGCGCCACCGTGGCGGTCTTATGGACCCAGACATGCTCCTCCACCTGTTCGTACTCCTCAGAAGGCAGGGACGCGCCCAGGGAAAGGATCAGATCCTTGATCCCGTCCAGGGCCTGCCAGGGATACTGGAACTGCCTGAGGTACTCCCCCGCCATCGTGTGGGACAGGTCCAAAAGGTCGGTGATGGTAATGTTCATGTGTCTGCCTCCAATCATAATATAGCAACAAATCCCACTTGAATTGTAAGCATTGTTTTTCTTATTATATCTGCAATTTGCGCCGCTTTCAAGTTGCGGACAAACTTACTTCTTTCAGGGGCCCCGGCATACTTTCTTTTTTCACGCATAGGTTAGCCATTGACAGCGCCCAGCCATGTAAAAGGAGGACGGCCTATGCGCATCGTCCATATCCACCCGCTGCTCCATGCGCCTCAGGAGGAGCGTAAAGCCGTTTTGCTCCAGCTGCACAGCGCCTGCCTGCACGGCCTGCGCCGCTGGGGCCAATCCCAGGGAAAAACCTCCGGCGCCGCCCAGGGAGACTGAACAGATCCCGGAAAGGAGGGGTCCGTTTTGGACGCCATTTACGCCCGGCAGTCGGTGGAAAAGGCGGACAGCCTCTCCATCCAAGGGCAGATCGACCTGTGCCGCCGGGAGGCCGCCGAACCGGTCAGGATCTATCAGGACAGGGGTTTTTCCGGCAAAAACACCAACCGCCCCGCCTTCCAGCGGCTGATGGAGGACGTGGAGAAGGGCCTGATCCAAAAGATCGTGGTCTATCGGCTGGACCGGTTCTCCCGCTCCATCGCCGACTTTGGGCGGCTGTGGGAGATCCTCCAGAAGCACCATGTGGAATTTGTCTCCATCAACGAGACCTTTGACACCTCCACCCCTATGGGGCGGGCCATGCTCAACATCATCATGGTCTTTGCCCAGCTGGAGCGGGAAACCACCGCTCAGCGGGTGCGGGACAATTATTACCAGCGGGTCAAGCTGGGCGCCTGGCCCGGCGGCCCCCCGCCCTACGGCTTTTCCCTGGGACGGGTGCCCGGGCCGGACGGATCCCTCGTGCCCGGCCTGATCCCCAACGAACAGATGGCCACAGTGGCGCGGATCTTTGAAAGCTACAGCCGGGAGGGGGCAACCCTGGGCAGCGTGGCCCGCAGCCTGAACGGGGAAAATATCCCCGGCCCCAAACGGCCGGTCTGGGATAACGTTGCCCTCTCCCGCATTTTGCACAGCCCCTTGTACGCGATGGCAGACGAGGACCTCTGCCTGTATTATAAGGGTAAGGGCCTGCAATTTACAGCGCCGATGGAGGCATTTGACGGTGTCCATGCCGGCATGGTCATTGGCAAACGGAACCGCTCCGCCGGAACATATCAGGGCCTGGGAGAGCAGCATTTTGCACCGGCCAACCATCTGGGGGTGATCCCTTCTCGGCTGTGGCTGGCCTGCCAATACAAGTTGGATGCCAACCGGCAGCTGGGGCGGGCGGGCAGCGGCAAACATACCTGGCTGTCCGGCCTGCTGAAGTGCGGCGTCTGCGGCTACAGCGTCAAGGTCAACAGGAGCAGCGACCGCTTCTACCTGGTTTGCAGCGGGCGCTCCAATCTGGGCATTTGCTCCGCCTCCATCCAGGCGGACCTTCCGGCGCTGGAAGCCGGTGTGGCGGCGGAGCTGGAGGCCCTGCTGGCAGAATGTCCGGCCATCCCGCCCCAAAGGCAGGAGGATCAGGAAACAGGGCGGGCACTGGAAGAGATCGACCGCAAGATCGACCGGCTGATGGAGGCCCTGTCCCAAGGCAACGCGCCCGCCATGTGCTACATCAACCGCACTGTTCAGAAGCTGGAGGTGCAGCGGCAAAAACTGCTGGCCCAACAAGCCGGCCTTCCGGGCAAGCCGGGGCCCCAGTTGAACCGGCTGACCTTTTCCTCTCTGGATCTGGAGGGGAAAAAACGGGTGGCCGCTCAGTTCATTCGGGAAATCCGGCTAAATAATAATCAGGCGGAAGTATATTGGAATGTATAAACATTCGCTATTAGCCAACATAGGCAGAAAAAGATTTACTACTAACAGAGAAAACATGGCCCGCCGTCGCATACGGCAGGCCATGTTTCTATCATATCCGATCTCTGTTTTACAAAGCGTGAAGTTCACAAGCACTAGGTGGTCATGCCCCGGGACGGACAAACCGCTTCCGCCCACCGGCAGAGGCGATGGGCTTGTTCCGGGCCCAGCCGCCGCTTCACAATATCCATCGCCCGGCCCAGGTCGGGCAGTTGGCCGCGGATACCCTGGCAATCCGAAGCCAGCAGATGGACCTGACCCCGATCGATGGCCCTTAACGCCCGACCCCGGGAGAACAGTTTGAGAAGCGCAGTGGCACGAAGTTGAATGGGGATCCCTAGCTGCAGCAGGTCGGTAATGTGGCTGGACCACTGCCAGTCCCAATAGCGGTCCAAATGGGAGATCACCGGAATATAGGGAGTACGGCCCATAAACTCGCAAAGCTGGCGGACGATCTGTCCGCTCCAGAGTCCGAAGGGCAGCTCCAGCAGAAAGTAGTTGCCTCTCCCCAGGCACAGCTGGCACAGTTCCTCCCGCTGGGCCAGATCGGGTATCCAATCCACCTCCGCTCCCACTTCCCAACGGGGCAGCGTGGCCCGCTCTTCCCGGGGCAAGCGGTGGATGGCCTCCACAAGTCGGGAAAGCGATTCCTCGCGGCGGGCCAGGAAGGTCTTGATATTCTCCCGCTGCCAGTGGAAGTGGGGGGTAAACACCACCCGATCCACCCCCTGGGTCCACTCCAGCCGGAGCATTTCCAGGCTGGTCTCCACATCCTGGACTCCGTCGTCCATGCCCGGGAGAATGTGGGTATGCAGGTCAGTCATAAGGCAAATTGTCCCTCCCTTCCTCAAGGCCCTGTGTCCGCAACCTTTATAAATGTGGATTTGCCAATAAAACTGTAACTTTTTATCCTATTGCACCACATTTTAGGAAATGCTTTGTTGTATTCTAGCACACCCAAAATCAAGATTCAAGTTCTACGAAACATATTTATACAAAATTTTTGTATTTTTTGTGATACAAAGGGAGACTGCCGGCAGAGAACAGCGGCAGGCACGCCAATGGCGTGCCTGCCGCTGTTCTCTGCAAATATTTTATCTCCTGTTACTCAGAAAAGCCGCTGTCGATCAGCGCCACCAGCTGATCCACGGCCTCCCGCTCGTCGGGGCCGCTGGCCGCGATGCGCACCGCCGTCCCCTTGCTCAGGGCCAGGGTCAGCAGCATAATGATGGATTTAGCGTTGGCCTGAGTCTGACTGCCCACCTGACTGATGTAAATTTCCGACTGAAATTGCCCCGCGCACTGTACGAATTCAGACGCCGGTCTGGCATGGAGGCCGGACTCGTTACGGATGGTGGTCTCTCTTTGATACATGCTGATTTCTCCTTTACTGTCCGTTGGGTGAAAAGGTATGGCGCAGATATGCTTCTACGGCGGAAGCGGTATCCAACCGGCAGACCTGTCTGGCCGCCGCCTGGGCCTGATCCATCCGGATACCGCACAGGCGTTCCTTGATGCGGGGGACCGCGTCGCCCCCCATGCTCAGCTTGCGCAGCCCCAGCCCTGCAAGTACGACGGCAGCCTGAGGATCTCCGCCCAGCTCCCCGCACAGGCTGACCGGCTTTCCCCTGCGGGAGAAGGCATCCACCACCATCCCGATCAGCCGGAACAGGGCGGGATTCATGGATTGATAGTAGGCGGATACCTCGCCGTTGAGCCGGTCGGCCGCCATCAGGTACTGACACAGATCGTTGGAGCCGATGCTGGCAAAATCCACCTCTTCCGCGGCCTGCTCCGCCAGCAAAGCAATGGATGGGATCTCCACCATGATGCCCAATTTCACGTCGTGGGAATAGGGCGTCCCTTCCCCGTCCAATTCTTCCTGCACCTGGCGCAGGAATGTCTTTGCCCGCCGGATGTCGTCCATGCTGCCCACCATGGGCAGCATCAGCCACAGATTGCCCGCCGTGGAGGCCCGCAGGGCCGCCCTAAGCTGGGTACGGAACACGTCGGGGCGGTCAAAGCACAGCCGCAGGGCCCGCTTGCCCAAAAACGGGTTGTCCTCCTTGGGCAGCTTGAGGCAGTCCGCCTGCTTGTCTCCGCCGATGTCCAGGGTGCGCAAAATCACCGGTTTGTCTCCAAAGGCGGAAAGCACTTTGCGATAGACCCCGGTCTGTTCCTCCTCATCCGGCAATTCCGCCCGACCCAGGAAGAGAAATTCCGTGCGGAACAGGCCCACGCCGTCCACATAGGGGGCCAGCGCCAGCTCCTCATCCCTGGGATCGGCAATATTCAGGGTGACGGATACCCTGACCCCGTCCTGGGTAATAGCGGGCCGCTCCAAATAGGCCGCCGTCTGCTCCGCCCGCAGGGCAAATGCCTGGGCTCGCTGCCGGTACTGCGCCCATTGCTCCTCCTGCCCATCCGCCAGCAGTTCTCCCTCGCAGGCGTCCACCGCCACGGTCTGCCCCTCATGCAGTTCCGACAGGAAGGGGCCCACCCCCAGCAGGGCGGGAATGCCGTAGCTGCGGGCAATGATGGCGGAGTGGGAGGTCTGTCCTCCCACCTCGGTGACGATGGCCAGGATCTTATCCCGGTCCAATGCCGCCGTATCCGAGGGGAGCAGATCCCGGGCCGCCAGGATACAGGGCCCCTCCAGGCCCATCCCGCCGTCCGTCTGCCCGGCGCACAGGCGCAGCAGCCGATCCCGCACATCCTCGATGTCCCGGGCCCGCTCCTGGAACATAGGGTCGCCCACACTGTCCATCATAGCGGCGTATTTGTTGTAAATCTGCTCGATGGCCTGATCCAGCATGGCCTGGCCGGAATGGACCAGCTGGGTGATCTCCTGCCCCATGACCACGTCGGCCAGCAGATCGCAGTGGGCGGCAAAAATGTTGGCTTGCTCCGGCGCCGACTGGGCGCACTGGGCCTGCAGCCGGGTCAGTTCTTCCCTGGCCGCAGCTTTGATCTCTTCATAACGGGCAAGCTGTCCCTTTGCGGTCTGCCCTACAAAGATCCGCCCGGTCTCCACCTTACCCGGACAGTACAGATGGACAGGCCCTACGGCGATCCCCTGAGAGGCCCCGATACCGCGATATCGCTTCATGGCTCCACGTTCCTTTCTTCCACCTCATTTTCTGCAATAAAGGCCAGCATCTCTTCCTTTGTGGCGGTCTGCGCCATCCTGCAAAAGGCGGGGTCGCAGACCAGATTCATTACCTGGAACAGCAATCTGGTGTGCGCCTCCTGATTGGTGGCCTGCAAAGCGATGACGCACCATACCGGGTCGTTGTCCGCCGAGTGAAACGCCACCGGCTGGTCAAAGCAGGCCATGCCTGCACAGAAGGCCACGTCCGGGCTGGGCGGCGCGGCGTGGGCCAACGCCACACCCGGTACGATGACGATATAGGGGCCGTTTTCCTCCACGCAGCGGATCATGTCCTCCACATACTGGGGCTCGATCTCGCCGGTTTCGGTCAGCAGCGCGCCGGCGGTCCGGATGGCTTCCTGCCAGCTGTCGGCCCGGCAGCCCATCGCCACATGCTCCGGAGGAAAGACGGCGGACAGCCCGCGGCGGGAGGGGCAGGGCTGGCTCTCCTCCCCGGCGCCGTTCCGCAGCCCGCCCGGTCCGCCCAGGCCACTGAGAACGTCGTAGATCTGGAACATATCCTTGCGGTTGAGCATGGGAGACACCCAGATGCAGGGCACATCGTCCACATTCAGCGGAACGGTGGTAATGATCAGATCATGGCGGCATACCGCTCGCACCTCGTCCAGACGGTGGGGGGAGGTGGTACTGATCACGTCGATGTAAAAGCTGCGCAGCAGCTTCTCGGCCAGAAATTTGGCGGTGGCCACGCCGCTGTTGCACACCACGATGGCTCTGGGCGCCCCCCGCTTTCTCCGAAACCGCTCCACCGCCGCGGTGATGTGCAGCAGTACCGTCCCCCGCTCCTCCTGGGTGTACCGGTGTCCCAGCGCGCTCTCCAGGGCGGGCATATTCCGCTCCACCGCCGCAAAGCAGTCCTGATACTGGACGGCCACCTGGGTGGAGTCGGTGCGGGGCCTGGGCCTGCCGTCGGTCCGCTCCAGAAGGCTTTTCAGGTGGCTGGCCAGAAACTGCTGCAATTCATCGTCCTGGAACAGCTCCATACCCAGATCCCTGGATACGGCGTAAATAAAACTCTTGGTGGCCAGCTGGACGTTCACCCCGTCCAGGGTCTCCTCCCCTTTTCGATCCAACCAGCGGTACTCCAGGGTGTAGGCCAGATAGGCCCGCTCCAGCGGAGGGATCTCCGTTCCCAGCCAGCTCTCCAGCCGGCGGCACAGGCTGTCCGCCAGCCGGACGGACATGCCGCCGCCGGGAAGATCTCCCTCCCACTCCGGGGGCAGCATAGCTCCCCGGCGGATGCGGGAGATCAGGATGGTCAGCCCGTGGGTGATGCTCTGGTATTCCCCGTCGTTCAGCCGGATCTGGGTCTCCCGCTCGGCCTGATGCACCACATCCCGCAGGAAATCCATCTGTTCCAGCCCGCCGAAGGCCTGCATTACAAATCCGTACAGCGCCCCGCCGGACATGCCGCCCATAGAGTCGGACAGGAACCGATAGCGCATGACGATATCCGCCATATTCTCCAGCAGCAGCTCCCGCCGGGTGAGTTCGTCCACATCCAGCCGGTAACCGGCGGTACGCACCCCGTCCAGATAGATCCCCTTTTGGGCAAAATAGGCCTCCACAGCCTCCATGTCCTTGATGAGGGTGGCTTTGCTGATGTACAGCCGCTCGGTCAGTTCGCCGCTGGTGGAGGACCCGTCGGCCATCAGCATCAAAAGGATCAGCACCTGTTTGCGCTCCTCCGCGGACAGCCGGTACTGGTAAAAATCGCTGTGGAACAGCAGCTGCTGGATCTTCAGCGCCTCCTGCTGTCCGCCTTCAAAGGCCGCGTCGCCGTTGGGGTAGATCCTGAGCGGGTTCAGGCCGTTTTCCGTTAAAAAGTCATTGACCACCGAAATATAGCTGCGGACGGACCGGGGACTGACGTCCAGCAGTTTGGCCAGTTCGTCCTGGCTGAACGATTCCCCTCCCGCATACATCAGTTTTGTCAGCAGGTCGTAGTGCTGCCTGTTCATGTGTCGCTCACCTCTTCTGCTCCCAAAGCGCAGGTCGTCATTCTGTCTGAATCTGATTTCATTATAGTCTCCGCCTTTGTGCAAAGGAAGCAACATTTTCTTCCTTGCCGCGGAAAGATTCTACACCGCTCACCCTATTTACTTTTGTCTCATTTGCCCCTACAATGAGGCCATCAACCGGGAAACTTCGCAAAAAAGTTTCATTTTTGAAAGGACGGCGAATGAGGCCATGCTAACGGAGCTACTTCGCAAGGAGCATATAGCAAGACAAGTTTCGGTCAGTGACTGGGAGTCGGCAATCCGGTACGCCGGCAGACTGCTGGTCAATACGGGAAGCGTGGAACCCAGATATGTGGAACAGATGGTGGCCATCAGCAAGGAGTCCGGCCCCTACATCGTCATCGTACCCGGAGTGGCTCTGGCCCATGCCCGGCCCTCCGACGGTGTGAACCGGCTGTGCATGTCCCTGGTCACCCTGGCCCATCCTCTGGAGTTCGGCAGCGCCGACAACGATCCGGTTCGGGTGGTCATCGCCCTGGCGGCGCTGGACAACAATCTCCATCTGAGCGCCCTGCGGGAACTGGTGCAGTTTATCGGCAGCCCGGACAATATCGACGGGCTGTGCCAGTGTACCTCCGACGAGGCCATACTGGAGCTTTTCCAAACATTTCGTGCGTCACAGCCGGCCAGCTGAAGCAATACAGAGAGGACGAAGGAGTGAGTGCAAGGCAGCGTGTGGGATGTAAGAGCAAAAAAAGGAGGTAAGGAAATTGCAAGCGGTATTTGACTTTATTATCAACGACGTATTGAAACAAACGCCTATCTTCATGGGTCTCATCGCCTGCGTGGGCCTGTTGGTCCAGCGCAAGGCCGCCAAGGATGTGATCGAGGGTACGCTCAAAACCATCGTCGGTATGGCGGCGTTCAATCTGGGCGTCAACCTGCTGTGTACCGCCATTCTGGCCATCAACGACATCCTCAAGCCCACCCTATCCACCAGCGGCGTCTATCCCTTCCCCGACATCGCCACCGGTGTGGCCTATACCTTCGACATCGTGGCCCAGAATGTGATCCAGATCATGATTATTGCCTGGTTCATCCACATTCTGCTGGTGCGGATCTTCCACAAGTGGTTCAAATGCGTGTACCTCACCGTCCATATGATGATCAACCAGTCGGCCATCAACATCCTCTTCTGGCACTTTGCCATGGGTCTGGAAGGTATCCCCATGTATGTGGCCTGCATCACGGTGGACGTGATCTACTTCACTGTCTCCCCCATGCTCACCTACAAAGAGGCCACCGAAATGTCCAACGGCGCCTTTGCCCTGGGCCACTTGAACCAGTTCGGCGCCTGGGCGGGGGCCAAGCTGGGCCGCCTGGTAGGCGACCCGGTGAAGGACAACGCCGACCGGCTGAAACTGCCCGGCTGGCTGAGCATGTTCGGCGATATGACCCTTAATCTGGCCATTACCATGCCCATCAGCTTCCTCATCATCGGCATCATTGCCATCGTGGTGGGCAACCCGGAGGCTATGGCGGTGCTGGACACCAACCGCGCCGGCCAGAACGCCTATCTGTGGCTCATCATGCAGGGCATCAACTTCGCCGCCGGCGTGGTGGTGCTGATCTACGGCCTGCGCATGTTCATCGCCTCCCTGATCCCCGCCTTCCGCGGCTTTACCGAGAAGCTGCTGCCCGGCTGCGTACCCGCTCTGGACTGCATGGTCTTCTGCCCCTACAGCCAGATGGGCGCCACCCTGGGCTTCCTGGGCAACGCTGCCGCCGCCATCATCTGTTGTGTCTGTCTGGCGGCCTTCGGCTGTCC
This sequence comes from uncultured Flavonifractor sp., assembly GCF_944383115.1. Taxonomy (GTDB): domain Bacteria; phylum Bacillota; class Clostridia; order Oscillospirales; family Oscillospiraceae; genus Flavonifractor. The sequence goes on along the minus strand of NZ_CALWOJ010000003.1, from coordinate 23,195 downwards.
GGTGTTCGTCTACCCCTCCCTGGCCATCTGCTTCTTTGACGGCGCTACCGAGGGCGTGTTCGGCAACCACACCGGCGGCTGGAAGGGCGCGCTGCTGGCCGGCTTCGTAGGCGGCCTGGTCCTCCATCTGGGCGTACTGCTCCTCAATCCCCTCACCGGTCCTCTGGCCGAGCAGGGCGTGCAGTACGGCAACTTCGACACCTCTTCCTTTAACGCAATTCTCTTCTTCCTCATCCACAAAGTGGGCGGCCTCTTTGGCCTGGGTTAAGTGAAAAAGGAGGTTTACTTATGTACAAGATCACTACCGTTTGTGTGGCCGGCATCGGCACCAGCATGATTGCAAGAGACATCGTCAGCAAAGCGGTGGAAAAGCTGGGGTACGGCGGGCAGGTCTCGGTGGAGGCCTGCGAGCTGGGCTCCGCCGGCAGTCTGGACTGCGACCTCATCGTCACCAGCAAGGAGCTGGGGGACAAGATCCCGCCGTCCTTTATCCGGCCCGTTCCGGTCATCACGGTATCCAGCATCGTAGATGAAGCAGGCATCACAGCGGCCCTTAAGCCGGTTCTGGAGAAGGACCTGGGCTAACGCTGATATCAAAACAGGAGGGAATATCCATGTCACTGGTCAATCTGTGCGGTATGCTGCAAGCAGCAGAAGAAGGGGGATACGCGGTCCCCAGTTTTAACGTAAGTACGTTGGAGACCCTGAAGGGGATCGTCCAGGCGGCGGAAGAGGCCCGCTCTCCCCTGATTGTGGCCATCACGCCCAAGTTCCTGGATTATTTCGGGCCGGAATACTTTTGCCCTATGGCGGTAAACGTACTCCGCCAGGCCTCCGTCCCCGTGGCCCTGCACCTGGACCACGGCCGCACCCTGGCCGACGTGATGACCGCCATCCGGGGCGGATTTACCTCCGTGATGATCGACGGCTCCGCCCACTCCTTTGAGGAAAACGTGGCGTTGACCAAACTGGTGGTGGAGCTGTCCAAGCCGCTGGGCGTCAGCGTGGAGGGCGAGCTGGGCCGCCTCATCCTGGCCGACGGCAGCATGGGCGAAAACTCCGCCGACAACATGACCGACCCCAAAATGGCGGGAGAATTTGCCCGCCAGACCGGCGTGGACGCCCTGGCCGTGTCCGTGGGCAACGCCCACGGCGTATACGCCAAAAAGCCCGAGATCGACGTGGACCGGCTCATCGCCATCCGGGCCGCCACCGATTCCGGCACCGCCCTGGTCCTTCACGGCGGATCGGGTACCCCCCGTATCCCCGAGCTGATCCAGAACGGCATCCGCAAGATCAATATCAACGCAGATTTCCAGATCGCTTACCGTACCGCCATCAGCCAGGTCCTCCAGCTGCACCCCGGCGAGAACCTGTATTCCGACGACCTTCTGGTGGGCGCCATCGACGCCATCCGGCAGGTGGGGATCGAGCGCATCCGGGACTTTGGCTCCGACGGCCGGGCCTGATGGGAGGAATGAAACATGCTCCATATGCTTTGGACCGGCGAATATAACGCCGAATGGGAAGAAAAGTTCAGCCAAGTGGTACAGGTGAAGCGGGCAGGCTTCAACATCCACAACCAGTTCCGCCACTGGATGAGCGAGGACGAGGTGATCGAGGCCCTCAAAGGCATCGACATCTTCTTCGTGGGCTACGATCCCATCACCGAGCGGGTGCTGGAAAACGCCCCCGACCTGAAGCTCATCCTGTCCGAGCGGGACGGGCCGGAGGAAAACATCGACCTGGACGCCTGCCGCCGCCACGGCGTACCCGTACTCAACAGCGCGGGCCGCTGCACCGTATCGGTGGCGGAGCTGACCATGAACCTGATCCTGAACATGTCCCGGCCGGTCATTGAGATCAACCGCGCCATCCACGACGAGAAATGGTCCCGGGACAATTACCAGCGGCTGCGCGACCTGGTGGAGGCCAACTCCTTCGAGGTCTACCGCAAGACCCTGGGCATCGTGGGCATGGGGCGCAACGGCCGCTATCTGGCCGGACTGGCCCGCGGGTTCGGCATGGAGGTTTTGGGCTACGATCCCTTTGTGGACAGCGCCGAGATGGAGGCGCTGGGCGTCAGGCTGTGTTCCCTGGACGAGCTGATGGCCCAGAGCGATTTTATCAGCATCCTGGCCCGGGCCACGCCGGAAAATCACGGTCTGGTCGGGGCGACGCAGATCGCCCTGATGAAGCCCAACGCCGCGCTGGTCAACACCGGCCGGCCCCAGCTGGTGGACTACGACGCCCTCATCGCCGCCCTGGAGTCGGGGGCCATCCGCATGGCCGCCATCGACGTATTCGTGCCGGAACCTCTGCCGGCAGACAGTCCCTTCTATCGCCTGCCCCGGGAAAAGATCATCCTGACCAATCACATGGCGGGCTTCTGCCAGGAACGTGCCTGGCACCAGTATGACAAGGGCATGGACAACCTGATGAAATTCCTCCGGGGCGAGTGTCTCCAGTGCAACTGCACCCGGGGGGTGGAGGACAGCCCCGCCTATCCCGCCAGAGGGGGCGCCCTGTTCGGGAGCCAGCCATGCTGAAGCTCAGCCATTGCCGGGCCGTTACGCCCTTCCGCATCCTGGAAGATGCCTGCATCCTGTGTGAGGGGGAGCAGATCCTCCGGGTGGGCCCCGACGACGGCACAGAATGTCCCACGCTGGATCTAAGCGGGCTGTTGGTGACCCCCGGCTTTGTGGACGCCCACGTCCACGGCGGCGGGGGCTGTGAGTTCTGGACCGACGACCCCCAGGAGATCCTGCGGGGGGCGGCCTTCCTGGCCCGTCACGGAACCACCGCGCTGCTGCCCAGCGTCAATTATGCCCGGCAGATGGATCTGGATCAGCCCACCCGGGCCAAGCTGTCCGCCATGCACCAGGCAATGGAGGCCCGGCAAGGCCCGGAGCTGCTGGGTCTCCACCTGGAGGGGCCCCACATCGCCCCCAGTTATCCCATGATCCCCGACCAGCCCCTCAATCCCGCCCTGCCGGAACGGTACCTTGCGTTCCTGGATCAGGCGCCGCCGGTCTTGAAATGGACTGTGGCGCCGGAGGTGGAGGGCGTACCGGAGCTGATCCGGGTCCTGCTGGAGCGGGGCATCCACGTCTCCCTGGGCCACAGCGACTGCGGGATGGAGGACATCTATCCCGCCTACGAGGCCGGGGTCAGGCAGGTCACCCACATCTACTCCGGCATGAGCAGCGTCCGCCGGGTCAACGGCCGCCGTCTGCCCGGACTGCTGGAGGGGGCCCTCCTGCTGGACGAGATGACGGTGGAACTCATCGCCAACGGCGCCCACCTGCCACCCGAGCTGATCCGCCTGGTCTGGCAGACCAAAGGCCCCCAGCATATCTGCGTGGTCTCCGACGGAACGGCTGCCACCGGCAACCCCGACGGCTTTATCCTCTATCGCGGTCAGGAGGGCTGGATCGAGGACGGCGCCATCCTCCGGGCGGACCGGACCGGTTTCCTGGGCAGCGCCGTCACCACCGAAGCCATGTTTCAAAATCTGGTGCAGCGGGTGGGGATCCCCCTGGCCGACGCGGTGCGTATGTGCGCCACCACCCCCGCCCGCTCCCTGGGCCTGGGTGGGCGCAAGGGCGTGCTGGCTCCCGGGTTTGACGGGGATCTGCTGGCCTTTGATCCCCAGCTGACCATCCGCCTGGTGGTGATTCGTGGCGAGATCTTCTACTGCGACCCCGCCCTTCATTCCTGAAGCCATTCTCCTCAACCCCCACATAAAGAAACCCGCCGCAGAATCTCAATTCTGCGGCGGGTTTCCGTTTGTCCGGTAGGATCAAACTGGTCCAACTTCCCCTTCTCTTTCCAGAAGCGAACTTTTTCTCTGTATTGCTTTTGTTAAATGGGACCGTCGCAAAGATGGCAGGCAACAAAGTGGCCGGGGGCAACTTCCTTCAGCTCAGGAGCCTCCTGGTGGCACCGCTCCTGGCAGTGTTCACACCGGGCGGCAAACCGACAGCCGGGCTTCGGGTTCACCGGACTGACGACCTCGCCTTTGATGACCTTGATCTTCTTGTTGCGCATGGAGATGTCCGGTTCCGGAATGGCAGACAGCAAAGCCTGCGTATAGGGATGCAGAGGCTTTTCGAACAGCTCGTCAGAACTGGTCAGTTCCAGACATTGACCAAGGTACATGACCATGATATTGTCCGAAATATGTTTTACAACGCTCAGGTCATGGGTCACGAACATGTATGTCAGACACATTTCATCCTGCAGGTCCATCAGCAGGTTGAGGATCTGCGCCTGGATGGACACGTCCAGCGCCGAAACAGGCTCGTCGCACACGATAAACTTGGGGTTGACGGACAGCGCACGGGCAATGCCGATGCGCTGCCGGCGCCCGCCATCCAACTCATGGGGATAGGCTGTGGCATAGCGTCTGGCCAGGCCTACTACATCCATCAGATGTGCCGCACGGTTAAAAATATCGCGCTTTGTGGGCAGCGTCTTATTGATGATCATATATTCCGCTATGATCTCAATGACAGACTTACGGGGATCAAGACTTGCGTACGGATCCTGGAAAATAATCTGCAGTTCCTGCCGCATTTTCTTCATCCGCCGGGCATTATACTGGGTAATATCGTCACCATTATAAAGGATCTGCCCGGAAGTAGGCTCAATCAGACGCAGAATGGTACGACCCAGCGTACTCTTTCCACATCCGGACTCACCAACCACACCGATGGTCTCACCTGGATACACTTTCATATTGATACCATCGACCGCATGGAGGAGGGCATTATCACCTACTTTAAAATACTTCTTCAGATCTACGGTCTCAATCAGAGGGATTCTTTCTTCTGCCATAGCTTAGTTCTCCTTTGATTGGTGAAAGAGATGGCATCGGATGGAGTGCGTACCTTCGGTATAGACCTCCGGGGGTACTTCCTTGCAAATCTCCATGCACCGGCTGCAGCGCGGTGCAAATTTACAGCCCTTGGGCAGATTGGTGGGATCCGGCATCAGGCCGGTAATGGGCTGCAGGCGGGCTGTTTTCGACTTCAGATTCGGCAAAGAAGCAAACAAACCATCTGTATACGGGTGGTGCATGGTGTGAGCAAAGATATCCTCGGCGGTGCCCAGCTCGATGATCTCACCGGCGTACATCACAGCCACATTATCACAGGTCTGCGCCACAATACCAAGATCATGGGTAATCATAATCATAGAGGTACCAAGCCGGTCACGCAGATCGCGGATCATCATCAGCACCTGTGCCTGAATGGTAACGTCCAGAGCGGTGGTCGGCTCGTCCGCAATCAGCAAATCGGGCTCGCAGGACAGCGCGATGGCGATTACCACGCGCTGGCGCATCCCGCCGGAAAACTGGTGAGGGTACTCACGCTTTCTGGCCGGGGGAATGCCCACCAAGGTCAGGGTCTCATCAACACGGGCCTCTATCTCCTCTTTTGAGCGGCCTACCTCATTATGAACCAGCAGCGCCTCGGCGATCTGCTCGCCTACCGTCAGCACCGGATTCAGGGAGGTCATGGGGTCCTGGAAGATCATGGCGATCTTGTCGCCGCGGATCTTGCGCATCTGCGCCTCGGGCAGGTCAATAATGTTCTCACCTTCGAAGGTAATGGAACCGGAGGTCACTTTACCGGTACGCTCGGGCAGAAGGCGCATCAGCGTCAGGGCCAGCGTGGTTTTTCCGGCGCCGGTCTCGCCCACCAAGCCCAGCGTAGCTCCCTTTTCCAAGGAAAGTGTGACGCCATTGACGGCATATACCGTCTCCAGATCCGTTTTGTAGACAACGCTCAAGTCCTTAATGTCCAGCATCTTTTCTGCGTTACTCATGATGATAATTCCTTTCTGCCGGTGTCAGTTCTTCAGGCGGGGGTCCATAGCATCGCGCAGGCCGTCACCCAGCAGGTTCACGGAGAAAGCAGTCAGAACAATGGCCAGTGCGGGGAATACCACCAGCAGGGGGGCGCGCATCATATCAACACGGGCACTGGACAACATAGAACCCCACTCAGGCGCAGGAGCGGGCAGGGACAGTCCGATAAAGCTCAGGGTAGACTGATAGATCACCAGGCTGGAAACGTTCAGGGTTACATTGACCAGGATGATGCCCAGCGTGTTGGGTATGATGTGGCTGATGATGATACGGGCGGAACTGGATCCACCGGCACGCGCAGCCTCAACATACTCTTGATCCACCAGATTCAAAACACCGGAGCGTACTAGTCGGACGTAGTTTGTAAAATACGCCAGCGTCATTGCGATGATCAGTACAGGAATGCTGGAACTCAGGGCAGCCACAACCACCATGGTGAACAGCAGGTCGGGGATGGACATGAAGATATCCAGCGCCCGCATGATCAGCATATCGATCTTTCCGCCAAAATAGCCGGCGATGGCGCCCAGCGTACATCCAAACAGGCAGGAACTGATGGAAGCCGCCACGGCCACCAGCAGGGAGTTGCGGGCGCCATGTACCAGACGGGAGAGAACATCACGGCCATAGCTGTCGCAGCCCAGCGGATGCTCCGGGGACATGGGCGCCAGCTTGTTTTCGGCGACCTGAACCACGCCAGCTTCATAAGGGGCGATAAAATCCGCGAAAATGACCACCAGAACAATGCAGATGAGCAGAAACAGGCCGATCATGGCGCCCTTGTTCTTTCTCAACCGGCGGAGGATCTCTTTGGTCTGACTGGGGCGCTTGAAGTTGATGTCCTCACCATCGAGCGTGGCCACAACGGGGCGGGTAGAATTTTTTGCCATTGAGGTCAACCCCCCTTACTGTACTTGGCCCGAATGCGCGGGTCAATGAAGGCATAAATCAAGTCAACACCGATCATCAGCAGAGTGAAGCAGATGGACACCATAACGGCACAGCCGATGATCATGGGTTCATCCTTCATGCTGATGGACTCAACGATCAGAGAACCGACGCCCGGGATGGAAAACAGCTGTTCCGTGGTAACCATACCGGCCAGCAGGCAGCCAAAACGCATGCCAATGGAGGTGACCACAGGCAGCAGCGCATTCTTCAGCGCATGCTTCCAGATGACTGTACGCTCAGCAACGCCTTTGGCACGGGCAGTGCGGACATAGTCCTGGCGAATGGCCTCCAGCATGGAGGACTTGGTAAACCTCAGATAGGCCGACAGCTCACAGATCGTTGCCGAAACCACAGGCAGCACATAGTCTGACACAGATTTTAGGCCGTAGGAGTGGAACCAGCCTAACTTTAAGGCAAATATATACATTAGTACTATACCTACAACGAAGCTTGGTACCGCCGCTAAGAAGAAGGCAATCATTGTAGGGATCGTATCCATCAGCGAATTTTGTTTTACTGCAGATAGAATTCCCAATGGGACGCCTATACAAACTGATAATGTAAGAACTAAAATAGCAAGTCGTAAGGTAACCAAAAAACGAGGCCAGAGTTCTTCCAGAACATCCCGCTTGGTGGAATAGGATTGTCCAAAGCTGCCCTTGGTAACAATATCTTTCAGATAGTTAAACCAACGCACCAAAATGGGATCATTATAGCCCAGCTCCTCGTTCATTGCCTCGACCTCCGCCGCAGTAGCGTTGGGTCCCAGAATCATTCGACCGGGGTTGCCGGGCGTAACATTCATAACAATGAAGATAATCAAGGTAACACCAAGCACGGTGGGGATCAGGAACAACAGGCGTTTGATAATATATCGATGCATGCTTTCCCTGCTTTCTAACGGAAGATTTTTATCGAACTATACAGCAAGCCCGGTATGTAGTACCTTGGGGCTATTAGGAAAAAAGTTGTGTGCAGGCGAATATTTCTAGCCGCCTGCACACAATCTTTCTTAAATAACGGCTCTAGGTTAACGTCAATCAGGCTCGCCGGTTAGGCCTTCCAGCTCCAGTCGTAGACACGATAGTCGGTGGGAACAGCAACAGCATCCAAATCCTTATTATAAGCAATACAGGAAGGAATGACAATTACCGGCGTCAGGGTGTGGGTGTCATAGAACGCGTTGTACAGCTCGGTATAGATCGCAATACGCTCCTCTTCATCAGCCGTAGAGGCGCCTTCCTGCAGCCAAGCGTCAAACTGATCGGACAGCTCGTTGAACTTGCCGGCAGGGCCGTCAAATACGCAGTTCTTAATGCCAACGGACGCGGAAGCACACTGCTGCTCGAAGTTATTGAAGTCGTAGTTGCCGCAGTCATAAGCCATGGCCAGATCGTATTCCTGTGCAACCAGGCGGTCACCGGCAACGGAGTAGTCCTGAACCACCAGCGTGGACCGGATACCGGCAGCCTCCAGCTGAGCTTGAATGGCAATGGCGTAGCTCTCATTGCGGCCCGCAGCGGCCAGGAACTCACCGACGTCAACGCCGTCAGGATAGCCGGCCTCGGCAAGCAGCGCCTTGGACTTCTCCAGATCGAAGGGGATGGGGTTCTCCAGAGAGTCGGCAGTGGGAGCCGCGGCAGCGTAGTTGGGGTTGATGTACATATAGGTGGGGGTGCCGTAGCCATCGCACACCAGCTGGTTGACGGCATCGCGATCGATGGCGTACATAATGGCCTCACGCACCAGGTCATTCTGTAGAACCGAGCCATAGTTCTTGGACTCGATGTTGATGCAGAAGGTCATGACCTCGTTGGACTCCTTCTCAACGCAGGTGAACTTGTCGGAACTCTTGATGTCCTCCCAGTAAGAAATGGGAACGATCATGTAGTCAATTTCACCATTCTGCAGAGCAGTAATGGCAGAGGTATCATCCTCAATGACATTCCAGACAATTCGGTCGATCTTGGCCTTGCCGCGGTAATAATCCTCAAAAGCAACCGCGCTCCAGGAGGTCAGAGGATTGTAGTTCTCCTCATCCCACATGTAAGGGCCGGTACCGGCCTTGTTGGCGATCTTGCCAAAATCATCGCCCTGCTCAGTGACCTCTTTCTGGGACAGAATCTTTACCTTGAAGAGCATGTGGCCGATGGGAGAGAAGGGCTGATTCAAAACAATTTTGACGGTGTAATCGTCAACCTTCTCAACATGATCCAGCGGGCGGACAAAGGAGGCCTGCTTGGGGCTGTTCTGAGCCATCTCATAGCTGAACACAACATCATCAGCCGTCATGGTCTCGCCGTTGTGGAACTTGACGTCCTTCCGCAAGGTCACGATATATTCCGTTACATCTTCGTTGGCCTCCACCTTCTCAGCCAGCCGCAGGTCGTAACCGCCGGTAGCCTCATTCAAATCGTACAGGCCTTCATAAATGTTCTCAAAAACAGTGTACTCATGGGTATTGGTGGTTTGGTTGGGGTCGCTGGTGGTCAGGGCTGCGGTGTTGCGAAGGGTTACCGTGTTCTCGCTCCCACCGCTGGACTCGCCGCCGCCGGCACAGCCCGTCAGGGCAGCGGCCAGCATCAGCATGGACATGAGTAGAGAGATAAACCTTTTCTTCATTTTGCCTCCTCCTTAATTTTGAATCCACACATATATGTACTGCTGTACATACTGATTGGTACGAGTAAACTATATACCTGTATATACAGCATTGTCAAGTGAAGTAAATTGCTGTTTTCAAAAATTGTCTGTTACCACAAAAATGTGATAAGCAATATGGGCACATCCGCTAAATTTACAAAAGGAGATTGTGAAATATATAGCAATATCCACTTATCTGTAACCGTATCCCCATGACAGTATTGTTTGAACCAAGCAAAATCGCTGTCCGGCAATCAGGCTCCAGCCGGAAGATCTCAAGAAAATCCCCGGCATAAAATGCGGCCGGCAGCCTGTAGGCTGCCGGCCGCAGAGACTTTCTATTTTTCACTACCCGTTTAATGTTCCACGCCAAACCGCTCAGACCACGACATGATCAAAGCAAAGGGCGCAGCCGGAGATTACACGCCGGCAATGCAGGTAATTTCAAACAGATAGGGTTCGGCAACCGTGGGGGCCACGACCGTGTATCTGGCGGGGCCCACCTCCATGTTCAGGAAGAAGCGGTCCCATACCTTGTTCGCAATGGCCCGGTCTTCCCGTTTGGCAATAAAAATCTGGCAGAACAGCACCTTCTCCAAACCAGACCCTGCCGCTTCCAGCACATTTTTCATGTTAATAAAGGCCTGCTCACACTGAGCTTCCAGGCCCTCTTTCAGGACCTCGTTTTCATCTTCGCCAACCATGCCGGAGACAAACACCAGATTTCCGTATTTGACCGCCTGGGAGACATTGTGGGTGGGAGTAGCCGCCAGGGGGGTATAAACCTTTTCCTTTTCAAATTCCATCATCGTACTTCCTTTCTGATCACATCAGTTATTTTCGGCCGGCACCAAAATTTCTACCGTGCCGTTAATACCGTCCAGCCTAATATAATCTCCGTCATGGATCTCCACGCAGGGATCACAATCTGCAGGAAAATCAGCCACACAGGGTCGCCTGGTGTTAAAGATCGCTGTACCGCACTTGGAATCCATTGTGGTAAAGATGTAACCGCTGGGGCCAACACCGTTGTACTCGCTGTTGCGGAACATATCGGACCAACCCAGTGAGCCGCGGCTGCAGGGCAGCACAATAATCTTGCCGGCAAAACTATCGCCATAGTGGACATTACTCTTTTCCGTAACCGTACCCGTCTTTACATCCACACCATTCCACCCCACAATGCTGTCGGGGCAGACAAACGCATAGCCTTCGACCACAGGGCCCCAGGCAGGACGTCCCTTTATGATTTTATGCTCACTCATATCTTCTCTTAACCTCCCAATACCCGCTGATGGCCGCATCAATCACCTGCTCGTCAGAACCATAGTAGATCGGGCAATCCCGCTCATCCTTGCTGCCGCTGCACAGCTTAAAGGAGGACAGGCCAATGGATTTGGCTCCCTTCGCCACGTTAATGGTTCGCAGAATACAGCCGCTGGTCAGGATTTCCACGCCCCAGGATTTCAGGTCCTGAATGATGTGGGACTGCTCGGCCATCGCATATTGCGCAATATTGGTAAATACGCAGAAGCGAACGCCTTCCTTGACTTTTCTGCCATTCATGTACCGCCAGATACGGATCAATTCCTCAGCCGAGCAGTTGGGGCAGCCAATCTGCAGATAGTCCGCCGGGCCGGATTGCTTGCAGCATACTTCATCCCAATACGTCTGCAGGATCTCATTGGTAATGGTGAATTCCGCCACCGGCTTGTGCCCTCCCATTGCCATCTCATAGGTCTGGGCCTCAGGGGATACCCCCACGATCAGGCACAACTCACAACCGCTGGTGACAGCCAGAGCGGTAAAAAAGGTTTTCAGCTTAATCAAGTCGGGCCGTTCAAAATCGCCGCAAATCACGGGAATCGCATTGGGAGACAACCGGCGGCCTACAGCAGCGCCCAGCAGATCCCAATCGGTTTTATCCTTGGTATCGCAAGCCACATGGAACACATGCGTACCATGACGGTTCTCAGGCAGATGCAGTCCCCATTTGGGGGCCCGGCCACAGATGGCGGCACAGAAGGTGGTATTCCCGCCGCCGCCATACCCCCGGGCGCCCAGAATCGAATTGCTGTAAAGTACATTGCTGGACTCAGTCGTCACAAAATACTCGCCCATGACCGGCAGCCAACCGGCTAAATAAGGCGCGCAGGTAGAGCCGATCATGACGCCGCGATCTGCTGCATCCGAAAGGATCTGCCGGTTGTTCTCGTAGAACTCCTTCGTTTGCTGGGTCCACTGCCACTGAAACGTATCGCAGCAGTGTACATCATCCATGACATAGGTGCTTTCATTGAAGCTGTTGAATACCGCAGGGTCCAGCCCGGGACATTTCAGCTTGGTCTGCCAGTCATGATAGCCCATCGCCAAAATATCCGGCCGGTCCAAATTGCCATCCGGAAAGTCTGCCGGTTCACAGGTGGAGCCGCAGCACAAATGAGCTTTGGTGATAGGTACCAATTCTTCGGCTCCCAATATCTGCGCATAGTCGATAATTTTCTGTAACGCGACCTTCTTGGCGGCGCCGAACTCGCCGTCAAGCATTCGTTGTTCGTATGCAGTCAACCGAACCATATGGTGCAATCTCCTTTCATTACCTGTCCACTCATGTAACATCGTCCTGCACAACAGCTGTATTCTAGTATGTACATGTCTCTTTATTAGTCTATCATAGATACATTTGCGCAAAAGTCAAGACACTATTTCAAGTATTTAAACGCATATCGGCTGTATCAGTTGGATATCCGCCAAAAATTTCGCTTATTTTTTAGTGAAACTGTGCAAAACACACAGGCCAGATTCATCAAAATGTGTCTTGACTTTTTCCTCCTAATAGGCTACCTTGTATATACAGGTTAAGCATGTCATAAACAATAGGAGGAGGAAGCACGATGAAAATTGCGATCGGCAACGATCAGCATGGACTGTCCTATAAGCAAATGATCATGAAGACATTCCCCGAAAACGAGTATGTGGACGTGGGCTCCTTTGATACAGAGCCTGTCAGCTATCCCGGCATTGCAGAAAAGGTGGCAAAATTGGTGGCGGAAGGCGCGTGTGAGCGGGGTATTTTAATCTGCGGCACCGGTATCGGCATGGCGATGAGCGCCAACAAGGTCAAAGGCGCTTATGCTGCTGTCTGCCACGATATCTACTCCGCCCAGCGCATGATCCTCTCCAATGACGGAAACATTTTGTGCCTGGGTGCGCTTGTAATCGGCATGAAAACCGCCGAAGAGATTGTGCGCCAATGGTTGCCGCTAAAGTTTGACCCCAGCAGCGCCTCTGCCGCCAAGGTAGCACATCTCCGCCAGATTGAGGCTGAAAACTAAAGGAGATCGCTTATGAAACCATTTAATCGTGAAGAGTTGGAGCGTTTGGCTTTCAATATTCGCCGCAATGTGGTCTCTACCATTGCCACCAATGGCGAAGGCCATGTAGGCGGGGCCCTGTCTGCTGCGGATGCCATTGCTGTATTGTATGGGGCGATCATGAACTACTCACCCCAGGATCTCCAGCACCGGGACAAATTCATCCTCAGTGCAGGACACAAATGCCTGGCGTTGTACGGTGTCATGGCAGAAATAGGCGCCATAGATAAAGCAGAACTGAAAACGTATAACAAATTGGGCACCCGCTTCCCTGGTCATCCCGATGCCACCAAGCTTCCCTGCCTGGATTTCTCTACCGGAAGCCTGGGGCACGGACTGCCTCTGGGCTGCGGCTACGCCCTGGCCGCCAAGCTCCAGGGCGAAAGTTATCGCACCTATGTACTGATGGGAGACGGCGAGCAGGGCGAGGGCAGCCTGTGGGAGGCCGCCGCATTTGCCGCACACAAAAAGCTGGACAATCTGGTGGCCATTCTGGATGAAAACACGCTGCAAATCAACGGCCGCACCAGCGAGGTCTGCAAGCCTACCGACTTTGAAGGTCGCTATACCTCCTTTGGCTGGTCCGTTCGCTCTGTGGCGGGCAACGATGTGGGCGCCCTGTACGATGCTCTGGCTGCAGCTCCATTTGAGGCGGGTAAGCCTTCCATCATCGTAGCAAAGACCATCAAAAGCAAGGGTATCTCCTTCCTGGAGGATCAGGCAAAGTATCATCATTGGAATCCCTCCAGGGAGAGTGCGGATCAGGCCCTGGCAGAGTTGGATTCTGTGGCGGCAGAAAGGGGTTGGCTGGAATGAACGATCCCAGAAAAGCATTTGAAATGAAGTTGGTGGAGTTGGGGCGAGAGGACAAGCGCATTGTGGCAGTGTCCTGCGATTCCTGTGCCGGCGGCGGTCTGAGCGCCTTTTTTCAGGAATTCCCCGAGCGCAGTATCGAGGTGGGCATCAGTGAGCAGAACGCGGTGAGCCTGTGTGCCGCCCTGTCACGCCAGGGCCTGCTGCCCGTTCTGGTCATCATCAACCCGTTCCTTACCATGCGCGCTTATGAGCAGGTGCGTGATGATCTGGGCTATATGAACAGCAAGGTGATCATCGTTGGTTCCGGCGGCGGCCTGGCCTATTCCACCCTGGGCTCCACCCATATTGCGGTTGAGGATGTGGGGCTGATGCGTTCTGTTCCGCATCTGACGGTTCTGGCCCCTGGCGACGCAGATGAAGTGGAGTTCTGTCTGGAACAGGCGATTGCAGCCGATGGTCCCGTCTACATTCGGATGCCCCGTCAGGCGCGCAGCGCCCCGGTAGACGGCCCGCGCTCTATGAAACTGGGCAAAGCAGAAGTTCTCAGCGAAGGCACTGACGGCGCCCTGTACACCTATGGCCCCAGCGCCGAGGAGGCCATGAAAGCCTGTCGGATCCTGAGCGAGTCCGGGACTTCTTTATCCGTTTTGAATTTTACCACCATCAAGCCTCTGGATGCCGAAGCCGTTCTGGCCCACGCCAAGGGAAAAAGAGCAGTCTTTACGCTGGAAGAGCATATACCCACAGGCGGGCTGGGTTCCGCAGTGGCCGAGGTGCTGGCTCAGGCGGGTGCGGGCGTGCCCCTTCATATGCTGGCAGTACCTGAAGGCGCCAAAAATACCGGCCCCTATGATGAACTTCTGGCTTTCTATGGCTTATCCGGGGAGGAAGCAGCCAAACGCATCGCCGCGGCGCTGAATACATCCGCATCAGAAACAAAATAAAACCGGACTAGCAAAAGATCGATCCTGCCGCCGAAGCGCGCAGAAAGAAGGGAGAATATATTATGACCGTCAACTACCGCTCCAAGGGTGAAGGAACGCTGAATGTACACTTCCCTCTGTGTACCTTAAATGCGCCCGCCGCCCGCAATGATGAAGATTACGTCGCCCGCGTAAAGGACCTGTCTCTGACCGCCGAGCAGTATGAGCTGCTCAACGGCGTCGTCAAGTATATCGGTGTGACCCCTCGCTTCCGCGATGTGATCAAGGTGTTCAATGTGCCTGCCGGCGAAACGCCCGCGGGCTTCCGCATTGAGAGTACTCTGCAGCCTGACGGCCTGTTGGAGATTGACTTGGTGCGGGATATCTCTTACGATAAGAACGGCATGAAGCGCCCCACCAGGATGATTTTCTCCGCCGACTCCGCCAATCCTTACGAAGTGGCGCCCATTGCTCCTTTGCTGGGTAACCTGACCTGCAACCCCGGCATCGTATATGACCTGTTCATCAACAATCCTGAATGCAACGTGGGCGGGCTGTTTAAAACCAGAGAAGAAGTCATGGGTGAGCTGGGTCGTATCCTTGGTCCCGGCTGCGATATCAGCGTTGAGCTGAACAACCCCTTTGAGAAAGATTTCAATAAGATCCTGGAGGAGTGCGAGGCGTTTAAAGAGCTGCTCTCCGAGTATCGTCTGGTCGTCAAGGTACCTCATACCGGTCCTGTGAATGCCGATAACGTCCACGAGCTGCTGGAGGGCGACAAGCGCTTCTCCACCCGTTACAACCAGTGTTCCACCGAGGACGCTCTGCGCGGCCACAATCTGGCTCTGAAGCTGCGGGAGCATGGTTACCGCATCAATTATACTTTGATGTTTGAACCCTATCAGACCGCGCTGGCTCTGCAGGCCAAGCCTTATTTTATCAACAGCTTTGTGCGTCACCGCGCCAAACTCTCCGCCGTTTTCCAGCGCCTGCTGGGCTTCTATGAGATGACCGGCGACCGCAAATATCTTGAGGAACTGCGCAAGGAAATGCTGGCTGCCGACATGCTGGCCAAAAACGAAGCTGACTGCGATCTGCTGGAGGTCCTGCGTATCGCCAAGGACACGCTTGCCTATCGCAACTTCAATAATCCCGAAGGCTCCGATGGTCTGGACGGCGTGCGTCACAACCTGCGCCTGCTGCGTCAGAATAACCTGCCTGATACCCGCCTGATCATTTGCTCTATGGAGGGCGACTACAACTATCCCGATATTGATAATCTGATGGCTGATCCCGAATACGCCGATATGGTGGATCGTCTTGTCATCACCGCTGAACCCCAGTACCTGGCTCGCTTTACAAGCACCAACCAGGTGGTGTCCTATCAGAGACGCTTTATGAATGCCGTCAATAACGATCGTAAAAAATAAAAAGACGGGAGATGTGAACTGTGGAAAAAAAGTTGACGGGGGTATTCGCTCCTATTTCCACTCCTTTTACCCATGACGGCCAGGTGGATTATGAGGGGCTGGCCAAAAATGTAAAACGCTATGCGGCCGCCGGTCTGAAGGGCTATCTGGCCCTGGGCTCCAACGGCGAAAACAAGAGCCTGTCCAACAAGGAGAAGCTCCTTGTGCTGGAAACCATCATCCAGAACAAGGGCGCAGATCAGACCGTCATGTCGGGCTGTATCTTTGAGTCCACCGCAGAGAGCATCGAGATGGGCCTGGAGATGTGCAAGCGCGGCGCAGATTTCCTGACTTTGCTGCCGCCCTGCTATTTTAAAAAGCAGATGACAGACGATGTTCTCCTGCGCTACTTCTCTGACGTAGCAGACGCAGTCTCTGTTCCCTGCCTGGTATACAATGCGCCCCAGTATGCCGGCGGCGTAGGGCTGAGCCCGAAGCTGATCCGTCGCTGCGCCGATCACCCCAATATTGTTGGTGTAAAGGACAGCTCCACCGGCAATATGGAAAATATTCTGTTTGCCGTAAAGGACAAGCCCGGCTTCACTGTGGTGGCAGGCTCTGTCAATAACTTCTTTGCCGCTATAACGATGGGCGGTTCCGGCGGTGTTCTGTCCCTTGCCAACAGCTTCCCTGAAATAACCGTGGAGCTGTTCCACCTTCTGGAGGAGAAAAAGTATCCGGAGGCCATTGCCCTCAATACCCGCCTGCTGGAGATAAACCGCGCCATCGGCGGCGCCGGCGGTGTAGCGGCGGTCAAGGCTGCTATGGATATGAACGGCCTGGTAGGCGGCGACCCCAGACTGCCTCTGCTGCCCCTGACCGCAGAGGAGAAAGAAGCCCTGGAAGCCAAGTTGAAAGGATTTGGCCTGTTCAGCTAAGTTGCGAGGTCCTATCCAATTATTATAATCATTATTTTAAATGGAGGAGAGAAATATGGCCAAGTATGATTTTATGAGCTTCGGCGAGGCAATGGTACGTTTTACACCCCCCGGACATGACCGCCTGGGTCAGGCTGAGGAGCTGCAGCTCGGCATTGCAGCCGCGGAGCTGAACTGCTGCGTCAACATCTCCAATCTGAGCCGCAAACTTCTGAAACCCACGCTGAAAACCGCTTATGTGACCAAGCTTGTGGATGCCTGGGACGGCGACTACATTATCAAACACGCCCAGATGCATGCTGTGGATATGTCCAACGTGGTGGTGGAGCCCTACGACAAAATCGGCCGCAATGGCCGCAACGGCAAATGCTTTATCGAAGTTGGCATTGGCCCCCGCCCCAGTTATCAGACCTATGACCGCGGTCACTCCGCCGTCTCCCGCATCCAGCCCGGCGACATCGACTGGGCAAAGGTGCTGGATACCCGTTGGTTCCACTCCACCGGTATTGTAACTGCCGTGGGTGAACACACCGCTACCGAGGTTCTGGCCGCGCTGAAAGCTGCAAAGCAGAACGGCGCCACCACTTCTTTTGACCTCAATTACCGCCATACCCTTTGGAGCAAAGAAGCAGCCCAGGCCGCAATGGTTGAACTGATGCCCTACATCGACGTTATCATCGGCAACGAGGAGGACTTTGAGACCATGCTGGGCATCAAAGCCGAAAACACCGATGAGAATTATTCCAAGATCGACCCCATGTGCTATAAAAAGGTTGCCGAGAAGGTCATGGAAAAGTACCCCAACGTTCAAGTGGTGGGCAATTCTCTGCGTGAGGTCACCTCTGCCTGCCTGAACAACTGGCAGTGCGTCATGATGACCCGCAACGGCTACTATGTCTCCCGCAAGTATATGAATATTGAGATCTATGATCGTGTGGGCGGCGGCGATTCCTTCGCTTCCGGTCTGATCTGGTGCCTGTTGGAGGGGAAGCCCGAGCAGGAATGCATCGACTTTGCCGCCGCTTATTCGGCCCTGTGCCACACCATCCGCAATGACTGGAACCTGGTCACCACGGAAGAGGCTTACGACGTGATGAACGGCGGTTCCGCTCGCGTAAAACGCTGAATCGACAAAGAGGAAAGAGGGCACCCCAATGAGGTGCCCTCTTTCATGATTCCGATATGCTGTTCCGGCTGAGGTAGAATCATCCCGGGTGAATCTCCCGGCAACACTCAGATCTCCATCGTAATTTTAATCTTTTCGCCCCGGAAAACCACCTTGCTGTATTCAAAGGTACGACCATCGGCATCCAGGATCTGATCCTGCAAAAGCAACAGGGGCTGGCTGGGGAAAATATGCAGAAGCGACGCTTCCGCAGGCTTAGCTGCCACAGATTCCAATGTCTCGATTGTCTTGGCGCGGTTTAAACCGTATTCCCTGCTCAATACCGTACATAATTGTTCCCTGCTCAAATCATGCTGATCAATGCCGGGGCAATAAGCCTGAGGTAAGTAGGAAATATGGATGCTCAAAGGCTCCCCTTTTAGAAGCCGCAGGCGGCGAACCACATAAAAATGCGGATCATCCAGGCCATAGAAATACTGAAGGATCTTCTGATTTGCAGTTTCTAAATTCAGTGAGAGCAGCTGCGTCGTTACTTCATATCCCAGCTTCTCCAGCTGCTCCCGGATGCCGGCATAAGACAAGGAATGGGCCACAATTTTCGGTTCAGCCACGTAGGTCCCCTTGCCAGGAATCCGAAACAGAAGCCCCTCCTGCACCAACTTGGTAATCACATTGCGTACCGTGGTGCGGCTCACGCCGTAAATCTGACTTAGTTCGTTTTCCGAGGGGATCAATTTTCCGGGTGTCCATTCCTTAGATTCCAATTTTTGCAGGATTGACTCCTCAATCTGGATATGCAGGGGCGTGGCATTGGTCTTATCAAGTGCAGACAGCGTACCACAATCCATAATCTTACGACCTCCCAAGGAAAAAATTAGTATTCACCCTGCGCGATACCGTAAAAATATAAACAGCAAATCATATGTAGTATTCGGTGTTATAGAAGTAATTTTACATGATTTTCCGACCGGATTCAAGTGTTTTAGAAAGAAATTTGTCGTATATTAATAACTCACATATCGAAAATCTCTTTATAGCACCTCCATAAACCAAAAAATAATGGTTATATATTCATTCTTGCCATATGCATTTCTTTTTTGTGCAGAACCAGCAAACATCTGAATACCAAATGTTTTGAGGTCTTATAGGGGTCAATGTTCCAAATTGCAACCAAATATTTATACAGAAAATGCCCCGAGAATCTCTTGTATATACCTGTTAACTTTAATCGTAATAAAAAGAGAAAGGAGTTCTTTTATGGAAAAGAAACCAAAGATTTGCATCCTGCGTTGGGAGGAAGGGCAGGTTTTGCCCGCTCAACTCCAGCTGGAGTCCCTGCCCGGCAACAGCACCAATCCCGCTTCCTATCCCTTTGAGATCATGATGGTGCGCGTAAAGGGCGCCAATATGGACACCATCGAAGAAAACCCTTGCCAGGAGATGCTTGATCAGTTTATTGCAGTATGCAAGGACCTGGCGGCGCAGGGGGTAAAAGCCATTACCACCAGCTGCGGCTTTACTGCGTACTACCAGGAGGGGCTGGCCGCCGCCGTACCTGAGCTGGTGTTTACCAGTTCCCTGCTGCAAGTTCCCCTGGTCCAGGCTATGGTGGGCCCCAACCGTAAGGTTGCGGTTTTAACTGCCAACAAGCACCATTTGCGGGAGGAACATCTGCAGCGGGCCAAGATTGTAGACCGGGAGCATCTGGTGATTCTCAGCCTGCACGATCAGCCTGAGTGGAGCAGGATCTATACCCACCCCAATGAGGAGTTCGACCTGGACGCTGTCACTGACGAGGTGATCGGCGTTGTACGCAAAGGTCTGAGCGAACATCCTGACATTGGCGCCGTGGTACTGGAATGCACCGACCTGCCGCCTTATTCCGCCCGTATTCGCGAGGAGCTGGACATTCCCGTATTTGATATCAATACGTTCATCAGTTATATCGCATTGTCTTTAAACGAATATAAGATGTTCTGAATAAACCGGCCCGGTTAGACGGTGACAAAAGGCCCCCTGATGCAGGAAAACAGACTGCATCAGGGGGCCTTGCTATGGAGATGCGGCTTTACTCCCCCAGGCGCTTGAAGCTGTATGGGAACCATCCACATCCCACTGGATGGGTTCCATACCGATGGAGCGGATGGCGGCGATCACATGGTTGTCATATTCCCCGTAAGGACAGCGGATCAGGGTGGGCCGCACGCCGGTGATAGCTTCAATCTTGTCGTTGCACGCCTGCACGTCGGCGATGATCTCCTCGGTGGACAGGCTGTTGTAGTGGGCGTGGGTGTTGGAGTGGTTCATGATCTCATGGCCCGCGTCATGGAGGGCCTTCACCGACTCGGGATATTTGTCCACCCACTCACCCACCACAAAAAAGGTGGCTTTGATCTGATACTGGCCCAGAATGTCGATGAGCTGCTGGGTATCCTCATTGCCCCAGGCGGCGTCAAACGAGATGGACACCATTTTCTGATCCCGCTGGACGCAGTAGATGGGCAGCTGACGTTTGGCGGCGGCGGCGCTCACCGCCGCCGGGTAATTGACCACATAGAACATGGCTGCCGCCGCCAGGATGCAGGCCAGTACCGTCAGCAGCTTCCGCCGCAGTAAAATGATCTTCATATCGCCCAACCTCCTATCATTTGGTTGGTACAGCCTATGACGGGCAGCCGCCGTTCAGAAGGGGCCGGCCTTGACAGTGTCGCCCCATTCCGTGTATCATGAAAAATAGACCATTGATATCAGCAGAAAGGGGCGCCATTATGGAACAGAACAAGCCTTACTGGGAGGACAAACACTTCTCCTTCTACACCAACCATCAGTGCGAGTATTATCCCTGCCACAAGGTCCCCGAGGGACAGGACTTCAACTGCCTGTTCTGCTACTGCCCGCTGTATATGCTGGGCAGGGAATGCGGCGGAAACTTTAAGTATCTGGAAAACGGGATTAAGGATTGCAGCGACTGCACCCTGCCTCACCGGCGGGAGAGCTACGGCTATATCGCCGGCAAATTCCAGGAGATCGCCCAGACGATGGCCCGCCGGGAGCAGGAATCTGGTCAGGACTGAGGCCCCGGCCCCACCCTTACTCTCCAAGGGAAGGAGACCCTTTTATGAAGATCATTGATCTGCTGCAACAAGATCGTCCCACCCTGTCCTTTGAGGTCTTTCCCCCCAAGACCCGCGACAGCTACCAGTCGGTGGCCAGGGCCACCCAGGAGATCGCCGCCCTGCGGCCCGACTTTATGAGCGTCACCTACGGCGCCGGCGGCGGCACCAGCGATTACACCGTGGGCATTGCCGCCGGCATCCGGCAGCAGTACGGCGTGGACGTGCTGGCCCACCTGACCTGCGTCTCCTCCACCCGGGACCATGTGGCCCGTGTACTGGAGCAGCTGAAGGCCCACGGCATCCAGAACGTGCTGGCCCTCCGGGGGGACATCCCCGAGGGGGGCGCCCCCGCCCACGACTACCAGTACGCCGCTCAGCTGGTGCGCGACATCAAGGCCCACGGCGACTTCTGCGTAGGCGGGGCCTGCTACCCGGAGGGACACCCCGAGTCCCCCACCAAGAACGCCGACATCGACCATCTGAAGGCCAAGGTGGAGGCGGGCTGCCAGTTCCTCACCACCCAGATGTTTTTTGACAACAACATCCTCTACAACTTCCTCTACCGCATCCGGGAGAAGGGGATCACCGTGCCGGTGGTGGCTGGCATCATGCCGGTGACCAACGGCAAGCAGATCGCCCGCATCTGCAAGCTGTCGGGTACCTACCTGCCCGAGCGGTTCAAGGCCATTGTGGACAAGTTTGGGGACACCCCCGCCGCCATGCGCCAGGCCGGTGTGGCCTACGCCGCCCAGCAGATCATCGACCTCATCGCCAATGGGGTGGAGCATATCCACATCTACTCCATGAACAAGCCCGAGATCGCCGCCTCCATCCAGGCCAGCCTGTCGGAGGTACTGAAATGATCCATGTCCCCCGGGAAGAGGCCCTGCGCTATCTGGGCTACCGGGGCGGCGCACAGCCCGACCAGGCCACCGCCGCCCTGCTGGAAGCGCGCATCCGGGCGGTGGAGGAGGCCGCCGACCCACGGTGGACTTCTCTGGAGCTACCCCTCACCCTCCGCCCCGGCGGGGTGGAGCTGGGGGACTGGGCCATCCACAGCGAGAAGCTGCGGGCCCACCTGGAGGGCTGCACCGCCGCCCTCCTCTTCGGGGCCACTTTGGGGGTGGAGGTGGACCGGCTCATTGCCCGCTCGGCGGCGGGCCAGGTGGCCCGGGCCGCCGTGGATCAGGCGGCGGCCGCCGCCCTCATTGAGGCGGTATGCGACCACGCCTGCCACCAGCTGGCGGGCCAACATCCCGGCTGGTATCTGCGGCCCCGGTTCAGCCCCGGCTACGGGGACTTTCCCCTGTCCGCCCAGCCCCAGCTGCTGGGGCTGCTGGACGCCCCCCGGAAGATCGGGCTCACCGCCACCGACGCCCACCTGCTGGCCCCCGTCAAGTCGGTTACGGCGGTGATCGGCCTGGCCAGGACCCCGGGCAAATGCCACACCGGGGGCTGCGCCATCTGCTCCAAGACCGACTGCGCCTTCAGGAGATGAAAACCATGACCTTTTTAGACGCGCTGCACAGTCAGCGCCTGTTTTTTGACGGCGGCACCGGCACCCTGCTCCAGGCCCAGGGCCTGCGGGGCGGCGAGCTGCCCGAGACCTGGAACCTGCTCCACCCGGAGCGGATTTCCGCCCTCCACCGGGCCTACCTGGCGGCGGGGAGCAACATCCTGTGTACCAACACCTTCGGCGCCAACGGTCTGAAGTTCCCCGCCGGCGGGGACTTTGATCTGGAGGCCATTGTGACCGCCGGGGTGCGTCTGGCCTGTGAGGCCAGGGACACCGACCCCCGGCCCGACGTGTTTGTGGCCTTGGATATGGGCCCCACCGGCAAACTGTTAAAGCCGATGGGAGACCTGGACTTTGAGGACGCGGTGGCCCTGTACGCCCAGGTGGTGAAAGCGGGTGCCGCCGCCGGGGCCAACCTGGTTCTCATCGAGACCATGAGCGACTCCTACGAGGCCAAGGCCGCCGTGCTGGCCGCCAAGGAGAACTGCGACCTGCCGGTGGTGGTGAC
>NZ_CALWOJ010000002.1 GCF_944383115.1 uncultured Flavonifractor sp. | reverse complement strand
AACTTCATTCTACCAGGGTTCTGTATGAACTTCTTTTTATTTTCCTAAAGTGTTGCACTTGATAGTATAATTCACCAAAATAAAAAACGTCCTCTGCAACCGATGCAGAGGACGATGATTTTCCGGCGAAACGGCCTCTACCTGGTTCCGTTCTCGCGAATCTGAACGGATTTACTTTATCACTTTTTGTCGGTAAAGTCAAATTTTTTTATAGTGGCTTCCTCGGCGGGGCAGCTGCGGAGCCGATGGAGTCGGTGACCGCCACGGTGACGGTGCGCTCGTAGCAGGAGAAGATCTCCTTCACCCGGCCGGGGCCGGGTGCGGGGGTAAGCAAGCTGACCAGCGGTACCAGGATCAGGCCGGCCACCATACAGAAGGCGCCGCAGTTGATGGGGGACTGAAGTACCGGCGGGAACCAGGCCCCGGCAAAGATATTGGCCAGCATGACCACGGTGGAGAAGAGGAAGCACACGGCGCAGGCGGCCTTGGTGGTGCGCTTCCAGTACAGCCCGTAGAGGAAGGGGGACAGGAAGGCACCGGCCAGGGCGCCCCAGGATATGCCCATGAGTTGGGCGATGAAGGTCAGGTTGGAGCGGTACTGGATGATGGCCAGTACCACGGAAATGGCGATGAACACTACTACCAGAGCCCGCATCCAGCGGACCTGCCGGCGCTCGTCCATGTCCTTGATGAGGTTGCCCTTGATAAAGTCCAAGGTGAGGGTGGAGCTGGAGGCCAGCACCAGGGAGGACAGAGTGGACATGGAGGCGGAGAGAACCAGAATGACCACCACCGCAATGAGGATGGAGGGCAGGCCGGAGAGCATGGCAGGAATGATGGAGTCGTAGCCTGCCGCCGTCACCGCCTCCGGGGTGGAGAAGAGCCGCCCGAAGCCGCCCAGGAAGTAGCAGCCTCCCGCCACGATGAGGGCGAAGGCGGTGGAGATAACGGTGCCTTTTGTGATGGCCGACTCGCTCTTAATGGCGTAGAACTTCTGCACCATCTGAGGCAAGCCCCAGGTGCCCAGACTGGTAAGGACTACCACCCCCATGAGGCTGGGCAGGTCAGGGCCGAAGAAGGAGGCGAACACACCGGGGGTGTCGGACACGGCGGGGTCACTGACCCGGGCCAGGCTGTCCAGGGCTCCGGTCAGGCCCCCCTGGGTGTTAAGTACCGCGACAATGACGGCAATGATGCCGAAAATCATGATGATGCCCTGGATAAAGTCGTTGATGGCGGTGGCCATATAGCCTCCGGCGATGACGTACACCCCGGTAAGCACCGCCATCACCACCACGCACACGGCGTAGTCGATGTCGAAGGCCATGGCGAAGAGCCGGGACAGGCCGTTGTACAGGCTGGCAGTGTAGGGGATGAGAAAGATGAAGATGATGACGGAGGCGGTGATCTTCAGTTTGCCGCTGTCAAAGCGGCGGCCGAAGAACTCGGGCATGGTGGCGCTGTCCAGGTGCTGGGTCATGATGCGGGTGCGGCGGCCCAGCACCACCCAGGCCAGCAGGGAACCCAGAAAGGCGTTGCCCAGGCCCGCCCAGGTGGCGGCGATGCCGAAACGCCAGCCGAACTGACCGGCGTAGCCCACAAAGACCACAGCGGAGAAGTAGCTGGTGCCGTAGGCAAAGGCGGTGAGCCAGGGGCCCACCGACCGGCCCCCCAGCACGAAGCCGTTGACGTTGGTGGTGTGGCGGCGGCAGTACAGCCCGATGCCCACCATGACGGCGAAAAACAGGACAAGTAGAGATACTTTGATGAGCATATCGGTCACAGGGGAACACTCCTTGTTGCCCGGCTGACTGGATTAGTTGGAGATCTGGGCCTCCACCAGACGGCCGTGGCAGTATTTCTCACGCAGCACCGGCTTTTCGATCTTGCCGGTGGGGTTGCGGGGTACATGGTCGAAGATGATCTTCCGGGGCCGCTTGTACCGGGGCAGCTCCTGACAGAAAGCGTTGATCTCCTCCTCGGTGCAGGAGACACCCTCCTTCACCTCCACAATGGCGGCGGCGATCTCGCCCAGCCGGGGATCGGGCAGGCCGATGACCGCCACGTCCTTCAGCTTGTCGAACTTCCGCAGGAAGTCCTCGATCTGTACCGGGTACAGGTTCTCGCCACCGGAGATGACCACGTCCTTCTTCCGGTCCACCAGGTAGATGAAGCCGTCCTCATCCACCTCGGCCATATCGCCGGTGTACAGCCAGTCCCCCTTGAGTACCTCGGCGGTGGCCTCCGGGTTTTTATAGTAGCACTGCATGACGCCGGGGCCGCTTACGATCAGTTCACCCACCTGCCCCTGAGGTACCTCATTGCCGTTCTCGTCCACTACTTTGGCGGCCCACAGGTAGCCCGGTTTGCCGATGGCGCCCACCTTGTGGATGTTCTCCACCCCCAGATGGACGCAGCCGGGGCCGATGGATTCGGACAGGCCGTAATTGGTGTCGTACAGATGGTGGGGGAAGTGCTTTTTCCAGCGGTGGATCAGGCTGGGAGGCACCGGTTGGGCGCCGATGTGCATGAGCCGCCACTGGTCCAGCAGGTAGTCGTCCAGTTTGACCCGGCCGCTGTCAATGGCGTCCAGAATGTCCTGGGCCCAGGGCACCAGCAGCCACACAATGGTACACTTCTCCTCGGTGACCGCCCGGAGGATCCACTCCGGGGACACCCCCCGCAGCAGCACTGCCTTGCTGCCGCTGGCCAGGGAACCGAACCAGTGCATCTTGGCGCCGGTGTGGTACAGGGGCGGAATACACAGGAACACGTCCTCATGGGTCTGGCCGTGGTGGTGCTGCTCGGTGAGACAGGAGGAGAACAGGGACTTGTGATTATGTAAAATGGCCTTGGGGAAGCCGGTGGTACCTGAAGAGAAATAGATAGCCGCCAGATCGCTCAGTTCCAGGTGGACGGGTGGGGGCTCGATGGAGCAGTACATCACCAGCTCCCGGTAACTCTCGGCAAAAGCGGGGATCTTGTTGCCTACATAGAACCACTGGCGCACCCGGCCCAGGTCGGGGAGGATGGGTTCCAGCCGGTCGATGAACTCGGGGCCGAACACCAGGGCCTCCACGTCGGCCAGATCCAGACAATAGCGGATCTCGTCGGAGGAATAGCGGAAGTTCAGGGGCACCGCCAGGCAGCCCGCCTTCAGGATGCCGAAATACACCGGCAGCCACTCCAGGCAGTTCATCAGCAGGATACCCACCTTGGTGCCTCGCTTCAGCCCCCGGCTGAGCAGCAGGTTGGCAAAGCGGTTGGCCTTCTTGTCGAACTGGCCCCAGGTGATCTCCCGGCGGTAGGGCTCGTCGGGACGGTTGCGCTCGATGAGGCTAAATTCCCGCCAGGTATTGGCTTTGTCCCGCTCCTCCGAGGGATTGATCTCAACAAGGGCGGTCTCATCCCGGTAGAGCCGCGCATTGCGCTCCAGAAAGTCTGTAATCACCATAGTGAAAGACGCCTCCATGCACTTTCCGGACAATTTAATCATTGGCTGGAGAAAGTGTATTTTTTTTCAAAACAGTGAAGATATGGTTTGCTCTCAATTTTACAGCGTCTCAATTCGGCAGTCAAGGGAAAGCAGTTAAAAAGAACCGGAGCGGGGAGGGAACGTCCGGTTGAAAAATGAAAAAAATTATGGTATATTATTTCATGAAAACATATCACTTTTGCACAGAAGAAGGTGAGCGACATGCGGTCTGTGGTTATATCCAGGGAAGTAATCCTTACCGCCAGCCGCACCATGCTGAGAGAAAAAGGCTGGGCTGCCATCAACATGCGTTCGGTGGCAGCCCAGTGCGGAGTAGCGGTAGGGTCACTATATAATTATTTTTCATCTAAGACTGAACTGGTGGCGGCTACAGTGGAGAGTGTTTGGGAAGAGATTTTCCGGCTTCCCACCGATTTTCCGGGAGAGGAACGTTTCTGCCGGTGTATTGAATGGCTGTACGGCAGTATGCAGCAGGGAAATCAGCGTTATCCGGGCTTTCTGACGCTCCATGCCATGGGATTTACCACAGGTAACGGAAAGCTGGAAGGACGCCGCATGATGGAGCGAATCCAGGGCGAATTGCGGGATGCCCTCTGTCAGGTATTGCAGCAGGACGGGCAGGTGCGCCAGGATGTGTTTGACAGCCGCCTGACCAGAGAGGGCTTTGTGGGGCTGGTCTTTTCCATGCTGCTCTCGGCGCTCCTGCGTGGAGAAAAAAGCTGTGAGCCGCTGATATCGGTGATCCATCGGATCTTGTACCTGCCCCCGGATGAAAGCAATTAAGAAAAGAGAACAGGAAAACAATATGGTCAATATCATTGAGATCGCCGACTATTCCGACCCTCAGCTGGATTGTTATGCCCGCCTGACCGAGGCCCAGCTGCGCAATCGGCTGGAACCGGAAAAAGGTATCTTTATAGCAGAGAGTCCCAAGGTTATCCTGCGGGCGCTGGATGGGGGATACCAGCCGCTGTCCTTGCTCATGGAGCGAAAGAAAATTGACGGCCCGGCCCGTGAAGTCATTGCCCGGTGCGGCGATGTGCCGGTCTATACAGCGGACCGGGAAGTGCTGGAGGGTCTCACCGGCTATGAGGTGACCCGGGGTGTGCTGTGCGCCATGCGCAGGCCGTCACTGCCCTCGGTGGAGGAACTGTGTGTCAACGCCCGCCGTGTGGCGGTGTTGGAGGGCATTGTGGACGCTACCAACGTAGGCGCCATCTTCCGTTCCGCAGCCGCGCTTCACATGGACGCGGTGTTGGTCACACCCACCTGCTGCGACCCGCTGTACCGGCGGGCGGCCCGGGTGAGTATGGGCACCGTGTTCCAGATCCCCTGGACCCGCATAGGGGAGGATGCGTCTCAGTGGCCTCAGCCGGGCCTGGCCCGGCTCAATGCTCTGGGTTTCAAGACGGTGGCCATGGCGCTCAGCGATACCGCTCTCAGCATTGAGGATCCCAGCCTGCGGCGGGAGGACAGGCTGGCCATTGTGCTGGGAACCGAGGGGGACGGCCTGTCGGCGCACACCATCGCCGGATGCGACTATACCGTGTGTATCCCTATGTCCCACGGGGTGGATTCCCTCAACGTGGCGGCGGCCAGCGCGGTAGCTTTTTGGGAACTTAGGGCTCGCTGAGTGTGCGATAGGTGGAGCGAATCAGAAACGCAGCAATGAGGAACGTCAAAAAATCGGATACCGGCATGGAGTAGAGTACCCCGTCCAGTCCAAAAAAGGTGGGGAGCAACAGGGCAAAACCTACGCCAAAAACCACTTCCCGGATCATGGACAGGGCTGTGGAAGCCAACGCTTTGCCCAGAGACTGCAGGTAAATGAACGTGCCTTTATTTACGCATGCCAGGATCATCATACACAGATAAATGCGGAAGGATTTGATGGCAAATTCCGTGTAATAGCTGCTCTCATTGGCTGCGCCGAAAATGGAAATAAGCTGGGTAGGGAAGCACTCTACAACAAACAGCGCCACCCCGCCCACTACCGCTTCAGCGATAAGTAGGTGGGTGAAGAGGCTTTTAGCCCGGTCTTTCCGTCCTGCGCCGATGTTATATCCTACAATGGGGATACAACCGGCAGCCAGACCCACCGCGATAGAGATAACGATTTGAAAGAATTTCATGACGATGCCAACCACCGCCATGGGGATTTGTGCGTATTGACTCTGACCGAAGATAGCGTCCAGGGCGCCATATTGGCGAATCATGTTGTTAATGGCCGCCATGGCGGCCACCAGAGAGATTTGGGACAACAGGCTACACACACCCAAGGAAAGAAAGTGAAAGATTACGTTTCCTTGGAGCCTGAAACAATCCCGATGGAGGGATACCGCTTTCATATGCCATAGGTACCAGATAGCCAGCACGGCGGTGAGAAGCTGACCTAATACTGTGGCTATGGCAGCGCCCATCATGCCCCACTGAAACCCGAAAATAAATACCGGATCCAAAATGATATTGATCCCAGCGCCTGCCAGGGTAGAGACCATGGCAAATTTGGGACTGCCATCAGAGCGGATGATGGGATTCATGGCTTGACCGAACATATAGCAGGGAATACCCAGCGTGATATAGAAGAAATACTCCTGTGAGTAACGGAAAGTCTCCTCATTGACCCGTCCGCCGAACATACTGAGGATGCCGTCCTGAAAGATCAGATAGAAAGCGGTAAGTATGATGCTGGCGGCTACGCACAGAATGATGGCGTTTCCAATGCTTTTACCTGCCCGCTTTTGCTCCTGGGCCCCCAGACAAATGCTGACCAGGGCGCAGCATCCGTCGCCGATGAGTACCGCGATAGCCAGAGCCACCACGGTCAGAGGGAAAACCACCGTATTGGCAGCGTTTCCATAGGAACCAAGATAAGAGGCGTTTGCAATAAAAATCTGATCCACGATGCTATAGAGAGCGGCCACTAGTAAAGATATGACGCATGGGACGGCATACTGGCTCATCAGCCGACCAATGGAGTCTGTGACCAGAAAGGCATTTGATTTTTGCGCCTGTTTCATTTCCAATAACCTCCAGGATAAGGAAGCGTGCAGCCGGGACCAATTTACACTATGGGCCATGCACAGCTTTTTGAGTCGTACTGGTAGATGAACGCCAAAACCACAAACAATACGTAGGGAAAACAAAAAACGTGCAGCTATCAACCGGATTTACGCCGATGATAACTACACGTTGTATTTTTATTATACTAGAGGTCGGCACAACGTTTCAAAGGTAGTTTTTCACAAAATTTATGCCCGTCTTGACCGGTTGCCGGAGGATAATTTGACGGGATGACGCCTATCTGACATGCGATGCTGGGCGAAGGGGAAACGGGGGAGAGAAAAACCGGACTTGCCGCTTTACACGGCAGGTCCGGTTATTTGTGTGCGGAAGGGTCAATACTGCGCCAGTCCGCCGGTACCCATAGCATGCTCTTTGATCTTCTGGAAGGTTTCATCGCTGAGATCATGCTCGATCTTGCAGGCGTCTGCGGCAGCCACCTCCGGGCTTACCCCCAGGTGGACGAAGAATTTGGTCAGCAGCTGGTGACGTTCGTAGATGCGTCTGGCAATTTCCTCACCGGCAGGGAGCAGGGAGATCAGTCCGTCTTTGTCCATCTCGATATAGCCGCTCTCCCGCAATTTCTTCATAGCCACACTGACGCTGGGCTTGGAGAAGTGCAGCTCGTTGGCGATGTCGATAGAGCGCACTGTCCCGTGCTGTTCATGGAGGCTGAGGATGGCCTCCAGATAGTTTTCCGCGGATTCGTAGATGTTCATAACGCCATCCTTTCTGTCCGTGCTTTTTTATCAGGATAGCACAGCCCGGCCCGTTTGGCAAGGCGGCTCAGATCCCGTTTCCACCGTTCCACTTCCAGTCCCGGATCTCAGGCATATCCTGGCCGTAAGCGGTGATATACTGCCGGTGTTCCACCAGCTTGTCCTTCATCAGCTGGATGAGGAAGGCGCCCCGGTTGCCCAGCTGGGGCAGCCGTTTCACAGTGTCGATGACCAGATCGAACCGGTCGATGTTGTTCTGTACCCGCATGTCAAAGGGGGTGGTGAGGCCGCCCTCCTCCTTATAGCCCCGGACGTGGAGATTCTTGTTGTGCCGGCGATAGGTCAGTTCGTGAACCAGGGAGGCGTAGCCGTGGAAGGCAAAGATAATGGGCTTGTCCACGGTGAAGAGTACGTCGTAGTCCTCGTCGGTAAGGCCGTGGGGATGTTCCGTGTGAGGCTGCAGCTTCATCAGGTCCACCACGTTGACCACCCGTACCTTCAGCTCGGGCAGGTAACGCCGCAGGATGGTGACGGCGGCCAGGGTCTCCAGGGTGGGCGTCTCGCCGCAGCAGGCCAGCACCGCGTCGGGCTCGGCGCCCTGGTCGTTGGAGGCCCATTGCCAGATGCCGATACCGTGGGTGCAGTGTTTGATGGCCTCGTCCATGGTAAGCCACTGGGGACGGGCGTGCTTGGAGGTCACCAGCACGTTGATGTAGTTGCGGCTTTTGATGCAGTGGTCGAAGCAGGAGAGCAGACAGTTGGCGTCGGGGGGCAGATAGAGCCGCACCACGTCCGCCTTCTTGTTGGCCACATGGTCCAGGAAACCGGGGTCCTGATGGGTAAAGCCGTTCTGATCCTGCTGCCAAACGTTGGAGGACAGCACATAGTTGAGGGAGGCGATATCCTGCCGCCAGGGCAGGGAGCCGGCCACTTTGAGCCACTTGGCATACTGGCTGACCATGGAATCCACGATGCGGATGAAGGCCTCGTAGCTGTTAAGGAAGCCGTGGCGGCCGGTGAGCAGGTAGCCCTCCAGCCAGCCCTGGCACATATGCTCGGACAGCATGCCGTCCAGAATGCGGCCATTGGGGGACAGCCCCTCGTCAGAGGGGAGCCGGTCGGCGTTCCAACGGCGGTCGCTGGCCTCCAGGGCGGCCCACAGCTTATTGCTCATGGTCTCGTCGGGGGAGAAGATGCGGAAGTTTTTGGCTTTCTGGTTGAGCTTGAGTACATCCTTGACATACTTGCCCAGTTCGGCCATGTCCTCGGCCTCTGCCTCGCCGGGGGCGGGGGCGGCCACCGCGTATTTGGAGAAGTCGGGGATGCGCAGGTCCCGCAGCAGCAGGCCGCCGTTGGCGTGGGGGTTGGACCCCATCCGCCGCTCCCCCTGGGGCGCCATGCCCCGCAGGGCGGGGACAAGGGCGCCCGCTTCGTCGAACAGCTCCTCCGGATGGTAACTGCGCAGCCACTGCTCCAGCAGGGGCAGAGCCTCCGGATGGGCCTCGTCCACCGCCAGAGGCAGCTGGTGGACCCGGCTGGTACCTTCCAGAGCGACTCCGTCCACTGCCTTGGGACAGGTCCAGCCCTTGGGAGAGCGGAGTACCACCATAGGCCACCGGGGCCGCTCGGTCTCCCCGAAGGAGCGGGCGCTCTCCTGAATGCGCTGGATCTCGCGCACCGCCCAGTCCAAAGCGGCGGCCATCTTCTGGTGCATCTGGGCCGGGTCGTCTCCCTCCACAAATCGGGGGGTCCAGCCGCAGCCCTTGAAGAAGTCCTCCACCTCCTCATTGGTAATGCGGGCAAAAAGGGCGGGGGTGGCGTTTTTATAGCCGTTGAGGTGGAGAATGGGCAGCACCGCGCCGTCGCCCACCGGGTCCAGGAATTTATTGCCGTGCCAGGCGGTGGCCAGAGGCGCGGTCTCCGCCTCGCCGTCTCCCACCACGCAGGCTGCGATGAGGGTGGGATTGTCCATGACAGCCCCGAAGGCGTGGGCCAGAGAATAGCCCAGCTCGCCGCCCTCGTTGATGGAGCCGGGGGTGTTGGGGGCGCAGTGGCTGCCCACGCCGCCCGGGAAGGAGAACTGCCGGAAGAGTTTGCGCATGCCCTCCTCGTCCTGGCTGACGTTGGGATAGATCTCGCTGTAGGTCCCTTCCAGATAAGTCTGTGCCAGCACGGCGGAGCCGCCGTGTCCGGGGCCGCAGATGTAGATCATGTCCAGGTCGTACTTGGTAATGACCCGATTGAGGTGGGTATAGATAAAGTTCTGGCCGGGCACCGTACCCCAGTGGCCCACCGGGGTGTGCTTCAAGTGTTCCGGCTTCAGAGGGGCGCGGAGCAGCGGATTATCTTTCAGATAGAGCTGGCCGGCAGCCAGATAGTTGGAGGCCCGCCACCAGGCGTCCAGTTTCCGCAGGGCGTCGGGGGTGAGCGGCCCTTTTTTGGACATACGGGCCGAGGTTTTGACGGTGACTTTGGTCCGGGTCTGGGAGGTTTTGCTCAAAGGAATGCACTCCTTCTCAGAAGATGTCTTTGCAAAATACCGCAAGAACAAGAGGGGACCGGACCGGTCCCCTCTCATACGCCCGCCCGGGGCGGGGAATTATTTCTCGTTCAGGGGCAGGGGCTGAGGTGCCGGGGGTGCAAACTCAGATACACAGGCCTGGGTCAGCTTGCGCAGGTGATCGTCCTGGACGCTGAAACTGGAAGAAAGCTGTTCCATCATCTGATGCAGTTTGTCCAGTTCCTGCAAAGTACGGGTGACGGCGCCATCCATGTCGGTGCGCAGCAGCTCATAGCCTGCCCGTACTTTATGCAGCCATTGCTCCACCTCGGTGTGGGCGCGCTGAACCCGATCCTCCGCCTCGTGCTGCACTTCCTGGGCGCGGCAATGGGCTTCCAGTTCAATGCCGGCGGCCCGGTCTTTGATCTGCCGATAGGCGGCGGCGTCCGGCTCAGCCTGTTCCAGCCGGGCTTTGACCTCAGAGAGCTGGGCGGCGGTATCCTCCGCCTCTTTCCGGGCTTGTTCCAGCTGAGTGCGCAGCTGCTCAGTTTCCTTGCGGGCCTGTTCCAGCTGGGCGGTCAGATCCTCCTTTTCCCTGGCCAGTTCCTCGGCCTGCCCCTTGGCCTGTTCGACCTGGGCTGCCAGAGCCTGCTTCGCGCCCGCCAGCTCCTCCAGCTCCCGCTGCAGCTGTTCCAGCTTTTCCGTATGGGCCTGGCTGGAGGATTCGATATAGCTCAATACATCCTGCTTTTGAAAGCCGCCGAAAGCGGCAGTACGAAACTGAAGTTCAGTGGCGCTCATAACAGACACCTCGTTTCCACAAATTCATCCCTATTCTATCACAGTTTTCTCCATAACACAATTCTTTCTTCTCGTTGACTCGACTGAACCGTGATGATATAATAGGATGATTATGACAACAATACCCGGGAGGGCGTGAAGGGAACATATGTGGATCTCGGACGGATGGAAAGAATATGAGCTGCTGGATTGCGGTGGGGGAGAGCGACTGGAACGCTGGGGCAAGTTCACCCTGGTGCGGCCCGACCCCCAGGCCATTTGGCGGGCGGAAGGGAAGCACCCCGGCTGGCGGAAATTTGACGCCCGGTATCAGCGTTCCTCCACCGGCGGCGGACGCTGGGTCAAGAAGGACCTGCCGGATCGGTGGACCCTGGGTTACCGGGAGCTGACCTTCAACATCAAGCCCATGAACTTCAAGCACACCGGCCTGTTCCCCGAGCAGGCCGCCAACTGGGACTTTGCCATGGAGCGTATCCGCTCCGCCGGCCGGCCCATCCAGGTACTCAATCTCTTCGCCTATACCGGCGGGGCCACTGTGGCCTGCGCTGCGGCGGGGGCAAGCGTGTGTCATGTGGACGCCGCCCGGGGCATGGTAAGCTGGGCCCGGGAGAACGCGGCCTCTTCCGGCCTGGGCGACGCCCCCATCCGCTGGATCGTGGACGACTGCGCAAAGTTTGTGGAGCGGGAGATCCGACGGGGGCGGAAATACGACGCCGTCATCATGGATCCGCCCTCCTACGGGCGGGGCCCCTCCGGCGAGATCTGGAAGCTGGAGGAGAACCTGTTCCCCTTTGTGGAGCTGGTGACCGGGGTGCTGTCGGACAACCCCCTGTTTTTCCTCATCAACTCCTATACCACCGGTCTGGCTCCGTCTGTGCTGACCTATCTGCTGGAGACCCTGGTGGGACGGAAATACGGCGGCCATACCGAGAGCCAGGAGCTGGGCCTGCCGGTAAGTTCCACCGGCTTGGCGCTGCCCTGCGGGGCCACCGGACGCTGGCTGTGCGACTAAAAAGGAGATACTATGGGACAGACCATTCTTGAGACAAAGGACCTGCACTTTCGCTACGACGAGGAGGAGGGTCCCACCCCTGTGGTGCTGGACGGGGTGGATCTCCGGATCGAGGAGGGCACCTTCGTGGCGGTGCTGGGCCACAACGGGTCGGGGAAATCCACCCTGGCCAAGCATATGAACGCCATTCTGCTGCCCACCGGCGGCAAGGTGTATGTGGACGGCATGGACACGGCTGACGAGAGCAAATTGCTGGACATCCGCCGCACGGTGGGTATGGTATTCCAGAACCCGGACAACCAGATCGTAGCCAATGTGGTGGAGGAGGATGTGGCCTTTGCCCCGGAGAATCTGGGAGTTCCCCCGGAGGAGATCCGCCGCCGGGTGGACGACGCGCTGAAGGCGGTGGGGATGTATGAGTACCGGGAACATGCGCCCCACCTGCTCTCCGGCGGCCAGAAGCAGCGGGTGGCCATTGCCGGCGTTATTGCCATGCAGCCCCGGTGCATCGTGCTGGACGAGCCCACCGCCATGCTGGACCCCATTGGCCGGGCCGAAGTGCTGAAAACCATCAAGGGGCTCAACCGCACCTCCGGGGTAACGGTGGTTCTCATCACCCATCACATGGATGAGGCCGCCCAGGCCGACCGGTTGGTGGTCATGTCCAAGGGCAAGGTCATTGCCGACGGCGCGCCCCGGGACGTATTCAAGCAGGTGGAGGCGCTGAAGGAAGTGGGCCTCACCGTCCCTGAGACCACCGAACTGCTGTGGGAGCTGCAAAAGGCGGGGGTGGATGTGTCCCTGGACGCCCTCAGCGACGAGGAATGCGCCCAAACCCTGTATCAGCTGCTGAAATAGGGCGTTACTCCGTAAGGAGAATGCACCATTGTGATAAAGGACTGAAGCGAATTGGAACCGATCATTCAGACGGAGCGCCTGAGCCATATCTATTCCGCCGGCACCCCTTTCGAGCATGGGGCGCTGGTGGACGTGGACTTTACCGCCTACCGCGGGGAGTACCTGGGCATCATCGGCCACACCGGCTCGGGCAAATCCACCCTGATCCAGCATCTCAACGGCCTTTTGAAGCCTACCTCGGGCAAGGTGCTGTTTGAGGGCAAGGATATCTGGGAAAGCAAGGAACGTACCCGTCAGATCCGCTTTCAGGTGGGCCTGGTGTTCCAGTACCCTGAGTATCAGCTTTTTGAGGAAACGGTATATAAGGATATTGCGTTCGGCCCCGGCAATATGGGCCTGGATCCGGAGGAGATCGATCGCCGGGTGCGGCAGGCCGCTGGGTTTGTAGGCCTCAAGGAGGAGACGCTGCAGAAGTCTCCTTTTGAGCTGTCCGGCGGCCAGAAGCGTCGGGTGGCTATTGCCGGCGTCATTGCCATGGAACCCTCGGTCCTGATCCTGGACGAGCCCACTGCCGGCCTGGACCCCGTAGGGGTGGAGTCTATCCTCAGCAATATCCATGATTACCATGTGGCCAAAAACGCCACCATCATCATCGTCTCCCACTCCATGGAGGAGATGGCCCGTACGGTGGACCGCATCGTGGTGGTCAACGACGGCAAGATCCCCTTCTCCGGCGCCCCCCGGGAGGTATTCGCCCACGGGGACGAGCTGGAGCGCATGGGCTTGGGTGTGCCCGCCATGACCCGGGTGTTTCACCGGCTGCGTGCCATGGGGGTGGACATCGACCCCTCGGTGTACACCATCCAGCAGGCCAGGGACGCCATTCTGGCGGCGATGGCCCGAAAGGAGGGGACGGTGTAAATGGCGCTGAAAGACATCACCCTGGGTCAGTACTTCCCAGGCAAGACCATCATCCACCGGTTGGACCCCCGCACCAAGCTCATCGGTACCGTGGCCTATATCGTGGCCCTCTTCCTGGCCGCCAACGTGGTGACCTACGCCATTCTGCTGGTGCTGCTGGCCGCTCTGATCGCCATTTCCAAAGTGGGGGTCAAGAGTATCCTGCGGGGGATGCGGCCCATCTTTATCATCATCCTCATCACTGCCATCCTCAACCTGTTCTTTACCCCCGGTAAGGGAGAACCGCTGGTGTCCTGGTGGGTGTTCACCATTTATGTGGAAGGGATCCGAGCGGCGGTATTCATGATCCTGCGCATTATGATGCTCATTACCTGCACCTTCCTGCTGACCTACACCACGTCCCCCATCATGCTCACTGACGGCCTGGAGAAGCTGCTCAGCCCCCTGAAAGCCATCCGGGTCCCCATCCATGAGCTGGCTATGATGATGTCCATCGCTCTGCGGTTTATTCCCACCCTCATTGAGGAGACCGACAAGATCATGTCCGCACAGAAGGCCAGAGGGGCCGATTTCGATACCGGCAATCTGATCCAGAAGGCCAAGGCTCTGGTACCCCTGCTGGTGCCTCTCTTTATCTCTGCCTTCCGCCGGGCCGACGAGCTGGCGGTGGCTATGGAATGCCGCTGCTATCACGGCGGCAGCGGGCGCACCCGCCTGCGGCAGCTGAAAATGAAGGGGATGGATATCGTCGCCCTGCTGCTTTCCCTGGCTATGTGTGTGGGGATCGGTGTGCTGGCTCACTACGGCTGGTAAGGGACAGATCAACTTTTACTCAAATTTAAGGTTTACGAAAAGATTTATGAGAAATATCGCGCTAAGATTGATGTATGTAGGTACGGCCTACCACGGCTGGCAGGTGCAGAAGAACGCCGTCACAGTAGCAGAGACCCTGGAGA
This sequence comes from uncultured Flavonifractor sp., assembly GCF_944383115.1. GTDB lineage: Bacteria > Bacillota > Clostridia > Oscillospirales > Oscillospiraceae > Flavonifractor. The sequence goes on along the minus strand of NZ_CALWOJ010000002.1, from coordinate 53,573 downwards.
AGGCACTGGCCACGGTGGTGGGCCATCCGGTGAAGTGTACCGGGGCAGGCCGTACCGACGCCGGGGTCCACGCCGAGACCTATGTGGCCAACTTCCGCACTACCTCCCGCATCCCCTGCGACCGGCTGCCCCTGGCGGTGAACACCCGGCTGCCCGACGATATTGTGGTGGTGAAGGCCACCGAGGTGCCGGACGAGTTCAACGCCATCGGCTCCTGCCTGAAAAAGGAGTATACCTACCGGATCTACAACTCCCACATCCGTAACGCCTTCTATGTGGACCGGGCCTGGTTCTACCCCAAGCACCTGGACGAACAGGTCATGCAGCGGGCGGCCTCCCACTTTGTGGGTACCCATGATTTTGCCGCTGTCCGCAGCGTGGGTACCGAGACCCGGACCACCGTGCGGACGGTTCACTACTTTGACATTGCCCGGGATGGGCTGATGATCGAATGTAAGGTGTGCGCCGATGGTTTCCTGTACAACATGGTACGTGCCATGGTGGGCACCTGCGTCTATGCCGCCGAGGGAAAGTTTTCCCCTGACGACGTGCCCGCCATTCTGGAGGGCGGCAACAGGACTGCGGCGGGCCCCACGGTGCCCGCCGGCGGGCTGTATATGACCAAGCTATGGTACAATGAGGATGTGTTGTAATGCCTCGCCACATATTTTCCAAGAAGGCGCATAGACTGAACGAGGACCAGGACGTCCACCCGCCCCGTAAGCAGGAAAAGCGGCCCAATCTGTTTTTGCGGCTGCTGGCCTTTCTGCTTACCGTGGCTATGGTGCTGGGCGCTGTGTTCCTCATCGTCAACTATGACAAACTGAATTTCGACGCCGTCAAGCGGTGGTTTGCCTATCGGGATCTGGAGCGGGGAGAGGGCGGCCAGGCCGAGTCCTTTCCCTACGATGGCGACAGTTCCAGCACCTTTGCCAGCCTGGACGGGGACTTACTGGTGTGTTCTTCCACTGGGGTTCGGCTCTATTCGGCCAGCGGCCAGGTCTATGTGGACCGCACCGTCACCATGGAGCATCCGGTAGCTGTAGCTGCAGGTAGCACCGCCCTGGCTTACGATGCCGGCGGGCGGGTTTTGCTGGTTTGCCGGGATCGGGAAGAAGTTTTCTCCCTGGAACTGGAGGAGGACGAAGAGATTTTGTCCGCCGATGTGAACGACAGCGGCTGGATGGTGACGGTGACCCAGGAGAGCGGCTATAAGGGCGTGGTCACCGTATATGACAGTCAGTTCCAGCTCAAAATGCAGGTGAGCCTGTCCAGTCGCTTTATTGCAGACGCCGCATTGTCTCCGGATAACAGGACGGTAGCCCTACTTACCATGGGCCTGGACGACAGTGCATTTACCAGCCGGGTGGAACTTTTTCCCACCACAGGCACCTCTACGGAAGAACTGGAGCCTCAGGCCAGCGTCCAGGTGGGTAATCAAGTCATTTTGGAACTGACCTGGGACAGCAATGGGATCTGGGCAGTAGGGGAGAGCGACATCTATCATCTGGATGCTGCCGCCGCTTTGACGGGAAGCTATTCCTATACCGGGCGATACCTGAAGGGATTCTCCGTGGACGGAAGCGGTACCGCCGCTTTGCTGCTGGGTAAATATCGGGCGGGCAGCGCCGCCGAGTTGGTGGTCATAGACGGTGAGGGGCAGACCATAGCCGCCCTGGCAATGGACGAGCAGGTGCTGTCCATCTCTGCCGCCGGCCGATACATCAGCGTGCTGACCGCCGACCGGTTGGATATCTACAACCAGGAACTGGAGAATTATCATACGTTGGAGGGAACTCAGAGTGCCCGCAAGGCGCTCCAGCGTGCCGACGGTAGCGTCATGCTTGTCGGCAATAAGACCGCGCGGGTCTATCTGCCACAGTAATCACGGAGGAACCCTATGGCAATCGTATTCGAACTTATTGTAGTGGTTGTATTGGCGGCTTTTGTGCTGCTAGGCATAAAGCGGGGGCTGGTGCTGTCCCTGTGCGGCCTGATCGGGGTACTGGTTGCCTTTGCCGGCGCCGGCGCCGTGGCCCGTACCCTGTCCCCTGTGGTGGCCGATGCGCTGGAGCCCCGTTTTGCCGCAGCCATTGAGGAGCAGCTCAACGAGTCCATTCAACACACGGAATATACCACCGAGGAAGGCGACATCGCTACCGCGCCCGAGGAGGTACCCCTGCCGGGCGTACTGGACGCCCTGCGGGCGATGGGGTTGTATGAGTCTCTCATCGACAGCATCGACCAGGCGGTAGAGAACGGCATGACCGAGGTGGCCGCCAGCGCAGCGGCAAAAGTAGCAGCCGCCATCGCCCAGTCGGTGGCGTACCTGATCCTGTTCCTGGTGAGCTTTGTGATCATTGTGATCCTGTGGAAGGTGGTAAGCCGGGCGCTGGATCTGGTGGCCCGGCTGCCGGTACTCCACTTTCTCAATAAAACGTTGGGGGCGGTGTTTGGACTGCTCCAGGGCTGTGTCGTATTGTTTGTGGCCGCCTGGACCATCCAGTTTATGGGTAATCTGATCCCGCCGGAGACGGTGGAGCAGACCACGCTGCTGAAATTTTTCATGACCACCAATCCCATGACGCTGTTTTTTGGATGGTAACGGCCTGCTGCGCAAGAGAAATAAAGAGAGAAATTCAGGTGAATCGACATGACAGTCCCCAATATCCTGTCCCTGTTCCGGCTGTTTCTGGTGCCGGTGTTCGCGGTGGTGTTTTTCCAGCCCATACCGGACGCCCATACCTGGGCGGCCCTTATCTATCTGGTGGCCTTTGTGACCGATATCGCCGACGGTTGGATCGCCCGCCACTTCAACCAGATCAGCAAGCTGGGCCGTATTCTGGACCCTGCAGCTGACAAGTGGATGACCTTTACCGTTATTATCTGCATTACGGTGGACGGTATCATTCCCCTGTGGGCGGTAATCGTATTTTTCTGCAAGGAGCTGTGTATGGCCATTGGCGGCTATCTGATGTACCGCAGCCTGGGGGATGTGATGCCCTCCAACTGGCTGGGCAAGCTGTCCACTGGCGTGTTCTTTGTGGTGTGCGTGGCCCTGATGCTCTTCTCCGACATCCCCAGAGCGGGGCGCACCGCCATGATCGGCGGCGCCCTTGCGCTTACTCTGGCTGCTCTGGTGGGGTATATTTATCAATATTGCCGTATTATGAAGGAAAGAAAGCCGGCCTGATTCATACCAAGTTCATAATTTCGGATTAGAATCATCTCTCCGGGGAGAGGATCTGCATGGGACCGTCCCCGCCAAAGGAGCTGAACATATATGCAACCCACACTTTGTACCAGATGTCATAAGAATGTGGCCGTCATCTTCATTCAGAAGATGGAGGGCGGCACCACCAAGAGTGAAGGGCTGTGCCTCAAGTGCGCCAAGGAAATGGGCATCAAGCCCGTGGAAGATATGATGCAGAAGATGGGCATTACCGACGAGGACCTGGAGGGCCTGACCAACGAAATGATGTCCGCCTTCGGGGGAGCCGAGGGAATGGAGGGCCTGGTGCCCAGCGACGATGGAGAGCAGGACGAGGAGGACGAGGGTAAGACCGCCACCTTCCCCTTCCTGAACAAGCTGTTCGGCGGCGGAGCCCAGAATCCTCAGAACCAGCCTCCGGAGCGGGAGAACAACCGCTCTGAACGCACGGACAAGGACAAGAAGGGCGATAAGCCTCCCAAGCGGAAGTTTTTGGAGAACTACTGCATCTCCCTGACACAGAAGGCCGCCGACGGCAAGCTGGACAAGATCATCGGCCGGGACGAGGAGATCCAGCGCACCATCCAGATCCTTAACCGCCGGCAGAAGAACAACCCCTGCCTCATCGGCGAGCCCGGCGTGGGCAAGACTGCCATCGCCGAGGGCCTGGCTCAGAAGATTTACCAGCGGGACGTACCCTACAAGCTGCTGGATAAGGAGGTCTACCTGCTGGATCTCACCGCCCTGGTGGCGGGCACCCAGTTCCGGGGCCAGTTTGAAAGCCGCATGAAGGGCCTCATTGAGGAGATTAAGAAGCTGGGCAACATTATCCTGGTCATCGACGAGGTCCACAACATCGTGGGCGCCGGCGATGCCGAGGGTTCCATGAACGCCGCCAATATCCTCAAGCCTGCCCTCAGCCGGGGGGAGATCCAGGTCATCGGCGCCACCACCCTCACCGAGTACCGCAAGTACATTGAGAAGGACTCCGCCCTGGAGCGGCGGTTCCAGCCGGTGATGGTGGAGGAGCCCTCCATTGAAGACAGCATCAAGATCATCAAGGGTATCGCCCCTTACTACGAGAAGTACCACTTTGTGTCCATCTCCCCTGAGATGTGCCGTCTGACGGTGACTATGAGCGAGCGGTATATCACCGACCGCTTCCTGCCTGACAAGGCCATCGACCTCATTGACGAGGCCTGCTCCGACGTGAACCTCCACAACAAGGCCCTGGCCCGTGAGGTGGAGGTGAAGAAGGAGCTGGAGGCCCTGGGTCAGGAGCGGGAGAACCTGATGGTGGAGGCCAACGACCGGGACTACAAGCGCCAGACCGCCCTCAAGAACAATGAGGGCCGTCAGAGCGAGATCCGCCGGGAGCTGAGCAAGCTCACAGCCGAGCATGACGCCCTTATGGGCAACCCCGCTACCACCGAGGCCCTGGGCGCCAACGAGCGGCGGCAGGCCAACTTCCGTAAGGAGTTGGACAACCTGGCGGCTGAGCGGGAGGGGCTGCTGGCCGACCAGGGCAGCAGCAAGGACTACGAGCGGCTGGCCGCCATCAAGAGCCGGGAGATCCAGCTCCAGGACGAATTGAGCAAGCTGACCGCCCAGAGCGCCCCGCCCCTGACAGTGGCCCACCTGGCCCGGGTCATTGAGCTGTGGACCAAGATTCCCGCCAGCCAGATCCAGGAAGCCGAGTATGAGCGTCTGGCCAAGCTGGAGGAGCGGCTGCGCGAACATCTTATTGGTCAGGACGAGGCGGTTCACGCCGTGGCCGCCGCGGTCCGCCGCGGCCGGGTAGGCATTGCCTCCAAGCGCAAGCCGGTGTCCTTCATCTTCGTGGGTTCCACCGGCGTGGGCAAGACCGAGCTGGTCAAGCGGCTGGCCATGGATATGTTCCACTCTCCCGAGTCCCTCATCCGGCTGGATATGTCGGAGTTTATGGAGAAGTTCGCTGTGAGCCGCATCATCGGCTCGCCCCCGGGCTATGTGGGCTATGACGAGGCCGGCCAGCTTACCGAGAAGGTGCGCCGCAAGCCCTACTGCGTCATCCTCTTCGACGAGATCGAGAAGGCCCACCCCGATGTGCTGAACATCCTGCTCCAGATCCTGGACGACGGCCATATTACCGATGCCCAGGGCCGCAACGTGAACTTCGAGAACACCGTCATCGTCATGACCTCCAACGCGGGCAGCGATACCCGCACCTCCGCCGGCAGTGTGGGCTTCGGCCGCACCGCCAACGAGCAGGGGAGGGAGCGGACCATGAAGGCCCTGGAGTCCTTCCTGCGGCCTGAGTTCATCAACCGGGTGGACGAGATCGTCTACTTCAATAAGCTGACCGAGGACAACTTCAAGGCCATCGCCGCCATCATGCTGGGCGAGCTGCGGGATACCCTGAAGGAAAAGGGCATCACCTTTACCTGGGACGACGCTCTGCTGGACCACCTGGTCCGCAAGTCCTACTCCCAGACCTACGGCGCCCGCAACCTGCGCCGCCAGATCCAGAAGGACCTGGAGGACGATATTGCCACCAAGCTCATCGACAGCTACCTCCATCCCATCTCCGCCATCCACGCCACGTCGGACGGGGAGAAGGCCATTGTGACAGCGGAATAAGCGCAAAAACCAGGGTGTGTCGCAAAGACACACCCTGGTTTTTTATTTATGGAGTTGTTATACCTTACCCAGATCCACCGTCTTGTGGTAGGCGGCCTCCACCGCCTCAATGGCGGCGGAGCGGAAGGCGCGGGCCTCCAGGGCTGCTACCCCTGCGATGGTGGACCCGCCGGGGGAGCATACCTCATCCTTCAGCTGACCGGGGTGCTTGCCGCTCTCCAGCACCATGGCGGCGGAGCCCAGCACCATCTGGGCGGCATACACCATAGCTTGCTGCCGGGGCAGGCCCACCTTTACCGCCCCGTCGGCCAGGGCCTCGATGAAGGGGTAGACGAAGGCGGGGCCGCAGCCCGCCACGGCGGAGAAGGCGTCGATCTGACCCTCCGTCAGCCGTTCTACCCGGCCCGCCTTGGCCAGAATGGCCTCCACGGCCTGATAGTGTTCCTCCTTGGCCTCCGGCTCGCCGGTAAGGGCCAGCATCCCCATGCCGATGGCGGCGGGGGTGTTGGGCATGATCCGCAGGATGGCGGGGGAGCAGTCCCCCAGCCAGCCCCGGAGCGTGGCGATCTGGATACCGGCGGCGATGGTCACCAGCACAGTGTCCGGCTTCTCCCGCAGGGCGGGGACCAGGGCCTTCACCACCCCCTCCATCACCTGGGGCTTGACGCACAGAAAGACGTACTCCGCCTGCCGCAGGGCCTCCCCGTTGTCCTGAACCGCGGTGCAGCCCAGCTTTCCGGCCAGTTCCTCCGCCTTGGCATAGGCGTGGTCGGTAATGACCACTTGCTCCGGCCCCAAAGCCTCGCAGGCTGCCTGGATGAGGGCGCCCCCCATGTTGCCCGCGCCGATAAATGCCGCTTTTTTCATACAAGATCCCAGCTTTCCTTGATAATCTGCGATGAGCGCCAGCTTGTCCTGCCGGCGCAACTGCTTAATGGCGTATTCCCGCCGGAGTGCCGTCCCCTTGTCGGGACAGGCCTCCCGGTAGACCACCTCCACCGGCAGGCGGGAGCGGGTATATTTGGCCCCTTTGCCCCGGTTGTGGACCGCTGCACGCTTGTCCACGTCAGCGGCAGTGCCGGTGTACAGGCTGCCGTCGGCACACCGGAGGATATAGACCCAGTATCCCATCGTCATCACCAGTTGGGTATAAGGACGGGAGACAGTTCCAGGTCGGCAAAGACAGCGCGTACCGCCCCCTCGTAGTCCAGGGGGTCACGGGCCTTCTTGATGGCCTTGGACAGCTTGTCCCCATCCTGGAACAGACGGATGAGATAGAACCAGACCTCCTTCATCCGCAGCATGGCGTTGCGGCGGCTGCCAAAGGCTTCTGCATAGCTCTCATATACCTGTTCCACGAAGCAGTTCAGTTCCGTCCGCCCGGCGGAAGGGCCGCCCTTGAGGCGGCGGGCCAGGGCAGGATCTCCTGCCAGCCCCCGGCCCAGCATGAGCCGCTCCGCCGACGGAAAGGCGGCCTGGAGCCGGGCGGCGTCGTCTGGGGTGCAGATGTCCCCGTTGTAGCACACCGGGAAGGGGGAGTCCTCCAGCGCCGCCCCGAAGCGGTCCCATCGGGGGGTGTTTTTGTACATGTCAGTCCGTACCCGGGGATGGACGATGAGTTCCGCCACAGGGTATTTTCGGTAGATAGCCAGCAGGGCGGGAAATTCCTCCGGGTCCTTCAGGCCGATCCGGGTTTTCACCGAGATGGCGCAGGGGGCTTTTGAAAAAATCTCCTCCAGAAAGGCGTCCAGCTCCGGCGGATGGGCCAGAAAGCCGGAGCCCTTCCCCTTGGCCACTACGGTGCCCGAGGGGCAACCCAGGTTCAGGTTGACCTCCCGGTAGCCCATGGCGGCCAGTTCGCCCGCCGCCCAGAGGAAATCTTCCGCATTCCGGGTGAGCAGCTGGGGTACCGTGGGCAGGCCTCCGTTCTGTTCCGGCAGCACTTCCCGCAGCTCTCGCTTGGTAAAACGGTGATCCCGGGTGGGGGTAAGAAAGGGAGTGAAGTACCGGTCCACTCCGCCGAACCAGCGGGCCAGGGCCCGCCGGTGGTAAATGGTGGTCAGCCCCTCCATGGGGGCGAGGGATACCATCAAACAACTCGCTCCTTTTGTCATGCTAAAGAAAATTGTAGCAGGACGGGCCGCCGCCGTCAAGCGGCGGGAAACGCAAAAAGGGGTTGACAGGGAAGAGGAAGTATGGTATTTTTATGACGTGGTTAGCGATGGCTAACCAAAAATAAAGCAAAGTAGTTAGTTAAAACTAACCTCGAAAGGAGTACCAATGATGTCCCTGCAAGCCGCACTTGTTGAGCATGGCGCTCCCACCCTGGCGGGGCTGAAGCCCGCCAGTCTGTTTCGATTCCAGCCCCAGGAGGGGGGAGACTTTGCCGGGGAATTTCTTGCCTGCCGGAGGGCGCTGGAGGGGCGGGGACTGGTACTCACCCTGTTGAAGGGCTGCCGGAGGACGGGGGCCTATCTGGTCTACCTCTACCGGGAAGAGGCTCTGGCGGGGCTGCTGGATCAGCCGGATCACCGGGCCTTTCTCCGGGAGATGGGGTATGAGCCCTGGACGGAGAGCCGGGGTTGTCTGCGTCAGCTGGCCGCCCGTTTGTGCCTGGAGGGGGAGTTCCCCCATGAGATCGGGGTGTTCCTGGGCTATCCGCTCTCCGACGTGAAGGGCTTTATCCGCCACAAGGGGAAGAACTTCACCCTCTGCGGCTGCTGGAAGTGCTACGGCGATCCCGGAGAGGCCCAGCGGCAGTTCCGCCGGTTCAAGGAGTGTACCAATGTCTACCGCCGCCGGTTTGCGGCAGGGGCGACCCTGAGACAGCTGACCGTGGCGGCATAAGTAAGGTGATTCAGAAAGGAAGGTTCAGATGAGCAAGATAGCAGTGGTTTATTGGAGCGGCACTGGCAACACCGAGGCCATGGCCAGGCTGGTGGAGGAGGGTATCGTGGCTGCTGGCGGCCAGGCCGACCTGCTGCCGCCCGCCCTCTTTACTCCCGATCTGGTGAGCGGCTACGATGCCATCGCCTTTGGCTGCCCTTCCATGGGGGCCGAGCAGCTGGAGGAGGGGGAGTTCCAGCCCATGTTTGACGCCGTTAAGGGTAGCCTGGGGGGCAAGACCATCGGCCTCTTCGGCTCCTACGGCTGGGGGGACGGCGAGTGGATGCGTACCTGGGCGGAGGAGTGCGAGGATCTGGGCTGCAAGCTGGCCGACCAGCCGGTGATTGCCCATGAAGCCCCGGACGCCGACGCCGCCGACGCCTGCCGGGATCTGGGCAAGGCTCTGGTTAGTTAAGAAAAAACGGGCGTGCCGCCTTGTGCGGCACGCCCGTTTGCTGTCTTATGCCATTTCTCCCGCCAGGGAACGCTCCATGTAGTCCCGGATAATCTCCGGGTCGTCGGTCTGACCAAGTACCCACATGAGTTTGGTGACTGCCGCCTCGGTGGTCATATCCCGGCCCTGGATAACTCCCTGGGCCAGCACCTTCTGCCCTACCTCGTAGACTGAGAAGTCGCTGGGCTCATACAGGCACTGGCTGCACACCACCACCGTCATGCCCGCCTGGGCCGCCGTCTGGAGCTTGGAGATCAGGTCCCGGCGGACGAAGTGGAGCCCGCCGGCGCCGAATGCCTCAATGACGATGCCCCGGTAGTGCATCTGGAGGAGCATGTCAAAAATCTCCGGGTCCAGACCGGGGGTGAGCTTGATGAGAAAGACCTTGTCGCATAGCCTGTCCCGCAGGGTACAGGCCCCGGCGGTGGTGGGAATGGCCTCCCGGCAGATCTGAAGGCCCTTGCCGTCCACTGAGGCGGCCAGGGGCCAGTTGACGCTCTCAAAGGCGTCAAAGTCGGTGGTGCGGGTCTTGACTGCCCGGCAGCCCAGAATCACCTTCCGGTCGAAGGCCAGGAACACCCCGGCCACCCCGGAGGCCGCCATAGCCAGAGCGGTGCGCAGGTTTTCCATGCCGTCGCTGAGGGGATGGGTCATGGGCAGCTGAGCCCCGGTGAGTACCACCGGGATGGCGATGCCCCGGAGCATGAAGGACAGGATGGAGGCGGTATAGGCCATGGTGTCGGTGCCGTGGGTAATGACAATGCCGTCATAGGCCCCCATCTGCTCAAAGACGTGGCGGGCGATGGTCTGCCACTCCTCGGGCTGAATGTTGGAGGAGTCCAGATGGAGGATATCCTGAATGGTGATATCATAGGAGTCGGTAACGCCCCGGGGGAGCAGCTCCGCCAGATCCTCCCCGTCCAGGCCGGGGGCCAGGCCGTCGTCGGTGGGCAGGGAGGCGATGGTGCCGCCGGTGGTCAGCAGGAGAATGCGGCTCTTCACTTAAAACACCTCCGCCATGGCGTCTGCCCGGCCCATGGCCTCGGCCAGGATGGCCTCCTTGTCGTTGCGGATATCGTCCAGGCCCTCGGCGGCGAGGCACTGGAAGGAGGGAATGCCATACATGGCGCACAGGGCCTCCAACTGCCGGGCGCCCATCTCCATCCACGCCGTCTCAGGCAGGGAGAAGTTGCCGCCCCGGGTGGTGATGAGCAGCAGCTTCCCCGCCTTGCACAGACCCACGTTGTTGCCCTGCTCGTCGTAGCCGAAGGTAATGTTGGTCACTGAGATCCGCTCCAGATAGATTTTCAGAATAGCGGGGAAGGAGAGATCCCAGAAGGGAGCGGCCACCACGATCCGGTCGGCGGCGGCAAACTGCCGGGCCAGGTCAAACATGGGGTCGTCCAGTTTGCCGGCGTTCCACAGTTCGTCCCGCTGGGCCAGCACCTCGGGATACTGAGGCACCGGCCGGTCTTTGCATAGATCCACCTGGGTGATGACGCCGTCGGAGTGGTTCCTCTGCCAGTTTTCCAGGAACCGGCGGGCAAGCTTCAACGTGCGGGACCGCTCACCCCGTACACAGGCATTGACAAAAAGAAGTTGTTCCATTTTCATACTCACGCTCCTGCCGCTGTTTTCCTGTCTATGCTATCACAGAACAGGCCGGGGTGCAAGCGGGCCGGCCAATATGGGGCTGGGTGGAAAAAATAAAAAAACACGCGAAAAAAGAGTTGACAATCCAGGAGGAGCGTGGTAATATAAATCTCGCGCTGAATGAGGGCGCAGTAAAATATGCGCGAGTGGTGGAATTGGCAGACTCGCTAGATTCAGGTTCTAGTGTGCATTACGCACGTGCGGGTTCAAGTCCCGCCTCGCGCACCAAAAAACGGAGCAAGCATATGCTTGCTCCGTTTTTTTCTTTTAGAAATCAGGTGTGGTGCATTTGATGTATTATGTATACTATACGAAACATTATAGACGAAGGAATGTGTCATTTCTGCTAATTTTGTAAAAGTTAAGATCGAAACTTGCCGAACAAGAGGATTTCTGTTATGCTATAAAAGTGAGATTCGGCGGTAAGGCCGAAAACCCCCGGAGAGAAAGGAAAACCCATCGTGAAAAAGAGAACTGCATCCCGGCTGCTGGCAGGCACATTGCTGGCGGCTGTGCTTCCCATATCTGTTGGAACCGTTCCGGCTGCCGGAATTGGTAACACGTTTACAGACGTAACCCCCGGCGTGTGGTATGCCGGCGCGGTATCCTATGTATATGACAATGGCTTGATGAGCGGTGTTTCCAGCAGCTTGTTTGCCCCTGAACTTTCCATGAGCCGTGCCATGCTGGCTACGGTACTTTATCGCATGGCCGGCAGCCCGGCTGTGAGCGGACAGGACGGCTTTACCGATACAGAGGCCAATGCCTGGTACTCGAATGCAGTGCTGTGGGCCCAGCAGAGCGGCTATGTAACCGGTTACAGCAGTCAGACTTTTGGTACCAACGACCCGGTGACCCGGGAGCAGGTGGCCACCATTTTGTGGCGCTATGCCGGCAGCCCTGCCGCCAGTGCCGGCACACCCTATGCCGATGCCGATGAGATCTCGTCCTGGGCGGTATCTGCGGTGGACTGGGCCCAGGCCGATCAGGTCATCAGCGGTAAGCCTGGCAATCGTTTTGATCCCTCTGGCCAGGCCACACGGGCGGAGACGGCGGTCATCCTGACCCGCTACGACCAGAACAGCCAGCCGGAGCCCACGCCAACCCCCACGCCGACGCCGACACCCACCCCCACGCCGACTCCGACGCCGACACCGACACCCACCCCTACGCCGTCCCCAACGCCCAGTGAAAGCCCTGAGCCGGAACCGACCCCCAGTGAAAGCCCCACGCCGGAACCCACGCCAACACCCACCCCTGTTCCGCCCAACCCCTATGACAGCGAGGCGTTTTTTGTCAATGAGGATGGTTTTCTCAGCTATGCCGGAGATGCGGAGAGCTATGTAGGGATCGACGTTTCCTCTCACCAGGGTAGGATCGACTGGGATCTGGTGGCCGAGTCCGGTGTGGATTTCGCCATCATTCGTGCGGGATACCGGGGCTATACGGTGGGCAGGATCGTCCAGGACTCCTATTTCGACTATAACATGGAAAACGCCGCCCGTGTGGGTATTGATGTAGGTGTCTATTTCTTCTCTCAGGCAATCAATGAGGAGGAAGCACTGGAAGAGGCCTACCAGACGCTGGAGTGGATTGAAGGATATGATGTCACCTACCCGGTGGTGTTTGACTGGGAGTACATCAGCGACAGCAGCAGCCGTACCTACAATATGACGTACCAGGAAATCATTGATTGCACCAAGGTGTTTAACCGGGTGATCCAGAGCGCCGGGTACCAGCCGATGGCCTACAGTAATCCCTATCTGGTCAATAAGGGCTTTGACCTCTCTCAGCTTCAGGAGTATCCCTTCTGGCTGGCCCACTATACCAGCGGCTGGGCTCCCACCACATTTCCCTATTACTATGATATGTGGCAGTACTCCAGCAGCGGATCGGTCAATGGGATTGAAGGCCGGGTGGACCTGAACATCTGCCTGACAGATCTCAAATCATAATATGTGTTGCCTTGTGGGGCGCCGCGTCAGCGGCGCCCCACACCTGTTTCAACGGGACTAGAATATTGACATATGCCGGAAACGGGTGTATGATAGCATTAAATAGATGGCATATGCCAGGAAAGGAAGCATCAGGGCATGAAAATTGCAGTTGCCAGCGTGGGAACAGAGGTAGGAGGCCATTTTGGTCATTGTGAGCATTTTCGCATCTATACGGCGGAGAACGGCCAGATCACCGGTGAGGAGTTGGTACCCAACCCCGAACATAAGCCCGGCTTCCTGCCCAACTTCCTGGGTGATATGGGAGTGGAGGTCGTGATTGCAGGCGGTATGGGGGCTCACGCCGTATCTCTGTTCCAGCAGCGCAAGATTCAGATCATGATGGGCGTCCAGGGCGATGCCCGCGCCGCGGTGGAGCAGTACCTGAAGGGAGAACTGAAATCCACAGACGCCGTCTGCCATCATCATGACCATGAGCATGAACATCACCATGACCACCACTGCGGCGGTCACCATCACGACGCATAAGAGAACTGAAAAAGCGGTCCCGCCGATCAACCGGCGGGACCGCTTTACTATTTGTGCTGGGAAGGTTTGTTACAGACCGTCGTGGTTGACGGCCCGGTTGATGGCGGACAGGATGCCCTTGAGGGGGGCCAGGTTGATGTTGTGGCTCATACCCACGCCGAACCAGTCCTTGCCCTTTTCATCCTGGAGGTGGATGTAGGCCACGGCCTGGGAGTCGGAACCCTGCTTAATGGCGTGTTCCTTGTAGTCGATGAAAGTGAAGCGGTCCATCTTCTGGCCGTGGATGGCGTTAAAGAAGGCGTCGATAGGTCCGTTGCCCGAACCCTGAACCTGGAACAGCGTATCGGCGTGCCGCAGGGTGCCGGCAAAGGTGACGTGGGAGTGACCTTCCTCGTCGGTAAATTCGGCAAAGGAGTGGCGCACCATCTCGTAGGGCTTTGTGGCGTCAATATAATGGGTCTTGAACAGGTCGTAGATGGCCTCCGGCTTGAGTTCCTTGCCCACCCGGTCGGTCTCCACCTGGACGATGTGGCCGAACTCGGGGTGCATGGCCTTGGGCAGGTCAAAGCCGAAGGAGTGCTGCATGACGAAGGCGGAGCCGCCCTTGCCCGACTGGGAGTTGATGCGGATGATGGGTTCATACTGTCGCCCCACGTCGGCGGGATCGATGGGCAGGTAGGGCACCTCCCAGTATTCGGTGCCGCTCTCCTCCATGTAGCGGGTACCCTTGTTGATGGCGTCCTGGTGGGAGCCGGAGAAGGCGGTGAACACCAGCTCGCCCACATAGGGCTGCCGCTCGCCGATCTTCATCTTGGTGACCTTCTCATATACGTCCCGGATCTTATTGATGTTGGAGAAGTCCAGCTTGGGGTCCACGCCCTGAGTGTACAGGTTGAGAGCCAGGGTGACCATATCCACATTGCCGGTGCGCTCGCCGTTGCCGAAGAGGGTGGCCTCCACGCGCTCGGCCCCTGCCAGCAGACCCATTTCCGCGGTGGCCACACCCTCGCCCCGGTCGTTGTGGGGGTGGAGGGAGATGATGGCGCACTCCCGGCTGGGCAGCTTGCTGATAAAGTACTCGATCTCATCGGCGAAGTAGTTGGGCATACAGTTCTCCACCGTGGTGGGCAGATTGAGGATGATCTTGTGGTCGGGGGTGGCACCGATGGCCTCAATGACCGCCTGGCAGATCTCCACGGCGGCATCCATCTCGGTGCCCATGAAGGACTCGGGGGAGTATTCGTACCGGAGGTCCATGCCGGCGTCAATGGCGGGCTGGCTCAGCTCCCGGATGAGCTGAGCGGCGTCTACAGCGATTTTGGTGACGCCGGCTACGTCGGTGTGGAACACCACCTTCCGCTGGAGGGTGGAGGTGGAGTTGTAGAAGTGGAAGATGACGTGCTTAGCCCCGTCGATGGCCTCAAAAGTCTTACGGATCAGATGTTCTCTGGCCTGGACCAGCACCTGGATGGTCACGTCGTCGGGGATATGGCCCCCCTCGATGAGGGTGCGGATGAATTCATACTCGGTCTCGGAGGCGGAGGGGAAGCCCACTTCGATTTCCTTGACGCCGATGTCCACCAGGGTGTGGAACAGCTCCAGCTTTTCCTCCACGTTCATGGGATCAATGAGGGCCTGGTTGCCGTCCCGCAGGTCTACGGAACACCAGATAGGGGGCGCTTTCAGCTCCTTGTCGGGCCAGGCGCGACGCTCCATTTTCAGGGGAACGAAGGGGATGTACTTTTCCTGTGCAGGTTTCATAACAAAAATTCCTCCTTGGGCCAGAGTACGAAAAACGCCCCTGACCAGATTCTGGTCAGGGGCGTAAATTACGCGGTACCACCCTGCTTCCGCCCGCCGTCACCGGCGGACGCTCACGGCCTCCAACAAGGCCCCGGCCGGTAACGTGGCCGTGACGGCCTGCCCTACAACCGATGCTTCAGGCAGGCGGCTCCGGGATCAGTATCCGCACGCTTTCCCACGCCGGTTCGCACCAACCACCGGTTCTCTGAGCGGGACGGGACGTGCCTTCTTCCCATCATTGCCTGTTCTGGGATTTGATTTTCATCCATTCTAGCCGAACCGCCCGGTTTTGTCAAGAGGCAGTTTCCGACCAGTCCACCAGGGGGAGGGGGCTCCCCTGGGCCAGGGCGTAGTAACCCTGACCCTCGTAGTCCGCGATGGTATCCTGGACGGCGGGAGGGGCCAGGGAGGTGGCGCAGACGCCCAGGTACTCCAGTCCCGCCTGGGAGTAGACCGCCAGATAGAAGCCGGGCCTCTGGTGAGCGCCGCGGATGGCCAGCCGCCCGTCCTGGTAGTCCATAGACAGGGCGGAATCGGTCAGATTGTGGCAGCCAAGTGCGATCTGCTCTTCCAGATCGGCAGTAAAGTCCAGCTGCCAACCCTGGGAGCCGGAAGCCACCACTGCCAGCCGCCAGCTGCCGGAGTCATCGCCATAGAGCATGGGGATCAGGAAATCGTCTCCCTGATAGAGCTGTATATAGCGTTCGCCCTCCTTCATGGAGAACAGGTCGATGGTGGTTTGCAGGGCCGGCTGGCTGTCAAAGACCCGTAGGCGCAGGATGTCCGCCTCCCGGGTCAGCAGGAAGAAGGCGGAGCTGTCATCGACGCCCCGAAAGTCCAGTATCTGGATGCCCTCCGGCAGAGTGTACACGGCCTCCACGCTGCCCCGTCCCCTGGCCTCATCCACGGTCAGACGGTAGATTCCCCAGCCGCCGGGGATGGAGCTGCCGTCCATCAGACGGACCTGCTGGGTGTTTTCAAAGTCCTCGTAATAGTTGCAGAAGGTAAAGAGCAGCCCCTGGGGGGTGTCCGCGCTCCAGCCTTCCGCCTGGTATTGGTACCGCGGGTCGCTGGATACCGTCAGGGAGGAGATGTCGCCGGTGTCATCTTTGGCAATGGTGAGGGACACCTCATAATCCTCCGGGAAGGAGATGTCCCAGTGCAGGCAGTTCCCTCGCACCAGGGGAAGGTTTACCGTAAGCCCCTCCGCCGCCGACGGGGCGCCTGCCAGCGTCTCAGCGGTGACAACCACCTGATCGCCCTGGCGCTGTACGGCAAAGGAGCCGCCTGCCAGCAGCCCGGCGCCCAGCAGGGCCAAAAGAAGAATCAGGCCAAAACTGCGCCTCATGATGTGCCTCCTTTCTCTGTGCCTCCTTGCCAGCGGATGCTGGGGGACAGGGTGTCGAAGGGAGTTTCTCCAAATTCCATACCCAGGTCGGTCCTCAGAGGGACCAGCGCCTTGGGGTGAAGGGAGGTGGTATAGAGCCCTAGGTAGGCCAGCCCCTCCTGATCATACACCGACAGATAGAAGCCGGGCTCCAGGTCGTGGTTGGTGGCGCACACCGCCAGCCGGTCCTGAGCATAATCCACGCCCAGCAAGTTTGCTCCATAGCCGTCTTTGGAGTAGAAGGAGTAGCCGGACTGCTCCTGGGTCAGGGTGTGGGCGGAGAAGGCGGCAGTCCAGGCCCCGTCCTGACCTTCCACCACCGTGAAACGGAACCGGTCCTTGTCAGCAACAACGGCCATAAAGAAGTCCTCCCCCTGCAGCAGATCGTAGAAGGGAGCCTCTTCCCCGGCGGGCATCAGGTCCTGGGTGTCCAGCAGCGCCATGTTCCGGTCAAAGATCCGCAGCCGGAGGACGCCCTCCTCCACGGTGAGCAGGAAGAGGGTGGAGCCATCCTCACTGGCCCAGAACTGCTGGGCCATGCTGCCCTCCGGCAGGGAGAAGAGGGTCTCCAGGCTGCCCTCGGTTTTGTCCTCGTTGGTGGTCAGGCGGTAGATCCCCCAGCCGCCGGGAATGGCGCTGCCGTCGGCAGAAAATTCCTGGTAGCTCTCCCAGCTGAAGTAGCGAACCTTCAGGAGGAAGAGAATGGCGTCGTCGATCTCCACCGTGTCAACGGTGCATTCCAGGCTGCACTGTGGGTCATTCTCTATGTAAATGCCGGTCTCCTTGCCCCGTTCATTCTTTATGACCGTGATCTTCACCTGATAGTCCTGGGGGATGGGAATGGAGAAGTAGTCCGCAAAGGTCTGGCCCACAGGCTGGTTCCAGATGCCGTTCCCCTCCAGATAGACCCTCATGGGCCAGGCGTCATAGACCTCCGCCAGATGGATCTGCCGGGTGCGCTCCTCCCCGGCGGGGGTCTCATCGGACACCAGCTGGACGGCCTCCTCCCAGTAAGAACTGCTGCCCAAGGGGATCTCGATTTTCAGGGTGTCCGGGGTTCCGGCGACGGAACGAACCACTGGATAGGGACTGGCAAGATTGAGCAGGTTGAATTGGGCGTTGCGCAGACCAAAAGAGGAAAATCCAAAGCGGCTGTCGGTGTCCCTCGGCTGGGCGGCGGGTACAGTCAGTTCCCACAGCATAGCGTTCTGGCAGTAGACGGGCAGGGATAACTCCAACCCCTCCGCCGCCGCCGGATCCCCGGCCAGGGCCTCGGCCTCCACGGTGACGGAACTGCCTTTCCACTGGACGGCGATGGAGGTTCCGGTGAGTGCGGCAGCGGATAACAGGGCCAGCAGCAAAACCAAAATAGAGGCGCGTTTCATGGTCTCACTCCTTCTGGTCGGTCAGCTGATCCAGGGCCTTGCTGACCCGGTCAGCCTGGTAGCGGTAAGTCTCCTTCACATAATCCATCAGACTGCGTCCCTCGTCCTCCAGCTGGGAGGTGGCCATGTCTCCTGCGATCCGGCCCTGATGGAGCAGGACGGCCCGGCCGATGAAATGCTGCACCTCCTCCAGCAGGTGGGTAGACAGCAGAATGGTTTCATTGGGCTCCAGGATGCCCAGCAGCACCTTGTAAAAATCCTCCCGGTTGAAGATGTCGTTGCCGGCAAAGGGTTCATCCATCAAAATGTAGTCCGCCCCCTGGCACAGGGCCAGGATCACTTCAAATTGATTCTTCTGGCCGGTGGAAAAGCTGCGGATGGTCTTGTTCAGGGGTAGCTGGAAGAAGTCCATCAGGGCGGTAAACCGCTTTTCCCGGAAGGCAGGGAAGTGTTCCCGATAAAAATCCCGGTGGGCGGCGGCGGAGAGGGCGGGGAAATAGGAGTGTTCGCAGGTGGCGAAGGAGATCCGGGCAATATTTTTGGGGGTGATGGGATCCCCGTCCAGGGTGATCTCCCCCTGATACCGCAGCAGGCCCAGGATGCACTTCATCAGGGTGGTCTTGCCGGCCCCGTTCTCCCCGAACAGGCCCACGATCTCTCCGGGGCCCAGGGACAGGCTTACCCCCTGTAGAGCCTCTTCGCCTTTCAGATAGGTCTTTTTCACATCATTTAAAACCAGCATAAGATACCTCCCATTCCGGCCCACGGATCCTCCGGCAGATGGCCCGCCGGGAGAGACAGATAATTTAAAACACAAATCAGCAGGGACAAAGCGGCGGCCAATACCGTCAGGACCAGCAGTACCGCCGGCCCCGCCAGACAGCGGATATACAGCTCCCGCCGCCGGGGGAGCCGCCGCATCAGGTAGATGCTTTTGCTCCCCTGCCAGTGCCAGAGAAAATGGAAGAGGGGGAGCAGTACCAGGCACAGAGCCACGATCCAGAACCCCAGCAGGCCCCGGCCAAAAATTTCGGCGAAGGGGACAATATGGGTATGCCCATCCAGAATGCGTTCGGAGAGGGAGCTGTAGAGGGGGATTTTAGCCCGGTCAAAGTGGATCAGAAAGCAAAGAACAGCGGAACACCAGGACACCAGAAGCGCGCATAGAGTCACTTCCACCGTGGTCTGCCAGGGCCAGCCGGCGGGGAAGAGCTGGGCCAGGCCTCTAGCCAGCTTACTCCTCATCCTCATGCACCCCCGTGACGCTTTTCCAGAAATAGAAGCAGAGCAGCAGAAAGATCACCGTGGCGCCGAGAGAGAGTACGGGATTGCCGGCGTAGACGGGGAAGCCCACGGCTGCCACCACCGCCAGGGGGAGGATCAGCAGGTTATTGCGCCCGTGCCGCCGGTGGAAGGAGAAGGCGGACGCTGCCAGTCCCAACACCAGGCACCCGCTCAGGTTGCGCAGCAGCACCAGCCAGTCCGCCAAAGGCAGCAGGCTGTGGAGATAAGGACTGCGGTAGCAGGCCAGAAACAGGGACTGGTGGTTGACGGTAGCGGGGTCGGCGGAGGCAAGGAAGCTCTGGCAGAGGATCAGTGCCGCCGCCAACTGGCACACCCAGTAGAAAAAGAGCAGCAGTGCGTTCTGCACCCCCCACAGCAGAGAGAGCTTTCCCTCGTTTACCGCCAGCCGCCGGAGGGTGTAGCTGGTCTTTGCCCCTTTGTCCCAGCCGGGCAGGATAAGGATGGCGCACAGGATCAGCAGCCCGGCGGCAAAGGCCAGAGACAGACGCCCTTCCTGGATCAGGGATTCCAAAATAGGGGGTGCTTCTCCGCCCCAGTGGGACAGGACAAGGAAGAAGAGGACGGCCTGGACGGCGGCGGCCCCCAGGGCAATGAGCAGGGTTTTCCAGACCGCCAGCCGGGCGGCGGGGGCCAGGGCAGTCAGATAGCGATTCATGGCGTTTCCTCCTTTGTTTCCTCCCAAAGTCGTTCCAGCAGGGCCACCGCGGCCTCTTTATCCAGCCCCGCCTGCCGCAGGGCTTGTACCAGCAGCCCCGCCTCCTGTTCCAACAGTTGGTTTCGTACCTGTTCCACCGTGCCTGGAGAGAGAACCACCTCACTCTTGGCCCCCGAGCGGGAGGCGATGAGCCCCTCCTCCTCCAGCAGACGATAGGCCTTCTGCACCGTGTTGGGGTTTACACCCAGCTGGGCCGACAGCATCCGGCGGGAGGGCAGCTCGTCGCCCCCCTGTACTGTCCCGGCGGCAATGCCCCGCTTGACATGGCGGATGATCTGCAAATAGATGGGCAGCCCCTCCTCCGGAACAAAGCGGGAAAAGGAGAGCATGGCGCTTCACCTCCTGTCCAAAGTGTATTACATAACTAATACGGTTTTCAACTGTATTATATGAGTAATACGGTTGCTTGTCAAGGGCCTCCGGGGCTTTTCTTTTTGGATTCTTTCCGTTATACTGAATGGGACATCAACAAAGCGAGGGAACGCTATGCTGTTATCGGCGGAACAACTGACCAAGACCTACGGGACCCGCAGCCTGCTGGACTCTGTTTCGTTTTATGTGGAGCCGGGGGACAAGACCGGCGTTATTGGGACCAACGGCTGCGGGAAATCCACGTTGCTGCGGCTGCTGGCGGGGGCGGAGGAGCCGGATGGAGGCACCGTGCGGCCCGACCCCAACATGCGCCTGTCCTATTTACCCCAGGACCCGGTATTTCCCGGGGAACACACCGTGCTGGAGCAGGTGCTGCTGGGGCTGGAGGGGGAGGACCGGGCCTTGGCGGAATATGAGGCAAAGACTATTCTGAACCAGCTGGGGGTATCCCGGTTTGACCAGAAGGTGGGGCAGCTGTCCGGCGGAGAGCGTCGGCGGGTGGCCCTGGCGGCGGTACTGGCCCGGCCCTGCGATGTGCTGCTGCTGGACGAGCCCACCAACCACCTGGACGACCAAATGGTGAACTGGCTGGAGGATTATCTGAAAGGTTGGAAGGGTGCGCTGGTGATGGTTACCCATGACCGGTACTTTTTGGAGCGTATTGTGACCAAACTGGTGGAGGTGGAGGGGGGCAGCCTCTACACCTACGAGGGAAATTACGACAAATACCTGGAGCGGAAGGCGGCCCGGCTGGAGAGCGAGAAAGCCAGCGAGCGCAAGCGGCAGGCCATCCTCCGCCGGGAGTACCAGTGGGTGATGCAGGGGCCGACCGCCCGGGGGACCAAAAGCCGGGAACGGCTGGAGCGGTATGAGGCACTAAAGGCCCAGACCGGCCCCGCGGAAAAAAGTACCTTGGAACTGTCCGCCCGCTCCAGCCGTCTAGGGAAAAAGACGGTGGAACTGCGGGGCGTGTCCAAAGCCTTTGGTGACCGAACGGTGATCCGGGGGTTTGACTGTATGCTTCTGCGGGACGACCGGATCGGTATTGTGGGCGCCAACGGCAGCGGAAAGTCCACCCTGCTCAACCTGATGGCGGGGGTCCTGACCCCCGATTCCGGCACGGTGGAGGTGGGAGAGACCGTCCGCTTCGGCTACTTCCGCCAGGAGGTGCCGGATATGGACGGGGACAGACGGGTCATCGACTATGTCAAGGAGATCGGCAATCATATTGAGACGGCAGAGGGGATGCTCACGGCCTCCCAACTGCTGGAGCAGTTTCTCTTCCCGGCGGAGGTGCAATGGTCCCCCATCTGCAAGCTGTCCGGTGGGGAGAAGCGGCGGCTCTATCTGCTGGCCGTATTGGCCGCCGCTCCCAATGTGCTGCTACTGGACGAACCCACCAACGACCTGGATATCCAGACGCTGTCCATTCTGGAGGACTATCTGGATCGTTTCCCCGGCGCGGTGATCACCGTATCCCATGACCGCTACTTCCTGGATCGGGTGGTGCGGCGTGTGTTTGCCGTGGAAGAGGACGGTGCCGTAAAGGGCTATCCCGGCGGCTACACCGAGTATCTGGCGGCCAAGCGGGCGGAGGAAAAGGCCAAAGCCCCCAAAATCCCCGCCGCCGACAAGGGCAAGGAGCGCCCTGCCGCACCCAAAAAGCTGAAATTCAGCTACAAAGAGCAGCGGGAATTTGAGACTATCGACGACGATATTGCCGCCCTGGAGGGGCAGATTGCCCGGGTACAGGCGGAGCAGGCCGCAAAAGCCACCGACTATGTGGCGCTCCAGGAACTTCAGGAGCGGCAGGCCCAGTTGGAGGCCGCCCTGGAGGAGAAGATGGAACGCTGGGTCTACCTCAACGACCTGGCGGAGCAGATCGCGGCGCAGGAAAACTAGACCCCAGCAAAGGAGACCCTGAATGACAAAAGTATGGAAATTTGTGGTGGCCGTTGTGCTGATCGGCGCCCTGGCGCTGGCAGGCATGGCTATCCGCACCCAGACCAGCGCCGGGAAAAACGAAGTGAAAAACCCGGATCAGTTCCGGGCGGTGTGGGTGAGTACGGTGTACCGGCTGGATTACCCCAGCAAGGCTACCACTGACCCGGCGGTACTTAAGGCGGACGCGGACAAGATCTTGCAGACCTGCGCCGATATGGGCATGACAGCTGTGATCTTACAGGTGCGGCCCTCCGCCGACGCCCTCTATCCCTCCAGCTACTACCCCTGGAGCGCCGACCTGACGGGCCGGCAGGGCCAGGCCCCGGCAGACGGCTTTGATCCCCTGGCCTACTGGGTGGAGAAGGCCCATGAGATGGGGCTGGAGCTTCACGCCTGGATCAACCCCTTCCGGGTGACCAAGGGCGGGCAGTCGGAATTTGACAGCCTGACCGCCGACCATCCGGCCAAAGTCCATCCGGACTGGGTGGTGGAGTACGACGGCAAATTCTATTTTGATCCCGGCCTGCCCGAGGTGCGGGAGTACATTATCCAGAGCGCCGAGGAGCTGGCGGAACACTACGACATTGACGGCGTCCATCTGGACGATTACTTCTATCCCGGCGCCGCCTTTGACGACGGCGATACCTACGCCAAGTACGGCAGCGGCTTCTCCGACATCGGGGACTGGCGCCGGGACAACGTGAACCAACTGGTGAAGGAACTGGGGGAGCGGCTCCACGCCATTGACCCCGACCTGTCCTATGGCATCAGCCCTTCCGGCGTGTGGGCGGACAGGAGCAGCCTGCCCCAGGGTTCCAATACCACCGGCGGTTACGAGAGCTATTACGCCGCCTACGCCGATAGCCGGAAGTGGGTAAAAGAGGGCTGGATTGACTACATCTGTCCCCAGGTCTACTGGTATATGGGTCATAAAAGTATGGACTATGAGACCATCGTGAAATGGTGGGCGGACACGGTGAAGGGTACAGGAGTTTCACTTTACATCGGAATGGCCGACTATCAGGCAGGTAATACCGATCCCTCCAGCCCTTGGTATGGGGTGGAGGCCATCCGGCAGCAGCTGGAGCTGAACGAGACCATTGCCCAGGTAGACGGAGAAGTCCACTTCCGGTATCAATTTTTAGCGCAAAATCAGGAATTAAAGGAACTTTATCAGGAGTTTTATACCGCAGAGCCGGAGGCGACCCTGAACACAGTGGATCATATGGCCTATGTGCAGGGCAGCAACGGGAGGTTCCATCCTGACGGATCTTTGACCCGGGCCGAGGTGGTGACCATGCTTGCCCGATTGGCGGTTGACCGTAATGGAAAACTGCTTTACAGCTTTGAGGAGGGAACCGGCGGCTTTTCCGACGTGAGCCCAGGCGACTGGTACAGCTCCTACGTCCACTTTGCCAAAAAATACGGCATTGTACAGGGCTATGGGGACGGGACCTTCCGACCCACCCAGCCTGTCCGCCGGGCGGAACTGGTGAAGATGGTGACCGCCTTCTTTACGGTAACCGGCGGCAGCCATAGCTTCTCCGATGTGCCTTCCGAATACTGGGCGGCCAGGGAGATCGCCTTTGCCGCCGCCCAGGGATGGATCTCCGGCGGCAGTGACGGCACCTTTCAGCCGGGGCGCAGCGTGACCCGCGGGGAGGCGGTCAAAATCCTGAACAAGGCGATGGGCCGTGAGGCCGGGGAACGGGATACGCAGTTCCCCTTTGCCGATGTGTCCCGTGATCACTGGGCTTATTGGGAGATCCTGGAGGCCTCTGTGGCCCATGATTACAGAAAGACGGACCGGGGCGAGACCTGGTTGTAAGCGGGGCGGTAAAATTGGCGCGCAACGGCCCGAAAAGAACCTGTTGTGCGGGAAATTTGGGTCAATATTTTGAAATCCTTTTACCAAAACTTGATGGAAAGGGCGCGGAGAACCCGATACAATGGAACCACCGGGCGCAAATACCCGGACAGGCAAAGAAAGGGGTTTCCGCCATGATTCCGTGTCAATCGACCTGTTCCGACTACTGCGAAGGGTGTCACAAGAACTGTACCCGCTGGGCGGATTTTCAGCAGCAGAAGAGTCGGGAACGCCAGGCAAAGAAAGACTACTTAAAATATTATAACGAACTATGCGGCTCGATTTCCCGTCAATACAGGGCTATCGGCGCGGTCTGTCTGCCCCGCTGACGTTGGGTAATGGATCAAAATGTAAGCGGCACAGCTCCCCAAAAAATCGGGGAGCTGTGCCGCTGTTTTACGTCGGCAGATTCAGTTTTCCAGTCCCACCAGAGCGGATTGGGCCAGCAGGGCGGCGGCCAGAGGCAGGGCGTCGTCGTCGGTGCGGAAATGTTCATTGTGCCAGCAGGGATTGGCCTGGCCGGGGAAGCCGGAACCCAGCCAGTAGAAGAAGGCGGGGACGTCCTGACCAAAGACGGCGAAGTCCTCCGATCCCATGTCGGGAGCGGGGGAGACCACCTGGGCCTCATCCACCAGGGCCAGGGCGGCCTTTCGGGCCAGGGCGGTCATGGCGGGGGAGTTAATGGTGGCGGGTACGCCGGGATGGAATTCCACCTGGGCGGTGCAGCCGTAGGCGGCGGATACCCCCAGGGTCAGTTCCTCCAGCCGCTGCTCCGCATGGCGATGGGCGGCAGGGGAGTGGGCTCGGATGCTGCCCGTCATGGTGAGGGTGTCGGGAACAAAATTGTCCGGCGTGCCGGCGTGAATGGAGAGGACCGAGCATACCACGCTCTCCAGCGGGTCGGTGTTGCGGCTGACCACCGTTTGCAGGGCGTTGACCACCGCCGCTCCGGCCACAATGACGTCGGTACACTTGTGCGGGGAGCCGCCGTGGCCGGAGACCCCGTGGAGGGTGACCACAAAATGACTCTTGCCTGCCATCACCGGCCCTTCCATGACGGCAATTTGTCCGGCGGGCAGCTCAGGCCGGTTGTGCAGGCCGAAGAGGCAATCAGGTCTGGCAGGCAGCCTGTCCCACAGGCCGTGGTCGATCATGGCCTGGGCACCCTGGGTGATCTCCTCGGCGGGCTGGAAGAGAAAGACCACGTTGCCCCCCAATTCCTCTTTCCGGCCCGCCAGCAACTCGGCCGCGCCGTAGAGTCCCACGGTATGGAAGTCATGGCCGCAGCCGTGCATCAGCCCAGCGCACTGGGACACCGCCCCGTCGTGGGGGGCCTCCTGCTGGGCGATGGCGTCAATGTCGGCCCGCAGGGCCACCGTCCTGCCGGGGCGGCTGCCACGCAGCAGGGCTGCCACGCCGGTGTCCATACCCAGGTCGATCAGTTCCAGCCCAAGCGCGGTCAGCTTCTCCTGCAGGATACCGGTGGTGCGTTTCTCCTGAAAACTCAGCTCCGGATGGCGGTGCAGATCGTCTTTCATGGCCCGCAGCTGGGGCGCCAGGGCCTGTGCCTGTTCCAACAGAGTCAAAGAAATCAGTTCCTTTCCATTGCCTGTACTCTTAAATTGGAGTATAATATAATACTAAATTCGTCAAAACCCGATACATACAGCGGGCCTTTTTGTTTTCTATAGGTATACTCCAAATATGCCCAAATTGCAAGAGAGGAAGTGACCAGCCACGCAAGCCAAGATGCAAAATGATTTTTCCAGGGGCAGCATGGCCCGGAACATCATCTACATGGCTGTACCCATGACGGTGGCGCAGCTGATCAATATCCTCTACAACATTGTAGACCGTATGTATTTAGGGCGGCTGCCGGGCCATCTGTCTCTTACCGGTTTAGGCCTGTGCCTGCCCATCATCTCCATCCTGATGGGCTTTGCCAACCTGTGCGGTATGGGCGGCGCGCCCCTGTGTTCCATATGTCGGGGCAGGGGGGAGAACGACGAGGCTGAAGAGATCATGGGCAACTCCTTCTCCCTGCTGCTGCTGTTCGGTGCAGCCCTCACTGTTTTGTGCCTCATGTTCCGCCGGCCTATCCTCTATCTGTTTGGGGCAAGCGACGTCACCTTTCCCTATGCCAACGACTATCTCACCATTTACATCCTGGGTACCCTCTTTGTTATGATCAGTCTGGGTATGAATCCCTTCATCAACGCCCAGGGCTTCAGCCGCATGGGCATGATCACGGTGGCGGTGGGTGCAGTGGTCAACATTGTGCTGGACCCGATCTTTATCTTTCTGATGGATCTGGGGGTGAAGGGAGCCGCTCTGGCCACCGTGATCTCCCAAGCCTGCTCGGCTGTGTGGGTGTTGAAGTTTCTCACCGGGAAAAAGGCCATCCTTAAGCTGCGGATGTCCGCCCTCCGACTCAAGGCGGAGCGGGTCAAGCGCATCCTGAGCCTGGGTACCTCCGGGTTTGTCATGTCCATGACCAACAGCCTGGCCCAAGTACTCTGTAACGCATCTCTGGAGGCCTACAGCGGCGATTTGTATGTAGGGGTCATGACGGTGATCAATTCTATCCGGGAGATCATTACCATGCCTGTCCAGGGCATCACCAACGGATGCCAGCCGGTACTGGGCTACAATTACGGCGCAGGCCAGTATCAGCGGGTACGGCAGGGCATCCGCTTTACCACCGTACTTACGGTGGGCTATTCCGTTGCTGTTTGGGCGGTGGTGATGCTGCTGCCTGAACCTCTGATCCGCATCTTCAACAATGAGCCCGATCTCATTTCCGTGGGCATACCGGCCTTCCGTATCTACTTTGCGACCTTTTTCTTTATGTCCTTTCAGTTTATCGGCCAGTCGGTTTTTGTGGGGCTGGGCCGCTCCAAAAACGCCGTTTTTTTCTCGTTGCTTCGCAAAGCCTTTATTGTAGCACCCCTGACCCTCATCCTGCCGGCGGTGGGGTTCGGAGCCGACGGAGTGTTTCTGGCCGAGCCTATCTCCAACGTGCTGGGTGGCCTGGCCTGTATCATCGCCATGTATGCTACAGTTTACCGACAGTTGGGCAAGGAATGAGTTTTGGGGCGTCCGGACGACGCCCCAAAATTTTTTATTCTATGTGAGATTTTTTGTCCCTCCGGGGGATATTCCTGATGAAAGGCCTTTCAAACCAACCCACAGAAAGGGAGTAGTCATGACCGACGAGACATTTGAACAGGCGGCCCGTACCTATGGTGACATGCTCTACCGGGTGGCCTACCACGCCCTGCGGACCCAGGCGGATGCGGAAGATGTGGTGCAGACGGTGCTTCTCAAGCTCTACCAGCAGGACGGCTTTGAGAGCGAGGACCACCTGAAGCATTGGCTGCTGCGGGTGGCAGTCAATGAGAGCCGGAAGGTGATGCGGTCCTTTTGGCGCCGCCGTGCGGTACCGCTGGAGGAGCGGGATGAGGCGCCCCCTCCGGTGGAGGACCGCCGGGAGGAGGTGTTTCAGGCGGTGATGACGCTGGATGGAAAGTACCGCCTGACCATCTACCTCTACTACTATGAGGGCTGTTCCGTCAAGGAGACAGCGGCCGCCATGGGGGTCAATCCCTCCACCGTGCAGACCTGGCTCCAGCGGGCCCGGACTCGGCTGCGCCGGACGCTTTCCGAAGAAGAGGAGGGGAACGATGATGTTCGACCACAACGCATACCGTGAACGATGCTCGGAGCTTCACGTCTCCGAAGAAGCCCTACAGGAGGTCATTGAAATGGCAGAACAGAAACAAAAGAAGCCGGTCCGCCGCCCGCTGCGGGTGGGCCTGATCGCCGCCGCGGTAACCGTGGCTCTGATGGTGACTGTAAGTGCCGCCAATCCGGAGGCACTGGAAGGCCTGCTGGCCACCATCCGCTCGTCCAGCTCTATTGGAGATTACCGGGAAGAGATTGTGATGGATGATACCGGCGAGACCATTACCGCCCTGCGCCTGCCCGATACGGCAGTGGAGGAGAGAGACAACCGCATCATTCTCATCGTGGACGGTGAGGAGACGGATATCACTGACGCCATGGAGCGGGACGGCAGCTACCTCTGGACCCGGGAGGATGAGGGAGCAAAAGTTACCGTTCAGGTGACTTTGGATGAGGACGGCAAGCCTGTGGCTGTCTCCCATGTGACTCTGCCCGACGGTGCGGAGCAGGATGCCAACATGGCTATGGTCACAGAGATCAGCGGAGTGGAATAAGACGCAAAGGACCCGGACGGCGGCTGCCGTCCGGGTCCTCTTTTATTGTCCTGCCAGAAAAGAACGCACCTCATCCAGCCGGGCCATACCTTCATCGTAGCCGTCCTGCCACAAGGCCTGGATCTTGGCCACGTCCCGCTCGGTGCGGCTGAAACCCTGGGTGTTGTGGGGAGCAAAGAGAAGCACCCGTCCCTCTTTCTCCAGTTGGAAGAGTTTCTCCCGAGCCTCGTTATAGGTGTCAGCCCGGCGGCGCATGGTGTCGCAGAATTTGGGGTATTTCCGGTAAACCCGGTCAATGAGGGGTTGGAGTTTCTCCGGCTGCCGCCGGAAGTCCCGTTCCCGGGTGAGTACCACGATAAGCCGGTCGCATCCTTTGGCAAAGGCCCGGTCAAATGGGATGGCGTCGGCTGCGCCGCCGTCCATACAGGGTTTGCCGTCAATGTGAAAGATGGGAAAGAGAAAGGGAAGGGCGCAGGTGGCCTGGAGAATGGTAAATTTCTTGTCGCTCCGATCCACCGGAAGGTACTCCGCCTTGCCGGTGTCCAGATTGGTGACCGCCGCCTCCACTTCGCCGGGAAAGGCGTAAAAGGTATCGTAGTCAAAGGGAATCAGCTTGTTGGGAATCTCTCCGAATACAAAGTCCAAACCGAAATAGGCCCGGTTGCCCCGGCGGAGCAGATTGCCCATACCCATGTATCGCTTGTCGTTGACGTAGTTTACCATAATATCAAGATTGCGGCGGATCTGCTTAGATACATAGCTGACGCCATAAGCGATCCCGGCAGAGACGCCGATGACATAATCTGTCATAATATTGCCGGTCAGCAGGGCGTCGCACACGCCGGAAGAGAAAATGGTGCGGATGGCGCCACCCTCCAGAACGATACCAGTTTTCATGGGTACCACATCCTTTCCTTACATGGACAGCACATTCTTGCGGCACCAGGCCCGGCTATGCCAACGCAGCAGGAAGAGAACCGCCCGCAGGCATTCGTCACAGGCCATTGCGATCCACAGGCCTGCCAGACCAAGACCCAGCGGCACAGCCAACAGAAACCCGCCGCCCACGGCGGTGAGCCATGCGCTGAAAACACAGATGGTGATGGGGAAGCGGATATCACCGCAGGCCTGGAGGGCACGGCACATCACCATATTGACCGCCCGGCCCAGTTCCAGAGGGATCTCAATGATCATGATAACGCGAAACAGGTCCAGCACCTGGGGATCCTGGGTGAACAGGCGCAGCAGAGGCTGGCAGAATATCAGCAGCACCACAGCCACCAGGCAGGAGATGGTGATGGCGGCGGCCAGGGTACGTTTGACCAGCCGGTCTACGTCGGCGACCCGATCAGCGCCCATCAAGTGCGCTGTCATGACCTGCGCGGCCTGGGAAATGGCGGAGCCAAACATATAGGTGAGCATGGCGAACATATTGGCATATACCCGGGTGTTGATCACAAAAATGGCAAACAGGTTGCAGATAGACTGGATGGCCACCTGGGACAGATTGTAGGAGATGGACTCCCCGCCGGCGGGGATACCGATGCGCAGCAGCAGCCGCAGCTGATCGACAGGGAAGGGGCGCAGCAGCTTCCAGGACAGGACAGGGCCAAATTTGCGGCGGAAGAGCAGCACGATCAGAAGAACCCCTACCGCTCTGGAGATATCACTGGACAGAGCCGCTCCTGCCACCCCCAGGGCGGGCAGGCCAAAGGCGCCGCCGATCAGCACGGCGTTGCCGCCGATATTGAGCAGGTTCATCACCACCGCAACGATCATGCTCTCCTTCATCATTTGATTGCTGCGGAAGAAGGCGGTGAAGGTAAGATAAATTGCCTGGAATACCATGCCGCCGCCGATGATGCGCAGGTAGAGGCAGCTTTTTTCAAAGATCTCCGCCGGCACCTGCATGAGCGTAAAGGCAGGGCCGCAAAGAACCATGAGCAAAGCGCCCACCGCCAGACCGAAGATGCCATTGACCAGCAGGGAGAGGGTATAGGTCTCATTGACCCTTCGTTTGTCATCCGCCCCCAGATAGCGGGAGATCAGGATGGTGGAGGCGGTGGAGACGACGGAAAAGACCAGCAGCACCAGATTGGTGATTTGGTTGGCGTTGCCGATGGCCCCCACTCCATTGGGATCGAAGTGGCCTACCATGACCTGGTCGGCGTTGCCTACCAACATTTGGAGCAGCAGCTCAATGAAGATGGGCCAGGTGAGGGATAAAATGCCCGACTCACGCCGGCGAAGAACGGTTGCTTGTTCCATGGAGGGGCTTCCTTTCGGTGCAAAGATGGAAAATAGAAAGTACCGTATTAGTATAGTGTCTCCATCTCAAAATGCAAGGGGGAAAAATGCTGTCTTTTCTCCTGATCTGGGGGCCATCCTCCGTCAATTTTTGTAAAACTCAAATAAGCGCCAGGGTTTTCAGTACATAGAGCCACAGGGTCAGGGTAAAGGCGCTGAAGCCTGTGGTAAGCATAACGGTGCTGGAGGTAAGGGTGCCGTCATGACCCATGTTACGAGCCATGACAAAGCAGCTGACGGTGGTGGGGCTGCCCAACATGGTAAGGGCTGCCACCAGCTTGTCGTCCCGAAAACCCATTGCCACGGCAATGGGCAGGAAGATGACCACAAAAACCACCAGCTTAAGGGCGGTGGCGGAGAGGGCGGGCTTGATGCGGCCGATGGCCTTCTTCCAGTCGAAGCAGGCGCCCAAAGCCATCAGCCCCAGGGGTGTGCCGGTGGCGGAGATGCTCTTCACAGTCTTTTGCAGGATAGTGGGCTGGGGGATACGCAGCAGAGTCCAGGCCAGACCCACGATGATTCCCAGAATGATGGGGTTGGTGACGATCCCTTTGAGTACCTTTTTCACCGCCCCTTTGGAGAGACCCTGTTGGCTGGGGCTGGTGAGGGAGAGAACGGCTACCGCCGCGGCGTTGTAAAGGGGTACCGCGCCGATAATGATCAAACTGGCGGCGCCGGCGTTGCCATAGAGATTTTCCAGAAAAGCGGCTCCCAGCAGGGCCACGCTGCTGCGGTAGCCTACCTGGATGAACTCACCCCGGAGGGGCGGCTCCTTCAGCAGGCGGCTGAGCAGGGCGGTAAGCAGGATGGAGGCCAGGGTCGCCAAAAAGCAGAATACCACAAAAGCGGTATCCCAAACCTGGAAAAAGTCCGAGCCGGTTAGATCTTGAAACATCATAACGGGCAGGCCAACTTTAAACACATAGCTGTTGAGCTTATCCGCAAAGGCCTGAGTAAAAAAGCCCATCTTGCGGAACAGAACACCCAGCAGCATCAGCAGAAAAATAGGTACGGTACCATTGAGACAGTAGATCAGATTATCCAGCATGGCGATCCCCTCCAGGATATGCACTGATTTCATTATAGACGCTTTGCTTCATGAGCGCAAGATTACCAAACGGTAAGGGGAATGGGCCAGCCAGGGAACGCATAGGGATGGAAAAAAGGGGGAATGCGCAATGGAATGCCGGGGTTCTGAGCTGCGATACAAGGAGATCATCAATGTCACTGACGGAAGCCGTGTGGGATATGTGGGAGATGTGGTCATGGATCTGGAGGACGGGAAGGTGAACGCCCTGGTAGTGCCGGGACGGCTGCGACTGTTTGGACTGTTGGGGCGGGAGCCTGATACGGTGTTTCCCTGGTCGGCGGTGCGCCGTTTTGGCGCGGATACTATTTTGGTGGAGGGGACACAGCTCAGACAGAGGGAGCGGAGGGGACGTGATTAATTTTGGCCGTTCCACCATTGTTTTACCTGCTCTTACATGGTATACTATTACTTTAAAGTACCATATGTCATATAAGTCAAATACGCAGGAGGAACGCCATGTGCGGGATCGTTGGATATGTTGGAAGGGATGAGGCCGCGCCCATTCTGCTGGACGGCCTTTCCAGGCTGGAGTACCGTGGGTATGATTCCGCCGGTGTTGCGGTCTATGGCGCAGGGGAAGGAATGCAGGTCGCCAAAGCCAAAGGTCGTCTTCAGGTACTCTATGATTTGGTTCAGGGTGGAGCGATCCTGCACGGTACCATCGGCGTAGGGCATACCAGGTGGGCCACCCACGGAGCCCCCTCGGACGTGAACTCCCACCCCCAGGTCAGCCAGAAAGGCCATTTTGCGGTGGTCCATAACGGGATCATTGAAAACTATGCCGAGCTGCGGGAGTTCCTCCAGTCGGAAGGCGTACAGTTTGTTTCGGAGACCGACACCGAAGTGGCGGCCCAGCTGTTGGAGTATTATTATCAGGGGGATCTGCTGGACGCGGTGACCCGTACCCTCCATGCCATCCGGGGCGCCTACGCCCTGGGGATCCTGTGCGCCGACTGCCCTGACCGACTGATCGCGGCCCGCAAAGACAGCCCGCTGATCCTGGGTTTTGGCGACGGCGCCCATTACCTGGCCAGCGACGTCACTGCCCTCATCAAATATACCCGGGAGGTGTGCTGGCTGGAGGACGGGGAGATCGCGGAACTGACCGCCGATCACCTGTGGGTGTATGATTCTTATCTTCGCCCGGTGGAGAAGCAGCGCCATTACGTTGATTGGGAGATCTCCGCCGCGGAGAAGGGCGGCTATGAACATTTCATGATCAAGGAGATCATGGAGCAGCCGGAAGCCTTCCGTAAGACCATCTCTCCCCGCATTCGGGACGGGCGGGTGGTTTTGGACGACTGGCGGCTGACCGCCAGGGAACTCCAGGAGATGGACCGGCTGTATATCATCGCCTGCGGGTCCTCCTACCATGTGGGTGTGGCGGCCAAGTATATTCTGGAGAAACTGCTGCGCAAGCCGGTGGAGGTGACACTGGCCTCCGAGTTTCGCTATTGCGATCCCATCGTGTCGGAGCATACTCTGACCCTGGTGATCAGCCAGTCCGGCGAGACCATCGACACCCTGGCCGCTATGCGGGAGGCCAGGCGGTTGGGGGCCAAGGTGGTATCCATCGTCAACGTGGTGGGGTCCACCATTGCCCGGGAGAGCGACAGCGTACTCTATACCTGGGCCGGGCCGGAGATCGCTGTGGCCACCACCAAGGCATACTCCACCCAGCTGGCGGTGATTTATCTCATCGGCCTGTACTGTGCCGATCTGTTGGGTACTTTGGATCGGGCGGCCTATGACGCTATTTTGTCGGAACTCCAGCGTATTCCGGACAAGCTGGAGGAGATTTTGAAGGATCGGGCGGATATCCAGTATTTTGCCTCCCTGTATTTCAACCGGCCCTCCATGTTTTTCATTGGACGGAACCTGGACTATGCTGTGGGGCTGGAGGGTTCCCTGAAGCTGAAGGAGATCTCCTATATCCACTCGGAGGCCTACGCTGCCGGCGAACTGAAGCACGGCACCATTTCCCTGATCGAGCCGGGTACTCTGGTGGTAGCCCTGGCTGGATGCGGGCCTCTGTTTGAAAAGACAGTGTCCAACGCGGTGGAGGTCAAGAGTCGGGGGGCCGACGTACTGGGCCTTACCACCCGGGACAGGGCGGCGGATCTGAGCCGGACGGCGGATCATGTGATCGCCATCCCGGAGACCCACCCCATGCTGCTGCCCTCCCTAGCGGTGGTGCCCATGCAGCTGTTTGCCTACTATACCGCCCTCCAGCGGGGGTGTGATATTGACAAACCCAGAAACCTGGCTAAATCTGTGACGGTGGAATAAAAAAAGACGGAGGAATGACATGAGACGACTGATCGCATTGCTGATGGCAGCCGTTCTGGCCCTGGGGCTGACAGCCTGCGGCGGAGAGGAAGAGACCGCGGAGCAGGTCACGGTACGCTATGGTCTGTCCAACGCCTGGGATTCTCTGATGCCATATAACAGCCCGTCCGGCAGCAACTATACCCGCATTATCTGCGACAAGATCTATGACCGTTTGGCCTATGTTCACGCCGACGGTACCCTGGATCCCCGGGGGGCCAAGAGTTGGGAAAGCACGGAGGATGGCCTTGCTGTGGTATTCCACCTGGATGAGAAGGCGGCCTTCCATGACGGTACACCCGTGACCGCCCAGCACTGGGCGGATACCATTGCGCTGATCACCAACCCGGATTGTCCTGCTTTGGGCCGTGGTACCTTCTCCGTGTTGGCCGGCACCGACAGCAACGGCTGTGCCGTGGAGGGGGAGCAGCTGGGGGCGGAGGCGGTGGACGAGCATACCCTCAAGCTGACCTTCAAGAGTCCCACCACGCCGGAGGATTTCCTGCTGGACAAAAACCGGGAACTCTATGTGCTGCCCACCCATCTGCTGACGGATACCGCTCCCGCCCAAATCATGGATCTGGATCTGTGGGACGCCCCGGTGGGTTCCGGCCCCTGCAAGTTTGTGGAGGAGCTCCCCGGCAGCCAGCTGGTGCTGGAAGTCAATCAAAATTATCAGCTGGGAAGTCCGGATTTTGACCAGTTGGTGATCACAGTGATGGATAAGTCCAATCTGCTGTCATCCCTTATTGCGGGAGACCTGGATTACTATGCCTTTGGCGGCAATGTGTCGGTGGAGGACGCCGAGACCGCCCGGGCTGCCGGTCTGGAGGTTGTGGAAGGAGAAGTACCCAACACCTTCTACGAACTGATGCTCAACTGTGAGACCATTCCCAGCGCCCAGGTACGCCGGGCTATTGATTTGGCTCTGGATAAGGAGGCCCTGTGCCTTCAGTCCACCCGGGGCCTGGGTGAGCCCACTGCCACCGATGTGACTCCGGGCACGGAATATACCTGCGCCCTGACCTGGTCACGGGATGTGGAGGGCGCCCGCAGGCTGCTGGAGCAGGGCGGGTATGATGGTCAAACCTATACGCTGGCCTGCACCTCCAACCGCTCGGGCCTTGCCGCCCTCATGCAGCAGGAACTGGCCGAGGTGGACATGAATGTGACCATCGAGACGGTAGACTCCGCCGCCCTCTTCTCCGGTATGGCGGATGGCAAGTACGATATGGCCATTGCCAGCCATACCCCCGGCGCTCTGCCCCTGTGGTTTACCGAGAGCCGACTCAGTGAGAGCAATAATATCTTCCACATTACAGATCTGGAGCCCTATACCTACTACATCGACCAGATCAAAGCGGCTTCCGGCTGGGAGACGCGCCAGGTGCTGCTGGATAAGCTCCAGGAGCTGCTGGCGGATGAGCGGCCTTTTATTCCCCTGTGGTTTGGCCGTACCCTCCATGTGCAGTCGCCTACCGTGGATCACATTGACTACCCCTCGTCCAGCTTCTCCAACGAGAATATCTGGGCCTGGCGCATGAAGGCGGCCTGACGGGGCCTTGCCTAAATCAAATGATAAACCTCCGTAGGGCCGCCGCCCATAGCGGCCCGTGCCTCGTTCCCGGGGCCGGAAGTGCAGGAGGAAGCGATACTTATGGGATGTTATATTCGACGTCGCCTTTTGACGGCCATCCCGGTTTTTTTCGGGATCACAATCCTGGTATTCTGCATGCTCAATCTGGCCCAGGGTTCTATTCTGGACCTGATGGGGGAGGGGAGCGGCGCAACCGATGCCGACCGCGCCGCCCTGGCCGCATCGCTGGGCCTGGATCAGTCTCTGCCCCAGCGATATCTTGCCTGGTTGGGTGACCTGCTCCAGGGGGATCTGGGTACCTCTTATGCCAATGGGAGGCCGGTGGCCTATCTCATTGCCCAGCGGGTGGGGCCGTCCCTGCTGCTGACCGGCACAGGGGTAGTTCTGGCTGTGGCGATTGCCTTGCCTTTGGGTGTGATGGCTGCCTGGAAGCCGCGGTCCGGATGGGATCGTACGGCTTCCGCCCTCAGCCTGGTCAGCTTCGGGGTACCCGGATTCTTCCTTTGCCTGGCGGGGATCTTCCTCTTTTCCGTTACCCTGGGCTGGTTGCCGGCCAATGGGATGTATTCCGCCGGGCGGTTTACCGGTTTGGGTGACCTGATCCGCCATCTGATTCTGCCTGCCGGAGTGGTTTGCCTGAGCAGCGTAGGGGAGTTGGTGAAACAGACCAGGACTGCTTGCCTGGAAGTAATGGGTGAGGACTATATCCGTACTGCCTGGGCCAAAGGACTGACCGACCGGGCGGTCATGGTGCGTCACGCGTTTCGCGGTGCGCTGATCCCGGTACTCACTACCATTCTCAGCCATATTCCCCACATCATCGGCGGGTCCGTGGTGGTGGAGCAGGTATTCGGTTGGCCCGGTATGGGCAGCCTGCTGTTTTCCGGTATTTCAAGTCGGGACTATGCTGTGGTGATGGGAGTCACGGTGATCATTGCCCTGACGGTACTCCTGACCAATTTGCTCCTGGATCTGATTTACGGCATTGCCGATCCCCGGGTGCGCTATGGGAAGGGGTAGGGCCATGGAAATGACACGGTTGGACCGGGGCCCCTGGGCCCGGTTTCGAAGGGATCGGCGAGCGATGGCCTGCCTGTTGATCCTGAGTTTGGAGCTGCTGGCAGTCTTTCTGCTGCCCCCGATGCTGGGCCTTGCGCCCAATGTCAGCGATCTGGAGGCCGGCTTCTGGGCGCCGCCCTCGGCGGAACACCCCCTGGGTACCGACGATGTGGGCCGGGATTTGTTGGCCCGTTTGCTCAGCGGAGGGCAGGTCTCTCTGCTGATCGGCCTGAGTTCTGCGGCCATCAGTGTGGCGGTAGGCGTGCCTCTGGGCCTTTTGGCAGGCTATCGCCGGGGCGCGTGGGAATTTTGGATCATGCGGCTTGCCGATATCTTTCAAACCTTTCCCAGTATTGTGCTGGTATTGTGCCTGGTAACGCTGACGGGCGCCTCGGTCCTCAATCTTGTGCTGGTATTGGGACTGCTGGGATGGACTGGCATCGCCCGGCTGGTATACGGCAATACTCTGGCGGTGCGCGACCGGGAATATGTGGTGGCGGCCAGGGCTTTGGGCGCCAGGACGGGTACCATTCTGCGGCGCAACGTACTGCCCAACGTTATTTCCCCGGTGTGGTGTTCCATTCCCCTGCGGGCGGGGCGGGCCATTTTATCTGAGTCCAGCCTCAGTTTTCTGGGTTTCGGTATCCGGGCGCCCCAGGCCTCCTGGGGCAGTATGATCCAGTATGCCAGCAACCTGACGGTATTGACAGGCCGGCCCTGGGTATGGCTGCCGCCGGGACTTTGTATTATTTTAACAGTGCTGTGTCTGGCGGGGATCGGCGACGGGCTGAGGGATGCCCTGGATCCCCGATATTATGCTGGGAGAGTTGCGCGGTGACGCTCAAACTGTACGTCCAGCTCCGGCCCGTATAGGACCGAAGCTATTTTTTAAACAATGAAAGGGAATATATGGTAAATGTTTTGCTTTTGTGCGCGGTGGTGCTGATAGCCTGTATTCTGGCCGGACGGCTGTCCCAAAAGGCTGGTGTGCCTGCGCTGCTGCTGTTTATGGCGTTGGGAATGCTTTTTGGTTCTGACGGGCTGCTGCGGATTCCGTTTGATGATTTTACGGTGGCGGAGCAAACCTGCTCGGTGGCGCTGATTTTTATTATGTTTTATGGCGGCTTCGGCACCCGCTGGGAGGCGGCCAGGCCGGCGGCAGTGCGGGCGGTGGCCCTTTCCACCCTGGGTGTGGCGGCGACGGCTTTGCTGACCGGGCTTTTTTGCCACTTTGTGCTAGGCTTTCAGCCGCTTGTTAGTTTTCTCATCGGTGCGGTCATCAGTTCTACCGATGCCGCCTCGGTCTTTTCCATCCTGAGATCCAAGAAACTGAGCCTGCGGTATCACACGGCTTCTCTTCTGGAATTGGAGAGTGGCAGCAACGACCCGGTCTCCTATATGCTGACGATGATCGCACTATCACTGATGGGTGTGGGGGAGAACGGTAATCTGGCGGGAATGATTTTTGCTCAGGTGGCCTTTGGCATTGTGCTGGGGGTGGCGGTAGCGGGGCTGGCCATCCTGGTGTTACGCTGGCTGCCCCTGGCTGATGGACTGGATTCAATTTTTGTGTTGGCAGCCGCGCTGCTGTCTTATGCCCTACCTGCCGCCGTAGGGGGCAACGGATATCTGGGCGCTTATCTGGCGGGCATTCTTCTGGGGAATGCCAAGATCCCGCACAAGGTATCGTTGGTCCATTTTTTTGATGGGCTCACCGGCCTGGCGCAGATCATGATTTTCTTTCTGCTGGGCCTGCTCTCCTATCCCACACAGATACCCGCCGTACTTTTTCCTGCTGTCGCTATCGCCCTCTTCCTTACTTTTGTGGCCAGACCGGCGGCGGTCTTTCTCATGCTGCTTCCATTTGGATGCAAGGTGCGGCAGTGCTTGCTGGTATCGTGGGCGGGCTTGCGCGGCGCGGCGTCCATCGTCTTTGCCATTATGGCTCTGGCCAGCGGAGCGGAGATCGGCTACGACTTGTTTCACATCGTGTTTTGTATCTCGCTGCTGTCGGTGGCAGTACAGGGTTCTCTGCTGCCTTTGGTGGCCAGACGGCTGAATATGGTGGATACTGAGGATAATGTCAGCCGTACGTTCAACGACTACCAGGATCAGCGGCAACTGCATTTAACTCGTTTTCGGATAGAGGCCGGACATCATTGGGAAGGGAAAACCGTAGGAGAGTGCAGTTTGCCTGCCGATGCTCTGGTCGTCACCATCCGGCGCGGCGAAGAAAATCTGATCCCCAATGGAAGCACGGTAATTTGTGCAGGGGACCTGCTGGTGGTGAGTACGCCGGTCTATGAGGACGACGGAGGAGTCAGTCTGAAGGAATTACCGGTGAAGGAACACAAAGACTGGATCG
This sequence comes from uncultured Flavonifractor sp., assembly GCF_944383115.1. Taxonomy (GTDB): domain Bacteria; phylum Bacillota; class Clostridia; order Oscillospirales; family Oscillospiraceae; genus Flavonifractor. Next base: position 14,505 of record NZ_CALWOJ010000002.1, on the reverse strand, counting down.
GCCGCACTATCCGGGAGCTGGATCTGCCTGGGGAGGCACTTATTGTGTTGGTTCGCCGTGCGGATGGTACTGCCGTGGTGCCGAAAGGAGGTACGGTACTCTGCCAGGGCGACACGCTGGTAGTCAGCGAAGGGGAGGATGTTCAGTCCTGAAATGAGAGGGAAAAAATAGGCCACCAGCCAGAAAAAACCTTGCCATTACCAAAAGGAAAGTGTTATCATAATATCAACAGAGCAGAGAGAACGCCTTTTGATACCTAATATACCGCCGAGGCAGGAAAGGAACTGTCCAGCAAGGGGGCTACAACGGTGGACGGGATAATTGATCTGGTGGAAAAAAAGCAGTTCCGGGTCATGCTCAATCCGGTACGGCAGGAGATGGTCCATCTGCTGCGGCTGGTGGCCAGGCCCCTGTCCGCCAACGAGGTAGCGGAACGGATGCAGCTTTCACCCAATGCGGCCCACACCCATTTGACTAAATTGGTAAAGATGGGGCTGGTATCCGCCAAGGAAGGTAAGCGGGTGGACGGGAGTCAGACGACTTATTACCAGATGCGGGACGTGAAGCTGCGGCTGTGCCTGGGGCGGAGAGATCCCTTCCAGGGTGAACGGGAGGCGTTGGCAGCCAATCTGGTGGACAGTACATACCGCAGCCTGTTGGACAATGTGTATCGTTATGATGAACAGACGCTGCATGACTACGGGGTACTCCGGTTTGGGGCCCTCCATCTGGACAGCGCCCAGCGGATAGAACTGATGGAATTGGTAGAACGCTACCTGGAAGAGCATGGCGGTCTCCGCCCGGAGGCAGAGGAACATTGGGAGTATGTGGTATTGGCCTACCGGGCAGGTAAAGATCTGTAATATGAAACGGTGGAAAAGGGGCTGCCCCCTTTTCCACCGTTTTTACGTTTAAAGATAAAGAATATCCAGCGTAAGGCCCTGTTTCATAGCGTAACCAATGGTATACATCGTACCGCCCAGCATTCCGTCGTAAACGGCAATGAGCCGGGCGGCGTGGTCTACCAGATAACGGTTGCGCCGGAGCATGCAGTTCTTGTCGTAGTGACGTTGTACCATGGTTTCGCCGTCGCAGGAAGCGACCAAGGCGTAGTATCGGTCTCTGTCCCGTTCAGACCACCGGGCGGCCTGTTCCTCACAGGGGATGACCGCCTCCAGGGTAACACCGGGCAGCCGATCCCGCAGAGCCAGCACCGCCTCGCAAAAATAGAAGTCTGAGCCTCGGGCCATCCCACACAAAAAATGCCGGCATCCCGCCTCATAGGCCGTTTCCACGGCGGTTGCCAGCTTGTCTTTCAGCTCCAGACAGCGTGGGTCCTGTTCCGCTTCCCCCCAGGGCAGTTTTTCCGGCCGGTGGCCGGTAAAACAGCAGCTGATCTCCCGTTGCATGGCGCACCCCCCGCTCCAAGTTCATCTTATGAACCATATTGTAGTATATTCAGCAGGACAAGTCAATGAAAAATCGAACATTTGTTTTGCAAATTTCAGCACACAGAAAGTGGTTGCAAATAAAGCTGAAATGTGTATAATAGGGAATGATAACTGAATGACTGTCTTCAGGGCAGGGTGAAAATCCCGATCGGCGGTATAGTCCGCGAGCCGTTTTGTGGCTGACCTGGTGAAATTCCGGGACCGACAGTGACGCATTTACTTGCGAAGTCTGGATGGAAGAAGACGTGTGATACCATTGGCACGCTCCCATTGCTTGGAACTCTGAACGGCAGTTTGGTTCAGCAGATCCAGTAATGAGGAGTGTTTTGTTATGACGAATTCTGTTTCCGCCCGGCGGCGGGTTGGGGCTCGTGCCGTTACGGTCACAGCTATGTTTTCGGCTGTGGCCTTTGTGCTGATGTTCCTGGAATTTTCTCTTCCTATCATCCCCAGCTTTGTGAAAATGGATGTATCCGAGTTGCCTGCCTTGCTGGCAGCCTTCGGCCTGGGGCCGGTGTACGGTGTGGTGGTGTGCCTGGTGAAAAACCTGCTCCATCTGCTCATCACCACCACCGGTGGTGCGGGGGAACTGTGCAATTTCCTGCTGGGCGCCTGCTTTGTGTTTCCGGCGGGCCTGATCTACCGGCTGCATAAATCCCGCAAGACCGCTATTCTTGGTGCGCTGATTGGAGCGGTCATCATGGCCCTGCTGTCCATTCCGCTGAACTACTATGTGACTTACCCTATTTATGCCAACTTTATGCCCATTGATACGATCATCAGTATGTATCAAGCCATCCGGCCCTCGGTCAACGGGCTGCTGGAGTGCCTGATTGTGTTCAATGCGCCCTTTACCCTGTTGAAGGGATTACTGGTAGCAGCTATCTGCTTTTTGGTCTATAAGCCCCTGTCTCCTCTGATCCACGGTAAACGGTAATACAAGCAAAAAGACCGGCCCATACGCCGGTCTTTTTTGCTGCTTCCAGCAAATAAAACCTACGGAGATATAGAACGGATGTTTGACTTCTAAAGAAAGAAGGCATATAATATAAGAAAAGACCGTATCCTTTTGGCAGGAAGGAGGGGGCGGATGTGGACCGGGTCATTTTTCACTGTGATTTGAACAGCTTTTATGCCTCGGTGGAACTGCTGGACCATCCGGAGTTGAAGGACAAGCCGGTGGCGGTATGTGGAGACCCGGAGAGCCGTCACGGCATTATCCTGGCTAAAAATGAGCCGGCCAAACGATATAAGGTTCAGACTGCCGAGACCATCTGGCAGGCCCGGCGGAAATGTCCGGACCTGGTGCTGCTGCCCGCCCACCACTGGAAATATCGGGAGTACTCCCGGAAAGTCAACGCTATCTATGAGCGATATACCGACCTGGTGGAGCCCTTTTCCATTGATGAGAGCTGGCTGGATGTGACGGGAACGCTCCACCTGTTCGGCGGGGACGGGAAGGCGCTGGCCGATGAGATACGCCGTGTGATTCGGGATGAGCTGGGCCTCACCGTGTCGGTGGGAGTGTCTTTCAATAAGGTTTTTGCCAAAATGGGCAGTGACTATAAAAAGCCGGACGCTACCACTGTGATCACGCGGGAGAATTATCGGGAGTTGCTGTGGCCTCTTCCGGTGACTGATCTGCTCTTTGTGGGCAGGGCGGCGGCCCGGGTACTGGCAGGGTACGGTGTGCGTACCATTGGGGATCTGGCCCGCTTTGACCGGGAGAGTTTGGGGGAGATCCTGGGGAAGGGTGGCTACACCCTCCACGACTATGCCACCGGCAGGGAACATGGGCCGGTGATTCCGGCCCGTGAAATGCCCGGCCCCAAATCGGTGGGCAGTGGGCTTACCTTTCCACGCAATCTGGTTGGATGGGAGCAGCTGCATACCGCGCTGTCTGAACTGGCCGACGAGGTGGCAGTCCGCCTGCGCAAACACGGCCTGAAGTGTACCACTGTGCAAATTACAGTTCGCGACCCAGCTTTCAAAGACATCTGCCGCCAGAAGCGGCTTACCGCGCCCACTTATGTATCCCGGGATCTGACCGAGGGGGCAATGGAACTGCTGCGCTCCTGCTGGAGCGAGCGCCAGCCGGTACGCGCCCTTACGGTTACCGCTCAGAATCTGCTGGAAGAAGAGACGGCAGGGGAACAGGTAGACCTGTTCGCAGCCAATGCCATTCCTCGCCGGGATAAACTGGAGAAGCTGGAAAGAGCCATGGACTCCATTCGGGACAAGTACGGTCACAAATCGATTGCCATTGCTTCCGTCGTCCATTCCGGAGAAAAGCGGGAGCGTGACAACCAGAAATTGCCGCCGTCTGGCTAATATAATATGAAATATTATATGGCGGAGTGGTAAAAATTATATAAATAGAGAGGAAGATTCTGAAAGGTTTTTAAGCAAACTGCCGTTTTTGTATAGAGTTTGGACAGGAAACGGGTTTTGTCTATTTTCAATTTTCATCAAAAACGGTATTATGACCACAACGATAGGTATTGTTATGCCGTGAAAGGGGTAAAGAAAGATGAAAATTCCTGACAGCCTGAAGCGATACGGTCTGGCCAAGGTGTTTGATTATTTGGATAAAGATCCCATGAACAATATGAGCAAGGTCATGGATCTGGTCAATAAATTTGCAGGGGATACCCTGTCTCTTCAGCGCGAGGCTTTTGATCGGGTCATCAACGATAAAGATTCTTGCTGGCACCAGCTGATCGAGAAGGTCTGGACTCAGACGGATCCCGATGTCCTGAAGACGGTATTCAACAACTTCTTTGTCAACGCCAACCTGGTGGGTTGGCCCAAGCAGGAGAAGATGCGGGAGAAGTATGGCTGCAATATTCCCTGGGCTATCCTGCTGGATCCCACTTCTGCCTGTAATCTGCATTGCACCGGCTGCTGGGCGGCTGAGTACGGCAACAAGCTCAACCTGACCTTTGATGATATCGATTCTATCATTACTCAGGGTAAGGAACTGGGCATCTATATGTACATCTACACCGGCGGCGAGCCTCTGGTGCGCAAGAAGGATATTATCGCTCTGTGTGAGAAGCACAGCGATGCGGCGTTCCTGTCCTTCACCAACGCTACTCTGATTGACGAGGAGTTCTGCCAGGATCTGCTGCGGGTAAAGAACTTTATTCCCGCCATCAGCCTGGAGGGCTTTGAGGAGGCCAACGACAGCCGCCGTGGCCAGGGTGTGTACGAGAAGGTTACCAATGCTATGGCCCTGCTGAAGAGCCATCACCTGCCCTTCGGTATCTCCACCTGCTATACCAGCGTCAACTACAAGGACATCACCAGCGAGGAGTTCTACGACAAGATCATCGACCTGGGCGCCTACTTTGTGTGGTTCTTCCATTACATGCCCGTGGGCAATGACGCCGCGCCCGAGCTGATGCCCACCCCCGAGCAGCGTGAGGAGATCTATCACCGTATCCGCGCCATGCGCCAGACCAAGGGCATCTTCGCCATGGACTTCCAGAACGACGGTGAGTATGTGGGCGGATGCATTGCCGGCGGCCGCCGCTACCTGCATATCAACGCCAACGGCGATGTGGATCCCTGCGTCTTCATTCACTACTCCGACTCCAACATCCATGAGAAGACCCTGCTGGAGTGTCTGCAGTCCCCGCTGTTTATGGCGTACCACAACAACCAGCCGTTTAACGACAATATGCTTCGTCCCTGCCCCATGCTGGAGAATCCCGAGTGTATTGAAAAGATCGTACGGGAGACCGGTGCCCACTCTACCGATCCCCAGTCTCCTGAGACCGTGGAGCATCTGACGGCCAAGACTCATCCCTATGCCGACAACTGGAAGCCCACTGCCGATAAGCTGTGGCAGCAGGCGCACCCCCAGTGCGGTGGCTGCACCGCCTGCAGCGGCAAGTAAAAAACCTACATAATAAAACAAGGCCTCCGTCCCGCGGGACGGAGGCCTTGTTTTATGAACGTGTGGTGGTACCGCGTTTGGTGAGATTGCGGATACTTTCCGCCAGGTTTTCCTGATGGACCTCTGCGGCCCGAAAGCGAAACAATGCAAAATTCAAATTGAAAAGGGTACCCAGTACCACGGCGGAGATCACGGTGCCGATGCCGACCTGTCCGCCCAGCAGCCAGCCGATGATAATCACGCCGATCTCCACCAGAGCCCGGCAGAGGCCGACAGAATGGTGGCTTTTTCGAGCCAACGCTACCATCAGAGAGTCCCGCGGACCGGCGCCCAGCGCCGCCTTCATATAAAGCCAGGTACCAATGGCCAACAACTCCAGCCCGCCCAGCAGCATCAGCGTTCCGGAGAACAGATTCTGCATCAGGGGCATCCAGCCGTGGGCCAGCATGAAATCAATAAAGATGGCGCACAGGGTGATATTCAGAATGGTGCCGATGCCGAAGCCCTCTCCGAAAAGGATGGCAACACCGATGGCGGCGGCGCCGACAATGACGGAAGCGGTACCGTAGGTAATGCCGAAAGTCTGAGCCATACCCTGCTGTAATACGCTCCATGGCTCCAATCCGATATTGGCCTGAAGCATCATGACAATGCCCACTGCACTGACAACCATTCCCAATACGACCCATAACAAACGGCGGGGATAGTGAGAAACCATGTGGTATGAACCTCTTTTCCCAACAGACTCAAATAGAAATCTACGCTGCCGGAGGAAACGCTCCTGGGCACAGATTGAGGCGCCGCTGAAACAGCCTATAACAGTATAGCGAATTACCAGACAATTGTCAAAAAAAGATAACTTGCTGCCTTCAGCCGTGATAGCCTAACTCAGCCAGCAGGCGGGCCAGTGTCTGCATCCGCTCGCCAAGCAGATCGCCGTCCCGGGCCAGCGCGTCCCGGAACAGGGCGATATCTTGGCCAATGCACTCGTTTTTCGTACATACCGCCACCGTCATCGCATCGCCCTGAAGCCCCACCCGATCAATTTGCGGATGATCGGGGTCAAACAGGGCGGGGTAGCGGTAACTCTCCTCCCGGATGTAGTGAACCGCCCGACAGGTGAGGATAGCCAGATCCAGCACACGATGGAGGGGCAGTTCTTCCGACTGGCGGGACCACTTCTCACCGGTATGCCGCCAGACTTTTGCAGAGACGTCTACCCGGCCTCGGTCATTCCACTGCGCCAGACCAAGGCTAAGACCCTGGGCATCGGTATCATAAGCGTAACGGCCATCAATGTTGCCGTAATCTTCAACTACAAAGACAGGCTTGTGCTTTAAATTGGTTGGAATCCGCATCGTATACCTCCAAAATATAAGTAAATTACTAATTTACTAAATTAGTAAAAGTATATCAGGCTGTTGGGAGATCGTCAAGCCCCCGAGCATCCTGAGATTGACACAGGGGACGCCGTACAAGTACGCCGTCCCCTGTGTCGGTGTATTAATCCTTGTGATCCTCTACAATCTCGCCGCTGCGGAATGCCTGAACCAGAGCCATCAGATCGTCGATTTGCTCCTGGAGTTGGCGGCCTACGTCGGTGCCTGCAATTTTCAGCCGGGACTCCAGCCGCTCGAATACCACAGAGGTGGAAGCGATGTCCTGATTCTCACGAATGGCATTGGCCCTGCCCACAAAGGGTTCATGGGAGACCAACCGGAAGCAGGAGGAGTTGTAGATGAGGGTATAGCCTGCAATGCCGGTGGTTTTCTGATAGGCCTTGCAGAACCCGCCGTCGATGACCAGCAGCTTGCCGCCTGCCTTCATGGGACTCTCGCCCTTTTTGGATTTCACCGGGATGTGGCCGTTGATGATATGGCAGTGAGGGCCCTCCAGCCCAAACTGCCTGAGGAGGAATTCGCAGACTGCGGGATCGTTGTACAGCTGGTAATAGGCATTTTTGGGTTCGGTCCAGGTGGACTCGTCCAGAATGAGCCGCCGCTCAAAAGTAGTCATTCGGTTCCGCCCAAAGATGGGGCTGTTGCGGCCCGCCCACAGGAACCAAAGGAAGTCCATACCGAACTCACGTTCCTCGGTTCCAGGCTTACTGTAATAGGCACGGCGGGCATTGGTGTCGGCATAGTCCAGGAAAGCCTTGCCCGACAGAGTAACGCCGCCGATGGTGAAGGACTGAAGCTGGCCGTCTTCCGTCATGGGAATGCAGCCGTGGAAGAGCAGGTTGCCGTTGTAGATCTTGTACAGGCTGCCCTTGGAATAGAGGAAGCGGACGTGGCGCTGAAGTTTTTCACTGTGGAGGAAGGAGCTGGTCAGCTGATTGATGAGGGCGCTCTCCTCCTGGGTGAGGGTATAGGGATCGTTGGGATCCACGGTGGGGAAGTCGGTATCCTTCAGGGGATAGGTGGTACCGTCGATAGTGATACACTTATTCTCGTAGTCGATCTTATCCAGCAGCAGCCGGTCTGCCATGCCGAAGCAGGGATTGCGCAGCAGTTTCTGACCCTCCAGCTTGAAGAGGATGATGGTGATGGCCTTGTGCATCCGGGCGGCCAGCAGCTTGTCTTTTTCAGTGTAGTGAGCGGCGTCTTCACCGGTCAGCTTGACCTCAAAACAGTGGACGTCGCAGTCCTTATACACCTCGTTGGCAAACACGGACAGGGGGCGCAGGGAGATGCCGTAGCCCGTTTCGATGACCTCCAGGTTATTGTAGCGCAGGGAGTTGGCCAGCACGGTGGCCACCAGGGTGCGGGAGCCGGAGGCGGCCCCCATCCACAGCACGTCGTGGTTGCCCCACTGGATGTCGACGCTGTGGTAGTCCATCAAAGAGTCCAGAATGATGTCCGCACGGGGGCCCCGGTCGAAGATGTCGCCCACCAGGTGGAGGTGATCCACGGCCAGACGCTTGATGAGTTCGCACAGCTGCACCAGGAAGTTGGAGGCCCGGTCGATGTCGATAATGGTGGAGATAATATTTTCGTAATAGTCCCGCTTGTCCATATCCTCATAGTGGGTATGGATCATTTCATCAATGATGTAGGCGTACTCCGGCGGCATGGCTTTGCGGACTTTGGATCTGGTGTATTTGGAACTGACCAGCCGGCACATCTCAATCAGACGATGGAAGGTGATCCGGTACCACTCCCGCATGTCGGGGGTCTCTCGTTCGATCTCCTCCAGCTTTTCCTGGGGGTAGTAGATGAGGGTGGCCAACTGATCCAGGTCGGCCTTGGACACGGTGGTGGCAAACAGGGAATCCAGCTTTTCCCGCACCACGCCGGAGGCCGAATTCAGGATATGGAGGAAGGCCTCATACTCCCCGTGGACATCGGAGATAAAATGCTCGGTACCCTTGGGCAGGTTCTGGATGGCGTGGAGGTTGATGATCTCGGTGCTGGCGGCCTGGACGTTGGGGTACTGTCGGGCCAGCATTTTCAGGTAGTGCAGGTTTTCCGGGCGGTATGCTTTCTTACCTTCCATGGGGAGGGCCTCCTTTTTTGCATTGGGTGGTAATATTATCCCACGTTGCGGGCCGTGTTGCAAGTGGAAAGGCCGCGACAAGGGCTTGACAGGCATTTTCTTAGAACTATAATTGATATATCAATGATTGACATATCAATTTGGAGGGGAGAGAGATGGAGAAATCGTTCCATATGCTGCTCTACCGGGCGTTTCATGCTCAGCGGGGGGCGTTGCGGCCCTGCCTGGCACAGGTGGGACTGGGAACAGGGCAGCCCAAACTGCTGGGGTATTTGAGCAGCCATGGCCCCAGTTCTCAGCGGCGGCTGGCTGATTACTTTGAGATTGATCCCGCTGCGGTATGTCGGATGTTGGATAGTCTGCAAAAGGGCGGGTTTGTGACCCGCAGTGCGGACGGGCAGGACAAACGCCGGGACAGGCTGGAAATCACCCCTGCCGGGCGTCAGGCTTACGATGCCTGGCAGGCCTGCTGCCGGCAAATGGAGGAGCAAATGCTGGCAGGTTTTGCGCCTGAAGAGCGGGAGCAGTTTGCCGATTATCTGAGCCGGGCATACTGCAACCTGAAAACGGGGAAGGAGGAGCAGCCGTGAATGAACTCAGGCGCCTGCTGTCCTACCTGGGGCCGTATCGGCGGGACATGCTCATCGGATCGCTTTTGGTGTTGGTGGAGACTGCGTTTGAGCTGGTGATACCGGTGTTGATGGCGGATCTGATCGACGTGGGTGTGGAAAACCGGGATCTGCACTACATTGTAATAAAAGGACTGCAGATGGGTGGATGCGCCTTGCTGGCGCTGATTACCGGTTTGCTGTATGCCCGCTTTGCCGCCCGGGCTGCCTACGGCTGGGGCGCGCGGATCCGTGAGGCGCAATATGAGAAAGTGCAGGGTTATGCCTTCTCTAATCTGGACCATTTTGAGACCGCCTCCCTGGTTACCCGCATGACTACCGATGTGACGGTACTCCAGAATGCCGTCAACGGTGGGCTGCGTCCCCTGGTGCGCAGTCCGGTGATGCTGGTGATGGGTCTGGGCCTGTCCTTTTGGATGAATGCACGCCTAACCATGATTTTTGTAGTGACCGCCCCCATTCTGGGGCTTATTCTCTATTTTGTGGTGCGCAAAGTGGCGCCCATGTACGGCAGACTCCAGAGGGCCATGGACCGGCTTAACAACGTGGTGCAGGAGGGGCTGACAGCCATCCGGGCGGTAAAAGCTTTTGTGCGCGGCGAATATGAGGAGGAGAAATTCCGGCAGGTCAATGAGGAACTGATGGAAACCAGTCAGCGGACGTTCCATATTGCTGTATTCAATCTGCCGGCGTTTCAGTTCACCATGTATACCGCAATCGTACTTCTTTTGTGGTTCGGCGGTGGTATGATCCTGGACGGCAGCCTTCAGGTGGGGGAACTGACCGGTTTTCTCAGCTATGTACTCCAGGTTATGAACTCCTTTATGATGATCTCCAACGTCTTTTTACTGCTTACCCGGTCTCTGGCCAGCGCCCACCGCATTGCTCAAGTGCTGGATGAGGAACCGGCTCTGACTAATCCGCCGGAGCCTGTCAAAGAGGTGCCGGACGGTAGCGTGGAATTTGAGGGGGTCTCTTTCAAATACCACGCCCGTGCCAGGGAGTATGCCCTGTCCGGAGTGAGTCTGCACATTGGGGCAGGGCAAACGGTGGGTGTGCTGGGAGGCACCGGATCGGCCAAGACCACACTGGTGCAGCTGATTCCGCGACTGTATGACGCGACTGAGGGTGTAGTCAGGGTAGGGGGACATGACGTAAAGGACTATGACCTGACAGTATTGCGTGACGCGGTCAGCATTGTGCTTCAGAAAAATGTGCTTTTCTCCGGTACCGTCCGGGAGAATCTGCAATGGGGCGACTCCAATGCGGATGACGAGACCCTGTGGAACGCCTGCCGGGCTGCTTGCGCAGACGAGTTTCTGGAGCGGATGCCGGAGGGCCTGGATACCGATCTGGGGCAGGGAGGCGTCAACGTCTCCGGCGGACAGAAGCAGCGGTTATGTATTGCCCGGGCCCTGCTGAAAAAGCCGAAGATTCTGATCTTTGATGATTCAACCAGCGCAGTGGACACCGCTACTGAGGGCAAAATTCGAGAAGCTCTGGCCAGGTTGACCGGTGTGACCAAAATTATCATTGCCCAGCGGGTCACCTCGGTGATGAATACCGACCTCATTGTAATTCTGGAGGACGGTAAGATCCACGCTTGCGGTACCCATCAACAACTATTGGCGCAGGACCCCGTATATCAGGAAATTTACGCATCCCAGATGAAAGGAGGGGAGGAAGATGGCCCGTCAGATCAGCAGCAGGAAACCTAAACACTTGGGCTATACCCTGCGTACCCTCCTATCCTATCTGGGGCGGCACAAGTTTTTGCTGCTGGCAGTGGCCGTGCTGGTTACGATCAGTGCGTTAGCTAACCTGCTGGGCACCTATATGATCCGGCCATTGGTCAACAACCTGGCAACAGGGGGGGTGGAAGCCCTGCTGCGAGGGGTGGCCCTCACTGCCCTCATCTATCTGGCAGGCGCTTTGGCCGCCTGGGGTTATACCCAGACCATGGTCAAGGCGGCCCAGAAGGTGCTTTTTGATATCCGCCGGGATCTGTTTGCCCATCTCCAGAAGCTGCCGCTGCACTTTTTCGATACACGCCGCCACGGCGATGTGATGAGTTACTTTACCAACGATGTGGATACCATTTCGGACGCTTTGAATAATAGCTTTGCCATGGTAATCCAGAGTTTTATCCAGGTGGTCGGTACGTTAACCATGCTTTTTATCCTGAACTGGCGGCTTACTCTGGTAGTGGCGGTGTGTTATGTGGTCATGTTCCTCTACATCCGCTACAGCGGGAAGCGGAGCAAAGCTTACTACAACAAGCAGCAGGCGGCACTGGGGGATCTGGACGGCTATATTGAGGAGATGGTGGCCGGGCAAAAGCTAGTCAAGGTATTCAACCATGAAGAGGAGAATCTGCGCCGTTTCCGGGAGAAGAACGAGTCCCTGCGCAAAGCGGGCACCGGCGCGCAGGGTTATGCCGCCACCATGATCCCGGCGGTGGTAAGCATTTCCTATTTTAATTATGCCATTGTGGCTGCACTGGGGGGCTATATGGCCATGCGGGGCATGACCGATGTGGGCAGCCTGGCCAGCTATCTGGTTTTTGTGCGGCAGGCAGCCCTGCCCATCAACCAGTTCACCCAGCAGAGTAATTTTATGCTGGCTGCCCTGGCAGGTGCCGAACGGGTTTTTGAGGCTATGGACCAGCCGCCGGAGGTGGATGAGGGTCAGGTGAGAATGGAGAAGCGGGACGGAGGCTGGGTTTGGCGCAAGCCGGACGGCTCTGCGGTGCCCCTGCGTGGGGACGTTCGCTTCGAGGATGTCACCTTTGGCTATGACGCCGGCCACCCCATTCTGAAGGATATAAGCCTCTTTGCCAAACCGGGTCAGAAAATTGCCTTCGTGGGGTCCACCGGCGCAGGAAAGACCACCATTACCAATCTGATCAACCGCTTCTACGACGTGCAGAAGGGGCGGGTGATCTACGACGGGATTGACGTGAAAGACATCCGGAAAGACGATCTGCGGCGATCCCTGGGCATGGTGCTTCAGGACACCCACCTCTTTACCGGCACCATTGCCGATAACATTCGCTTTGGTAAACTGGACGCCACCATGGAGGAGGTGGAGCAGGCGGCGAAAATTGCCAATGCCGATTCCTTCATCCGCCGCTTGCCCCAGGGATATGAGACTATGGTGACGGCAGACGGCGCCAACCTGTCCCAGGGCCAGCGGCAGCTGCTGGCCATTGCCCGGGCGGCGGTGGCCGACCCGCCGGTGCTGATCCTGGATGAGGCCACTTCCTCCATCGACACCCGTACCGAGGCCCTGATCGAGAAGGGCATGGATCAGTTGATGGAGGGGCGCACGGTATTTGTCATTGCCCACCGGCTGTCCACCGTCCGCAATGCCGACGCCATCATGGTGCTGGAACACGGGCGGATCGTGGAGCGGGGCAGCCATGAAGACCTGCTGGCTCAGCAGGGGGAATACTACCAGTTGTATCATGGGATGTTTGAGTTGAGCTGAAATAGCATAAAAAAAGGACGCCTTTAGGCGTCCTTTTTTTATGGTTTCTTAGAACAGGTGAATGGTGGTGATCAGGCCGGAGAACACGATGGAAACGGTAGAACAAAGCTTGATCAGGATGTTCAGAGAGGGACCGGAGGTGTCCTTGAAGGGGTCGCCCACAGTGTCGCCGATAACGGCGGCCTTATGGCAGTCGGAACCCTTGCCGCCGTGGTGGCCGGCCTCAATGTACTTCTTGGCGTTGTCCCAGGCACCGCCGGCGTTGGACATGAATACGGCCACAACGAAACCGGTGACGGTAACGCCGCCCAGCAGGCCTACCACAGCCTCAGCACCCAGGATCAGGCCGGTAATGACGGGAACGATGATAGCCAGCAGGGAGGGGATGACCATCTCATGCAGAGCGCCCTTGGTACACAGATCCACGCAGGAGGCATAGTCGGGGTCGGCCTTGCCCTCCATGATGCCGGAAATCTCACGGAACTGACGGCGGACTTCCACCACGATGGACTGGGCAGCCCGCTGCACGCCGCTCATGGTGAGGGCGGCAAAGATAAAGGTGAGCATAGCGCCGATGAAGAGTCCTACCAGCACAGCCGGGTTGGTAAGGGACAGATCCATGGCGTGATCCAGCTTGCCCTTGACCACGTCTACATAGGAGACCAGCAGAGCCAGAGCGGTGAGTGCGGCGGAGCCGATAGCGAAGCCTTTGCCGGTAGCGGCGGTGGTGTTGCCCAGGGAGTCCAGCGCGTCGGTGCGGTTGCGCACTTCCTCGCCCAGGCCGCTCATCTCGGCGATGCCGCCGGCGTTGTCGGCCACAGGGCCGTAGGCGTCGGTAGCCAGGGTGATGCCCAGGGTGGACAGCATGCCCACAGCGGCGATGCCGATGCCGTACAGGCCCTTGGAGAAGAGAATCTCATACTCCGCCCCGCCGGTGGTCAGGGAGCCGCCGGAGGCCAGGAAGGAGACAATGATGGCGATGCCGATGATGATGATAGGAGCGGCGGTGGACATCATACCCAGGGAGATACCGCCGATGATGGTGGTGGCGGCGCCGGTCTCGGTGGAGTCGGCCAGGCCCTGAGTGGGCTTGTAGGTGTCGGAGGTATAGTACTCGGTGAAGTAACCGATGGCGCAGCCGGCCACCAGACCAGCCAGGATGGAGATGTAGGGACCCCAGGAACCCATGATAAAGTAGGTGATGGGGGCGGCGGCAATGGCAGCCAAAATAGCGGCGGTGTAGGTACCCTTACGCAGGGTGGCCAGCAGGGACTTCTGAGTGGCATTCTCCTTGGTGCGGATCAGGAAGCTGCCCAGAACGGAGCAGATCACGCCCACCACAGCGATGGCCAGGGGCAGCAGCATGGCGTTCCAGGTCAGATTTTCAGTGGCATAAGCGGCGGCGCCCAGGGCAAAGGTAGCCAGGATAGAACCAACGTAGGACTCATACAGGTCAGCGCCCATGCCGGCCACGTCGCCCACGTTGTCGCCCACGTTGTCGGCGATGGTAGCGGGGTTGCGGGGGTCATCCTCAGGGATT
>NZ_CALWOJ010000001.1 GCF_944383115.1 uncultured Flavonifractor sp. | reverse complement strand
GGACCCAGCCCCAGACCACGCCTGAGACGGGGACCCAGCCCCAGACCACGCCTGAGACGGGGACCCAGCCCCAGACCACGCCTGAGACGGGGACCCAGCCCCAGACCGCGCCTGAGACGGGGACCCAGCCCCAGACCGCGCCTGAGACGGGGACCCGGCCCCAGACCACGCCTGAGACGGGGACCCAGCCCCAGACCGCGCCTGAGACGGGGACTCAGCCCCAGACCACGCCTGAGACGGGGACCCAATCCCAGACCCCACCCGCAATGGATGGGGACGTTCTGACGCCCTCCACCATGGACGTCCCGCTGAACAGCACGAGGAACAGCGGCGTCACCCTCAGCGTAGTAGGCCCCGGAGGCAATGAGGCCGGTACGGCGGGAGAAGATGTCATCCACCCGCTGTCCCGCTTCAAGGTGACGGGGGAGTCCACATACAGTCAGCTTTGGGTGCAGTCCGGCGGCAGCACCTCACTCATCTACGCCGGAAGCGTCAACGCAGACACCGGCCTGAGCGGTATGGTCTGCCAGATGGGCGGATTTTCCAATTTGGTGGACGGACAGCAGTACACCTTCTACTTCGGACAGAGTTTCATTACCTATGATGCCAAACTGACCGTTACCTACCAGTCCGCCGTCCCCTCGGACGGGCTGACGGTGCGGAATTTCACCGCCGAGGCCGGCGGCGACCTGATGGTGGACCTGAGCTGGGACCACCCTGAGGCCATCCCCGGCGGGGACAGCACCTGGACTTATGTGCTCACCGCCTCCGCCGCCGGCTCCTCCAGCTCGGTCAGACTGTACCAGCGGGACGAGTCCGGCACCGTGACCACCAAAACGTCTCTCACTGTCACAGGCCAGACCTCCGCCACCGTGGCGGCGGACCCCAGCCTGGGGCCGGTGACCTTTGTGCTCACGGTCAGCCCCGGCAATAATTCATCCTACTCCGTGCGTACAAGCACGGCGGGGCCGGACCCCTCCGGGTTTACGGAGACCGTGGCTCCCGAGGTGTCCATCGCCACCGGCAGCCTGTCCGGACTGACCTATACGGCGGGGGCCACGGTGAGCGACGCCTGGGGTACTCCCTCCCACGCGCTTTTTACCATCCAGCGGAACGAGGAGGGGACCTACACGGACACCACCGCTGCCGGCCGGGCCGACATTCCCAGCCCCGCCTTCAACAGCAGCGGCACCACCAACACCGTGAAGCTGGACCTGTCCGGCCTGGGCGCGGGCACCTACCGCCTGAAGGTGGTGGGCTACGACACCTGCGGCAACCCATCTGATCCGGACTACGGCCAGGACTTTACTCTGGAGGGGACTGAGAAGCCTCTCCTCACCGGCTTGACGGTGAGCGGCTCGTCCACCGGCGTGACAGTGGACGCCTCCAACCTGGCCTTCTCTGAAGAGGCCATCGCCCAGATTTGGGCTGAGGTGGAGAAGCTGGACATCAGCGCCTACCCCGGCCGTCCCCAGAACGAGGAGGCTTTGCGCGACGCCCTGAACGCCCTGCTCAAGACGGCGGACGTCCGATATACCCTGCGCTATTACGTGGGCAGCAGCCAAAAGACACTGAATCAGTATGTTTCGGCCGAGGGTACGGCCGAAGCCTGGGACTACAGCTTCCCGGTGGGGATGACCTTCAAATCCGGGTACCCCAGGCTCTCCGGAAACCTGGCCAACGACAGCATCCGGCCGGGCGGGCAGTATAATTTTGATGTGTATCTGAACTTCGGCTCTATCGAAGGCTATTGGGGTGGCACCAACAGCTGGGTCAGGCAGATCGGACTGGACAGCTGGTGCGTCTCCGCGCCGGCCTCGGGCGGCATGAGCGGGGATACCGCAGCGCCCACAGCGGGCGGAATCCAGGTCTCCAACCCGGTGGCGGAGGGTGTGTTTGACAGTGGGTCCACCTTCTCCGTCACTGCTTCCGACGACGTCCTGCTCCAGGGCGGCCGGTTCTTCTGGCGGAAGAGCGGCGCCACCCAGTGGAACGTCGGGAACAGCCCCAACGCCGCCGCGGGGACGGGGAACGATGTGACCTTCACCATAACAGTTTCTTCCCTGTTCGGCGGCAGCGCCCTCACCCGGGGCAGCTATGACATCCGCTTCCTGGGGGTGGACTGGGCCGGCCGGACCGCGGAGCAGATCCAGACCCTGACCTACGGCACCCTGGACGCCCCCGCCAGCATCAGCGTGACCGTTGCCGAGAACGCGGCCACCATTACCTGGGACGAGGTACCGGGCGCGGCGGGCTACCGGGTCTACGTCAACGGCACGGCGCTGAAAACAGATGTCACCGGCAACTCCTATACATATTATATGGAGCCCTGCGGCGAGAATACCCCCGAGTACCAAAAGGAGCAGTACGCCTTCGCTGTGGCGGCGGTGACCGCCGCCGGCGGCCTGGGGGAGCAGGGTGTTTATAGCCAGATCGTCACCCCGCAGCCCGACACCACCGCCCCCAACGTCACCGGAGTGAGCAGCCAATACGAGGACAGCGAGTATAGATTCACCCTCACCGGCTGGGACAACGGCCGGGTGAGGAGCTACAGCTGGCAGCTGCTGCCCGCTGAAGACACGGGGGACGCCGTGCTGCTGGAGGGCGCGCGGACCTACAATTACGCTTACGGCACCGCCATCCAGGGCACGATCCACGGCGAGACAACCATCTCCGAGTGGCTGAATACCAAAAACGTGCTCCAGAACAGCTATCGGTTGGGCATCAACTACACCTACGCCGTGCGCACCTTCCCCGGGGGCGGCCCCGATCCCACCTATTTTACCCCCAACGGGGAGGGCACCACCTACACCCTGAAGGACGGCAGCTACCGCCTGCGGGTCTATGTGTACGACAGCGCGGGCAACCCATCCGCGGCCTATGACCACCCCTTTGAGGTGGCCAACGTGGGTCCGGCCCTGCCGGACAACTTCACCCACAGCGCCGAGGTGACACTGAGCACCTACAGTTCTGTCACCTACAGCTGGCAGAACGCCCCGGAGGGCAGCCCCGGCATCCGCCTGTGGTGCCCCAAAAGCGACAACGGCTACGCCACCGCAGCCGAGCGGGATGCGGCGGTGGAGGAGCTGCGGGCAAGCGGCGACCCCACCACCCTGCCCGACACCCCGGGCTACACCGGGCAGTACACCATCGTGAATGTCAAGGCGGAAGACGGGAGCAGCTATACTTCCAACAATCTGTCGGCGGGAAAGTACTACCTCTATGCCATCGCCGCCTACAACGAATACGGCAACATCGGCACCTTCCAGGTGGGCACCTTCGACACCTGCTATGAGGGTGAAAAGCTGGAAACCACCGCTGTCACCTACGGCGACCAGGATATCAAGGAAACCGGCGGCGAAGATCTGGAGCAGGGCCAGACCCTTTCGGTCACCGTCACCGCCGGCTTCATCCGGGGCGGCAGCGCCATCCTCTGCCGGACGGTGAACGGGGAAGAGGTGCGGCTTACAGGATATCCCTCTGTCTCCTTTACCAAGCAGGAGGACGGCAGCTACGCCGCTACCCTGACCTGCAAGATCCCCGCCAATGACTTCAGCTGGAGCGGGCCGCAGGATGTCTACGTCCGGCTTGACAACAGCAGCTACCAGCACATCCGCACCGGGGACATCCCCGTGGGCCTGAAGATTCTGCCCGACGACGAAGCCCCAAACCTGAGCGGCGTCACGCCCGCCCCCGGCGCGGGCATCTCGGGGGATGCGTTCCCGTTTACCCTCAATGCCACCGACAACTCCGGCGTCATCGCCGGGGCAAAGGTGTGGTGGAGTCCCTATACCGGCGAGGAAAATTGGACCCCGATCACCGAGGGCGTCACCTGGAACGGCAGCGTGCTGACCCTGGACACCACAAAGCTCACCGCCGACGCCACCGGCAACCTCAAGCTGAAGTTCACCGTCACCGACGGGGCGGGCAATGAGAGCAATGCCGTCTCCGGCGGCTACGCCCTGGCCAACAGCCCCATCGCCGCCCCCACCGGCCTGAATGTCAATGCCGGAGAGCGGCAGATCACCCTGGCCTGGAATACCGTGGGGCGGCTGGATGTAGCGGGCTACCGCGTCTACCGTGCCGTGGACAGCGGGGAGTATGTGCAGGTGGCCGAGATCAGCAAGGAAGCCGGCAACACCTTCACTGATACCGACAACGGCGGCTATCTGGACCCCACCCGGGCCTACAGCTACCAGGTGGCAGCCTACTCCACCGCCAATGAGGATGGGGAACGCAGCGTGGCCACCGGCTGGCTCCACCCTGAGGAGCAGCAGGGCGCCCCCACCATCCTCTCCCTGGAACCCTGGCAGGGTTCGGCCTTCCGCAGCCCGGTGACCGTCACCGCCAAGGTGGAGGACGAGATCGAGGTAAAAGAGGTCAAGCTGGAATTCGCCTGGCTGGGTGCCAGCTCCATGGCGGAGCCGGACAGCAGCACCGTCTGGCAGCCCATCCAGACCTTTGACGGCCCATCCCCGGACGCGGAGGGGGGCAAGACCTATACCCTCACGGCCCAGTGGACGCTGGACGAGGCCGCTCAGACCGAGGAGTGGTATGCCCTCCGGGTCACCGCCCGCAACAACAGCGAGAAGGTCGCGGTGTCCACGGTCAAGTGCCGCTACGACAACCAGGCCCCCGACCCGGTCACCGGCCTTTCGGCCGCGGACGAGGGCAGCGGCGGGGCCATCCTGCTGAACTTCACCGCCAGCGCCTCCCCCGACGTGCAGAAATACCGGATCTACCGCTCGGAGAATGCTGACGGCCTTGCGGCGGCCCTGGAAAACGACCCCATCGGCGAGACCGCCGCGGGGGCCTACCGGGACAGCACCTGCGAAAAGGGCAAGACCTACTACTATTGGGTCACCGCCGTGGACCGGGCGGGCAACGAGTCCCAGGCCACCGGCCCCGTGTCTGAAAGAGCCGGGGCGGAGTGCGACGTGGCTATCGTCCAGCCGCCGGTGAGCCGGGACAGCGTCCTCACCGTGGGGCGCGCCGGCACCATCGCGGTGAGCGTCCGCAACGCCGGCCCCGCCCGGGCGGGGGGCACCCTGACCCTCACCGCCGACTACGGCGGCGGGGCGCAGACTGTGGGCAGCGTCACCTTCGGCGAGAGCGGGGACTACGCCCTGCTGCGGGCGGGGGAGACCCGGGAGATCCTCTTTACCCTGACCCCGGTTGAGGGGGAGAAGGTCACGCTCTCCGCCGCCTTCGCCAGCGATGGGGAGGCTACGGATACCAACCCGGATAACAATACCATGGGCACCGACGCCCTGCCCCTCAACCACGCCCCCGCCGCGGTATGGAACCTCAAGGACGATGCCCTGACCTGTGATTCCGGCGAGACGGTGGCCCTGACGGCGGAGGGAAGCACCGACGCCGACGGGGACCAGCTCACCTACCTGTGGGAGGTGGGCGGCGAGAGCAAGACCGGCATGGCCGTCTCCCACCGCTTCATGACCCCCGGCAGCTACCCCGTTACCCTCACGGCTACAGATGAGAAGGGGGCGGCCACCGTCCTCACCGGCACGGTCACCGTGGCCGACAATCGCCCCGACCTGTATGTGGATTCCATCACCGTGGAGCGCAGGGGCGGGGAGGACGAGGACTATAGCGCGGTGACCGGTGACAGACCCATTCAGGAGGGCGACGCCGTCAAGGTCACCGCCGTCATCGGCAACCATGGCCCCGGCCCGGTGCCTGCCGATATGTCCTTCCTCACCAGCCTGATCCGCAACGGCACCTCCCTGGGCTACCAGACCCTCACGGGCCTGGAGAAGGATGAAACCAAGACCGTCACCTTCCACTACACCGCCGCCGCCGGCGCCCAGGTACTCAAGGTGGTGACCAACGACATCCTGCAGGTCATCTCCGAGCCGGACATGACCAACAATGTCCTCACCGTTCAGTACAACGCCGAGCAGGTGGAGTTTGCCGACATCGCGGTGACCAACCTGAACTGGCAGAATCTGAACAACCCCGACTCCACCTCCTTCACCACCCAGGACCAGGTGATCTGGTCCGCCGCGGTGGAAAACAAGGGCGATGCCGACGCCACCTTTACCCTGACCCTCTATGTGGACGGCCAGGTGGCCGCCCAGCGGCAGGTGTTTAGGGCCGTGGGCGCCAGCGGTGTGGAGTCCTTTGCCATCGCCCCCACGGCGGGTGTACACACTGTCACGCTCACTGCCGGCGGCGAATTGATGGACCGCGACGAGAGCAACAACAGCGCCACTGTCGAAACGGATGCCTTCACCGTGGCGGTGCCTGAACTCACCCTCAGCGAGATCACCATCGAGCCGGGCAATACCGCCGACCCGGTACAGGGTTCCACCCTGCGCTTCACCGCCAGGGTGAGCAGCGCGGTCAACATCACGGTGCCCTTCTCCGTCACCTTTGAGGTGGACGGCAAGCCCCTGAAGACCGTGCAGCTGGACCGGACCCCGGGGAGCAATACGGTGCTCCAGGCGGGCCAGCCCGTGGACGTCTTTGCCGAGTGGGTGGTGGCCGACGGCAGCCACACCGTCACCGTCACCGCCGACCCGGACCGGGCCGTGGTGGATGCGCCGGTGGTGCAGACCGCCCGCACCCTGGATCTGACGGTGCGCAAGCCCGACCTGTGGCTGTCCGACGTGTACAATGCCCCGGCGGACACCCTGGACTACGGCGGCGAGGCCAAGTTCACCGTCCGGGTGTCCAACCGCTCCACCGCCACCCTCTTTGACAAGTACGCCCTGGTGGTCTCCGCCGCCAGGTGGGCGGACAAGGACACCGAGCCGGCAGAGACCGCCTACGAGGCTGTCTCCCGCACCCAGTATAACGGCATCCAGGGCAACTCCACCTCCATCCAGATTCTGTCCTTCAAGCCGGAACACTCCGGCAAGTACAGCGTCCGGGTAAGACTGGAGCCGGTGGGCAGCGCCGACTTCGACACCACCTACTATCAGCCCTATACCTTTACCTACACGGTCAGGAACGGCATGACCCTGACCACCAGCCCCAACAAGGACGGCGAGAGCAACGACTACGGGGCCAATATGTTCCTGGAAAGCCAGCACACCATTCCGGTGAAGGCCAGCGCAAAGATGGCCGACGGGACCGTGCCCACCGCCACTGACGGCCTGTCTATCACCGCCTCCATCCTGGGCACCGACAAGCAGGTGAACCTGGCGGACGGCGGGGAGGGGAACTTCTCCGCGGAACTTCCCGTCTCCGGCCTTGCCACCCAGAACTACACCCTCCGCTTCGACGGGGTGTACGGCGGCTACTCCGCCACCTACGAGACCCAGATCGTCTTTGTGCAGGACGTGCAGGGTTCCCTGTCGGTATCTGACGGCACCACGACCGTACAGACAGTGGAC
Source organism: uncultured Flavonifractor sp. (assembly GCF_944383115.1). GTDB lineage: Bacteria > Bacillota > Clostridia > Oscillospirales > Oscillospiraceae > Flavonifractor. The sequence goes on along the minus strand of NZ_CALWOJ010000001.1, from coordinate 69,292 downwards.
GGCGAGGAGCCAGGCCTGCCGGTGGCGGCGGGGACGCCGGTCACCATCACCGGTACCGTGACCCAGGGGGACGGCGATCCCTACACCGGCACCATCGTGCTGGAACTGGACCTGCTGCCCAGCTATCAGCAGCAGCCCGACGGCACCGTCGTGGAGGGAAGCGCCGAGGGCGTCATCACCTGGTACCGGGGCCAGAAGATCATCTTCATCGCCCCCGAGACCGCCGAAGACCGGGCCGACATGACCTACGACACCGAAACCGGCACCTTCACCTACACCTTCACACCCCAGGCCAAGGAGAGCGGCAAGTGGGCGGTGCGGGCCTACGCCTACGACCGGCTGATGGGTACCGACATCACCGGCACTGCCTTCACCGTCTACGGCATGGAGCCCTCCCCCAGCGAGACCGTGGTCACCATGACCAAGGGGAGCAATCTGGACACGGGCAGCGTCACGCTGAACCTCCACAACGCCGCCTGGGGCGGCACCTTCGGCAAGCTGACCGGTGTGACAGCGGTTCTTGAGAATGGGAGCGCCTATCCCGGCGTCACCGTGACCCTGGATCAGGGTGGGTTTGAGAAGGACCTGCCCGTGAGCAAGGACGCCCTGTCCATCCCGGTGAGCATCACCACCACCGCCGATGCCCCGGACTACGCGGAGTACACTGTGACCTTCTCCGCCGTCTCCAACGACGGGGGCAGCAGCGTCAATGTCTCCGCCCGGACGGTGCTGAAGCTCTATCTCCGCCCGGCCACCGCCGCGCCCAAGGCCACCCCGGCCAATGTGGTGGTCTCCGCCAATCCCGGCGACACCATCACGCGCACGGTCACCGTGAAGAACAACGGCACAGGAGCCTGGGAGGGCATCACCATCCAGCAGCCCGGCCTGAGCTTCATCCGGGCGGATAATCTGTCCAAGACCGCCATCGGCCAGTGGGAGAGCCTGACCTTCGACATCACCTTCGCGCCCCTCTCCTCCACCCAGCTGGGCCGGTATCAGGACAAGGTGGTGCTGAAGAATGAGGAGGGCAACGTCACCTGCACCATCCCCGTGGCCCTGGAGGTCACCGCCCTGGACACCGGCACTGCCACCTTCCAGGTGACCAGCGACCTGGGGGATGAGGTGAAAAACGCCCAGATCAAGCTCTACGGCAAAGACCCCCAGATCCAGATCATCAACGGCGTGGAGACCGAGTACTACCTGAACTACTCCCTCACCACCGACGAAAACGGTCTGGCTGTCCTGGAGGGCAAGCCGGCGGGGGCCTACGACTACGTCATCACCGCCCAGGGCATGGAGACCTATGAGGGGGTGCTGGAGCTGATGCCCGGCCTCAGCGGCCAGGCGGAGGCGGTCACCCTCACCACCCTGCCGGTGCAGATCACCTGGACGGTCACCGAGACCACCATCGTGGACCAGTACGACATCAAGCTGAACATCGATATGGGGGTCACCATTCCCACGCCCAAGCTGGGAAGCACCACCCCCTGGTTCACCGTGCCCAAACAGGTGGACAATCCCATCACCCTCACCACCAACATCGTCAACAACTCCCTGGTGGACGTGTACGACGTCTCCGCCCGGATCGACGGCACCAACACCGGCATCTCGGTGGTGGGCGGCGGCTACATCGGCACCATCCCCGCCATGAGCTACAAGACGGTGCAGATCGTGGTCAGTGAGGGGTACTATGAACTGGCCAGCCGGCCCTCCGCCCATGCGGCACTGCAGGTCACGGGCAGCTACCTGTCCTACGACGCAGACGGCCTGCCTGAGATGCCCGCCAAGACCCTCAGCCTGGGCGTGGGCATCTACAACCCCGGCACCTCCAAGGTCACCGTGGACACCCTGGCGGACGGCCTGGACCTGGAGGAGAAGCTGGAACTGAGCCTGCCCGAGGACGTGGACGTCAGCGAGCTGGAGTACCTGCTCCTCTGGGATGGGGAACTGGGGACGCAGAAGCCGGAGCGGCCCGACGGCGGCAGCGTCATGGAACTGGTGAAGATGGAGCTGTCCCAGACCGCCTCCCTGGAGCGCCAGGCCTTTGACGCCACCCTCACCGTCACCAACAACTACACCGGGAACATCACCCTTCAGGGCCTCACCGCCAATGTGGTGGTGGAACGGGTGGAGGACGACGGCACCGTCACCGATGCCACGGCCCTCATGTACATCCTGCCCCAGCGCACCGCACCCTCCATCCTCCAGCCCGGCGAGACGGCTACCCTCACCTGGAAGCTGATCCCCGGCGAGGGCATGGGCGGCACAGACGGCATCCAATATCAGGTGCGGGCCGACGTGGGCTACACAGTGGTCACCCCCGGGGAGGGGGAGAACCCCGGCGCCTCCAAGCCGGTGCAGACCTCCACCCAGGCGGTGGAGATCACCGTCCAGCCCCAGCCCTCCCTGACCGTGGACTACTTCCTGCCCCACAAGGTCTATCCCAACGTGCCCTTCAACCTGGAAGTGGTGGTGAAAAACAGCGGCTACGGCGCCGCGCGCAACGTGGTGCTGGACTCCTCCCAGCTGGAGATCGTGGAGAACAAGTCCGGCCTGGTGGGCACCTGGCAGATCGTGGACACCTCCTTTGGTGCCTCCTCCGGCAGCAGCTTCCGGGTGACCCTGGGCGATGTGGGAGCGGGAGCGACCGTCAAGGGCTGGTATACCATCCGCTGGGAGCTGCCCACCGCCGCCGGGGAACTGGGGGACGATGTGTACGGCGAGGTGCTCAACTTCACCGCCAGCCTGACCCACCGGCCCTATGAGGGCGTGGAGCTTAACCCCCTCATCACCGCCGTCTACACCCACATCGTGGGCAAGGATGAGGTGACCCTCCAGGAGGAAGGCCAGGAGTCTCAGACCGTCAAGGTCATCATGGGCAACCACGGTCTGCCCGCCTTCTTCTGGAACATGGAGACCGGCCTGCGGATACCGCTGTATGTGCCCCGGGCCGTCAGCGACGGCACCCTGGAGGGCGATACCTACACCTTTACCGCCCCTGAGCGGGCGGAGACCCCCGACACCACCGACGCCCGCCACGCCGTACTGATGATCGGCGAGGTGGAGGCCATGACCGGCATCCCCGTCTCGGCGGTGTACCGCTACGACAACGCCGCCATGACCGGAACCCCGGTGACGCTCTCCCACGGCAACTATTGGAAGGACACCTACAAGAATGCCGAGGGGAAGGACACCGACTACCTGTACATCGTGGATGAGCTGCTGCTGGTGGACGGCAAGGTGCAGCCCCGGTACTACAAGGTGGTCTACGGCAGCGGCGTGGAACTGAAAGAGCCGGAAACCTCCCAGATCCTCTACGACGAGAACGGGGAGCGCACCGCCGTGCTGGGCGAGACCGGACGCAACCATGAACTGGGGGACGATGTGCCCGCCCAGATTTCGGTGAAGGCGGTCAACAACAGCGGAAATACCGAAGAGGTCACCGTGTACTTCTACGCGGCCCGCTATGTGAACGGCGAGGCCCAGGAATATAAGTATCTGGGCAGCGTGGGACCCCAGACCCTGGCTCCCGATGCCTCGGCTGACTTCACCTATACCTGGGAACTGGGCCTCACCAACCCCAACCGTCCCACCATCGCCGGTACCTACCGGGTGAAGATGACCACCCTGGGGGCCGGCCTCAGTGGAGAGATGGCGGCCAGCGCCCCCGGCGTCACCGCCGACATCACCTTCAACGCCGCCCCCATCGCCGACGCCGGGGTGGACTTTACCGTGGACTACGGCCAGCCGGCGGTGTTCGACGGCACCCGGTCCTATGACCCGGACGGCGGCGCCCTGGTCCTGTACGTCTGGGACTTCGGTGACGGCCAGTCCGGCCTGGGTCCCACCCCCAGCCATGCCTACCAGGCCTCCGGCTCCTATATCGCCACCCTCTATGTGATGGACGACAACGGCGCGGAGAACGCCTTGGACAAGACCGCCTGGGAAGACGGGCGGCCCACCACCTCCCAGGCCGTCCACGACGTGATGGTGACGGTGGAAGAGACCCGGCCCGACCTGATCCTGCCCATCAACAACGGTCTGACCATCACCAATGACAAGAGCGGCGGCTTCTCCGAGGAGGACGAGGTCACCCTCCACGCAACGATCACCAACGACAAGGAGAACCCCGTCACTGACAACTTCATCGCCACCCTGTATGTAGACAACGTCTACCAGGGTTATCAGCGCATCAATCTCTATGACAACGGGGGAGACGGCAAGCTGGAGCAGGACGAGACCGTGACGGTGGACTTCACCTACACCATGCCCGACAGTTACTCCCATGTGGCCACGGTGAAGGTCAACGATGTGTCCCTGACCGTGGACGAGGCCGACCTGCGCAACAACCAGCGCAGCATCGTCATTCTGGGCAGCGCCGGCGTGAGCGCTTTCCCCGACCTGGAGCTGTCCAACGTGCAGGTGGGCGGCGTGGCCGCCGACAGCAACGGCGCGGTGCGGCCGGTGGGCGGCGCGTTCCAGCTGAATGCCGGTGAGGCGCTCACCATCACCGCCATGGTGGAAAATGTGGGCAAGGTGGCCTCCGAACCCACCGCCGTTATCCTCTACGCCGACGGGGAATACGCCGGCATGGCCGCCCTTGGGGCGCTGGAATGCGAGGAAAGCGAGACTGTGACCATCTCCTTCGTCCCGGAGGCCAGCGGCAGCTATACCTTCACCCTTCTGGCCGACGGTCCCACCGCCAAGCTGGTGGAGACCAACAAGGCCAACAATGAACTCACAGTCAAAACCGCCCTGATTACCGTAGCCTATCCCGACCTGACCATCACCGGCCTGTCCGCCGGGGAGGCTGCGGACGGATACAAGCTTACCGCCACGGTAGAGAACCAGGGTGACGCCCCCTGCCCCGCCGGGCTGGAGGTGGCCTTCTACGCCGGCGGCCGTTATGTGGGCGCGGCCCAAACCGGCAGCGGTCTTGCTGCCGGCGGCAGGACCCAGGTCACACTCACCTGGACGGATGTCACCGATGCGGAGGTCCTGGGCGCCGTGGTAAACCAGGGCGGCAGGATTCCGGAGTTCAACCAGCTCAACAACACCTTTACCCAGGCGGAGGGTGTATCCATCACCGCCCCCGCCCGGCCCACCCTGGCGGTCACCGGCGTGACCACTGCGGAACCCCTCACCTACGGTCATCCGGCCACTGCCTCCGTCACCATCGAAAACACCGGAGCGGGGAGCGCCGGGGCCTTCACCGTGTCCCTGTACCTCAACGGAGCGCTGGTGGGCAGCGCCCCGTGCGGCGGCCTGACAGCAGAGGAGAGCACAACCGTTACCGTAGACTGGACGCCGGATCAAACTCCAACCGGGGAGATGACCCTCACCGCCGTGGCGGACAGCGCCTACCAGGTGGTCATGGACAGCCGGGACGGCGTAGTCATGGACAGCACCGTCACGGTGGGCCGCGGCATCCTGGTGGAACTGGACCACCCCGGCACCCTGACCCAAAACAATCAGAATGTACTGACGGCCCGGGTTATCGACTCCGAGACCGGCCTGACCACCTTTGTGGCCCGGCCCGGCCAACTGGAGGGCGAGGCGGCGGAACAGTACGACTATACGGTGGACGTGACCTTCTACCTGGACGGTCAGCTTCTGGGCCAAGGGGAATTTGACCCCGCTGCCGGCGCCTACCGGCTGAACGCCGACCTGAGCAGCATGGCAACCGGCAATAAGACCCTGAAAGCGGCGGCCGTTCTTACCGATGCCAAGGATGGGAGCTTCACCGGTGAGGCCCAGCAGACCGTCACCCTGGCCGCCCCTGTAGGCATCACCCTGGCGGCCTCCCAGACCGTCCTGGCGGCGGGGGACAGCCTCACCCTCTCCGGTACCACCCAGAACGTGAACGAGGGGGCCATCGTCACCCTGACCCTGGTGGGCGGCAGCGTCTATTCCTACACTGCCACCGTGGACAGCGAGGGCAAGTATGCCCTGAACATTGCCCTGCCCGGCGGCCTGGGCGGCGCCGTGACGGCCTCCGCCTCGGTGACCGAAAACGGCATCACCAAAATGGCTTCCCAGGCCCTCTCGGTCTACGGGGCCTACGTGACCCTGCCTGCCAGGCTGACCCTCACCCAGGGCCAGGCCCGGCAGGTGAGCGGCCAGGCGGCCAACATCGGCTACACCGACCTGACGGACGTTACCCTGAGGGCCACCGGTGTGCCCGCGGGCTTTACCGTGAAGTTCCAGGGCACCGGCGGCGTGTATGAGATCCCCGGCAGCACCGGCGTGACGTCCGAACTTCTGGACCTTACCGCCAACGCCGTGGTCATCAACGGCGCGGAGCCGGAGTACGACGCGCTGGACTTCGCCCTGGAGATCGCCGCGGACGCCAGCGTAACCCCCGGCGACTATCCTCTGACCTTCACCCTCACCGGCACCACCGGCGAACCCAACGAGGGTATGAGCGTTTCCCGCACTGTGACGGTCAACGTCACCGTACGGGCGGCCCAGGCGGTGCTGGAGCTGGATACCGGGGACGAAGAGCGCCCCGGCACGGTGGTCCGGGCCATCCGTCCCGGCCAGACCGTGGCTGCCCTGGTGCGGCTCTGGAACGCCGGCGACGGCGACCTGACCGACATCCAGGTCACCGCACCCGACCTGCCCTGGGTCAACCTGGCCATCGCCGGCCTGGGGGAGGACGCCACGCTGAAGCCCTATCAGAACACTGCCCAGCGGATGTCCATCCAGGTCATCGCCGCCCCCACGGAGAAGGTGGAGGCGGGGACCTACACCGGAGAGGTGATCATCACCGCCAGGAGCAACGGAACGCCGATGGAGCGGCGCATCCCCGTGACCTTCCACGTCTCCGCTGCCCAGATCGGCACCGCCGTGCTGGAACTGTGGGACGAGGACAGCGTCCCCGTGCCCGAGGGGGCCACGGTCTCCCTCTACGGCCCCGCCGAGGCGGCGCAGCCCCAGCTTTACACCGAGACGCTGGGCGGGTACGGCCGGGTGCAGCTGACCAACTACCCAGCCGGCACCTACACCCTCACCTTCCGTGCCGACGGCTATGAGACGCTGGAGCAGACCTTCACCCTCTATCCCACCATCGACCTGAATCCCCAGCGCGTCACAGTGAAGCCCAAGATGTTTGAACTGAGCCTGACCGCCGGCACCTCCTCGGACCTGTATCTGGTGACCGGGGCCAACCAGGCCTTCTACGACATCGCCTACCAGCTGACCACCGAGCCAACCACCCAGGCGGGCCTGGCCTTCAACTACCCCGCCGACGAGTTCGAGGCATCCTACACCCTGAACCGGGTGGCCAGCCGCCTGTCGGTGCGCAACTCCTGCCTGGAGAGCACCGGCGCCCTGGACGAGATTCTGTATGACGTTACCTTTACCCTGGAGAGCGGCGAGGAGGACTACGCCGACCTCATCACCTTCCGGGGGGAGAACGGTTCCGTATCCTCCATCACCCTGGATGAGCTGGTCCCCGGCCAGCAACTGGACCTGGTGTGGGAGGTGGCGGAGAGCGCTCTGTACGTCCGGGCGGGCGTAGCTGAGGTGGAGGGCAGCCCCAACACCTATACCCTGACCCTGCCGGCCGGCTGCGGCCTGGTGTGGAGCGGGGAGGCGGGGATGTTCCCCACCTGGAGCATGGAAAACGGCGGGCAGTACATCCTCACCGGCGTCAGCGCCGACGGCCGCACCGCCACGGTGCTGGCCAAGACCAACGCCGAGGGGATCACCGCCCCCGCTCCCGACGGCCGGGTGCCCAGGGTGCAGCTGGTGGACCAGGACGGTCAGTTTATTGCCGGCGGCTGGTATCTGGACTTCACCCTGAAGGCCACTGGTATCCGCAGGCTGGGGGACGACCTGAGCCAGACCGTCACCCGGACCATCCCTCTGCGGGTGAGCTATGTGTCCCGGGACTACTACCTGGCGGCCGACAGCGGCCAGCTGGCCCTGGATGTACGGCTGGAGGGGGCCTTCCCGGCCCTGTCCGGTGCGGGCTACAAGTACTTCAGTCAGGACTTCCTCACCTACGCCCAGGTGGGCGCGGGGCAGACCGGCAGCGGCGACGGCTTCTCTCTGGGCTTTGCCCAAAACGCCGCCTATGAGAAGGAGACCCAGGTGCTCCAGGTGGGCTTTGACAACCCCTCCAAGCTGGAGAAGATCGAAAACCTCACCTTCCGGGTGCTGGTTTCCGACCAGATGCCCCAGGAGGGCCAGCTGGCCGCAGGCGCCCTGCTGAAAAATGAGACCTTTATGGTCACCGCCAATCTGGACGGCCTGACCGGCGCGGTGGAAAACCCCGATGGCAGCATCACCATTCCGGAGGTGGCTGCCGGAGGCGGCGTGGATCTCAGCTTCCTGATGACCCCCACGGTGGACCTGGTGGACTCCGCCATCATCGACATATATGTGGAGGAGGGCCTGCTGACCCGGGAGGAGGGCGACGCCGCCATGGCGTGGCTGGAGAGCCTGTCCGGCGACTACTACGCCTGGATCAGCTACTCCTTCACCCGGAACGGGGAGACCTATACCGGCTATACCCCGGCGGTGGGGCAGAGCGCCCGGACCGCGGCCCAGGTGGTGTCCAGCTATGACATCCTGGCCGGGGAGGGCAATGCCTGGTACATTGACGCCGTATTCACCAACCTGGGTGATTCCCCGGCCAAGGACGTGATCCTGGAGACTCCGGTGCTGCCGGTAGTGGACGGGGTCCAGGTCCAGCTGCTGGCCGGCACCTGGGTCCGGGAGGGGGAGGAGTATCCCGCGGACTGGGAGAGTCAGCCCTACGACGGAGAACTGGCCGTGGGCCAGATCGACGGCGGGGAGACCATCTACGCCCGCTACAAGCTGCTGGTGCTGGACGGCACCCGCAACAATGCGGCCATTGCCTTCAGCCAGGGTGACGCCGCGTCCCAGATGAACGCCGCGCCCCTGCTGCTGTCCAGAGGCGGCAGCGACACGGTCCTTCGGAGCAGCGACGCCTACGACGAATATCGGGACCAGCTGATGCGGGAGACCGCCCAGGCCTGGGGCGTCTCCAACGCCACCAACTACAAGACCATTACCATCCAGCAGCTGAGCGGCGGCGCCCTCGCTTCCAGAAGCCAGATCCAGACTGTGGTGCGGCTGCTGAAGCTGCTCAACGCCGACCCCGATGAGGACAACAACACCCTGCTGGCCAATATCCTCAGCGATCCGGAGATCCCCGCGGATCTGAAGAGCCTGCTGAGCGGTGCCAACCAGAACGGCGGCTACGGCATGGAGAGCCTGTATGACGTGACCGTGGAGAAATACGGCTACAGCCTGGGCGACTATGACTACGCCATAGCCAGCCTGCAGGATTGGGACAGCCGCATTGCCAAGACGGACTTTACCACAGGCATCCTGTCCATCGTCGCCTCAATGGGCATCAAGCTCAACGAGAGCTACCGGGTGGCAAAACTGGCCGGCAAAGTGGGCCAGGAGATGGCCGAGGCCCTGGCCAAGACCCTCTATGACGAGACTATCGGCGGAGTATCCAGTTTCTGGAAGAGCGTTGCCAACGGCGATATCCTGAAAAATCTCCGGAACATCAGCTTCATGTTCAAGCACCAGGAGAACTTCCAGGTGCTCAGCGCCACCGGAAGCAACCTGGTCTCCAAGAGTACCGCTGCGATTGGGTTTGACACCAGGATGATGTACTGGGATTGGTGGAAGTCCGGCCAGCTCTATGGCGAATCCGGAGGCAAGGTATTTAATCTGTACGGGGTGACGCTTTCCAACGGCAAGACCCTCTCAACCGCCCTCAACGACCGCCAAGCTGCCATGGTGGCGGTGAACGCGGCCAGCAAGGAATATAAAGCGGCGGTGGTGGCGCTGTCCAAGGTCACGGGAACCACGTCCCTTGATGATATCAAGACGATGGAGGAAACCGCCCTAAAGGCCTATGACAAGCTGAAAGCCAGTGCGCAGTCGCTGCAGTCCACCTGGCTGGACGCCAACGAGATCCGGACCATTGCCAAGGACTGCTACAACACAGAAGAGGCCGCCGCCTTTGTCAGCCAGCTGGACATCCGGATGAATGAGACAGACAAGGTGGTCAAGCAGATCCTGGGCCAGGGGAGCAGCTTCGATACAGAGGTCAAGCTGTTCACCGCCAGCCTGAAGGAATACCAGACCATCGAAAAGGGCCGGGGCGACTTTGTGACCAGCTTTGGCAGCACCACCGGCATCATCAAAGAGATCTACATGTGCTTCAGGGTCGGCCGCGACGCCAGCGAAAACGGCGACTGGGGCGCGCTGAAATCCCAGGTGGTGCAGTCCATGGGCAACACCGGCGTGGGGTATAACCCCATCCTCTCCATGATCCTGTCCCTGGGCATCAGCGCCATCCAGAGCGCGTACATCGATCCGCTCATCGCCGCCAAAAACGAGAAGGTGTCCGCGGAGGCCTCCAAGGTCCTGCTGGATCTCTATCAGGCCGCCGCCAACTACATTCACAAAACCTACTACAGGGGCAGCTACACCATCGACGCCGCCGACCTGGCCGGGAAGTTTGCCGACCTGATAACGGACATCAAGAGCTTCAGCTTCCAGGCGCTGACCGCCGAGGAGAAGGAGGCGTACGTCAAGCAGCTGACCGGGGAACTCACGGTCCTCATCGGCAGCGACACCCTGAACCGAAAGATCAGCGGCAAGACCGACATCTACAGCGACCCCCTGTTCAACAGGGTGATGAACTTCCTGCTGGGCAAGGCGGTGGAGCGGGTCCTCCTGTACAGCCAGACTGATGCGGACGCCCTGGCGGTCCTCCGCTCCATGTCCCCGAACAGCACGGAGGAGGATCTGTACCAGGCGCTGATGGATCAGATGGTCTCCCTCCAGACCATCCGCCAGGCCAGGGACAACGCCAGCCAGGCCATGGAGGGCGCCATTGAAAAGACGGAGGCCATGCTGGGCAACGGGTGGACCTCCAGCTACCCCGCCGGTGCCATGATCGACTATCTCAGCGGGCTGAACAGCTACATCCTCCGTGTGGACGACAGCGGCCGCCGGGTTCTGTCCCTGACGCCCATCCAGGTCTACGGACCCGGGGAGCGCAGCGGCAAGGACGCGGTCACCAGCGGCACGCTCAGCTTTAACGATCTGGCTAAGGCCATCATCCAGCAGAACAGCTCCCTGGACGGCCTCTACACCCAGGCCAACGATGCGGTCAAGTTCTATAACGAGAACATCCTGTTCCGCTACGGACTGGTTGGCGTGGATGTGGCCGGCACGCTGGTGAGCACCTACGGCAACACCCTGGTGGGTGCGGTAATCGGCGCCTCTTCCATCGCCATGAGTGCGTTCTATGACATCTACTCCTTCAACTGGAGCAACGACCACCAGAAGGCCGCCGAGCAGGCCACCGGGGTCGCCCAGGCCAACATGGTAAAGACTGTGGGGGCTTTGACCCAGGCCCTGGACGGCGAGGCCGCCGCCCTGAACAATACCGCCGGCCTGTTCGATATGCTGGCGGACTGGAACGGCAAGGACCCCGCCCTGCCGGTGAGCCTGCTCAGCTTCTCCGCCGGAGATGTGGAGACCGCCGCCGGCCAGAGCACCGGCACCGGCCAGTTCTACCTGTCCTTCCGCAACGACCACACAGCGGCGGTAGAGGTGCAGCCCAGCATCCAGATCTTCACCGACCGGGGCATCGTGCTGAACTTCGACGCCGAGACTATGTACCTCCCCGCCGGTGAAACCGGCATCCAGACGGTGAGCTTCCTGCTGCCCGACAGTTCCCTGGCGGACGACGGCGGCTACACAGCCCTGCTGACCTGGAAGGTCAGCCAGGATACCAGCATGACCATCTCCGAGACCCAGGGTCCGGCCCTGGCCCACTTCTGGGTGGGCCAGCGGGCTGCGCTGGACGCCGTACGGACCGGCAGCGGCTACCGCACCGGCTTGATTGTCTCCACTGCGGGGGACGGCGGCGAGGCCCTCACCGCCGCAGGTACCTACACCGTGGCCGACGGCACCCGGCAGCTGCGCTTTGCCCTGGGAGCCCTGCCCGCCAGCGGCGCCACACTTACCGTCAAGGGTCCCACCGAGGCGGCCGTGACCCGCAGCTATATCAACGCAAACGACTACTGGATCATCCAGAACCCTGCCGCAGGTACCTACACCGTTACCGCCGCCGCTCCGGCGGGCTACACCGGCCAGCTGCTGGTGGAGGCCATGGCCTTCACCCCGGACGGCGCGCAGGTGGACGCCTGGGCGGGGAGCGACACCCTGACCATCGGCAAGGACCTGAGGGGCAGCACCGCCTCCGGCATAGCGGAACTGTTTGTCACCGAAACCGGCTTCGGCGGTAAGGATGCCGGCAATGTCTCCTTTGCCCTCACCGACGAGGCGGGAGAACCCTGGAGCCAGAGCGGCCTTACCTGGTCCTTCCTGGGCCAGCCGGATAGGAACACCGCAGGAAGCAGTGATCCCCAGCTTGCCGCCGCCGGAGGCACCCTGACAGCCGGCGGCATGGTAAACGCCACCCTGCTGGTGGCCTCCGACGGGACGGAACTGACCGACGGCAGCTATCCCGCCTGGATCACCATTACCGTGGAGCAGGGGAGCGCCGACAGCCTGCGGTCCGGCGACGGCCAGTGGACCATCGCTGACGACGGTTCGGCCACCTGGCGTATGCCCATCACCATCCTGGTGGACCGGGCGATCCCCGCGGCACCCGCGGATGTGACCGCTCAGGACCAGGGAGACGGCACCACGCTGGTCACCGGAACAGCCCAGCCCGGCCAGCTGGTGGGGGTGGCCCTGACCACCGACGCCGGTAAAATCGGCCAGGAGGAGGGCGCCGCCGTCATGGCGGGGGTCACCACCGCCGATGAGACCACCGGCAGATTCCAGCTGACCGTCACCACTCCGGCCGACGGCCAGATCCTGGTGCCCTTCGCCGCATCGGCCACCGGAACCCTGTCCCTGGCCGCCGAAGCCGCAGTGGAGGAACCGGCGGAAAAGACTCAGATCACCGTCACCGCACCGGAGAATGTGACCAAGACCTATGACGGCACCCCTGTTCAGGTGAGCGCCGCCGCCGGGGACTATCCCGGCGCCCTGGAATACGTCTGGCGCACCGCCGGCGGCGAACCTCTGACCGGCGCGCCCAGAGACGCGGGCAGCTACACCGTCACCGTCCGGGTGCCGGAGAGCGACTCCAAGTATACCAGCAACGCCGTCAGCGTCTCCGTGACCATCGACCCGGCCCCGGGCAGCAGCGACCCAGCCTATCGGGAGCCTGACAGCCTTGCCGCCGACTGCGGTGCGGCGCTGAGCACCGTGGCCCTGCCCAGCGGCTGGGCCTGGGCGGACGGGTCGCAGTCCCTGACCGCTACCGGCGTCTATCAGGCCACCTATACTCCTGAAAATCCCAACTACGCCCCCGTCGATGTGGGCCTGACCGTCAACGTCAATCCGCCCGCGGGCAAGATCCAGGTGACCATCACCGGCCTGACCGTCAGCGACAAGACTTATGACGGCGAACCCATCAAGTATGAGGGCACGCCCAGCGTCACCGGCGGCTATACGGGCGGGCTGACCTACACCTGGAAGAAGTCCGATGGCACGCCCCTGATCGGCGCGCCCGCGGATGCGGGCAGCTACACCCTGACCGTCAGTGTGCCGGAGGACAGTATCTACTTCGGCAGTACGGTCCTCAGCTTCACCATCGCCAAAGCCCCGGCCGCCAGTGATCCGGCGTATCAGGAACCAACCGGCCTCACCGGTACCGCAGGCAGCGCCCTCAGCACCGTCACCCTGCCCGGAGGCTGGAGCTGGAACAGTCCGGCCACGGTACTGAAGGAGGGCCAGAATTCCTATAATGCCACATACACGCCCACCAACGCCAACTACCAATCCGTGTCCACGCCCTTGAACGTCACAGCCACCCAGAGCAGTCAGGGCGGCGGTGATGAGGGCAGTGGCAGTGGCGGCGGCAGTGGCGGCGGCGGCGGTGCCCTGCCGGAGGAGCCGGACGAAGAAACCGTGACCAATCCGGACGGCTCTACCACCACCACCGTCACGAAGCCTGACGGCACAGTGACCGAAACCACCACCTATCCCGACGGCACCACGACGACCACCGACACCAAGCCCGATGGCACGGTGACCGAGACTACCACCAAGCCTGACGGCACCACGGGTACAGCCCAGGCCGACCCGGAGGGGAACACCACCGCCCAGGTGGAGATCTCCCAGGAGGGGGCGGCCCAGGCGGAGCAGACCGGCCAGCCGGTGGAACTGCCTCTGCCCGGCCTGGTACCTGGTTCGGGCAGCGGCAGCGCTCCCACGGTGGAGATCATCCTTCCCGGCGATGCCCAGACTGTCACCGTAAAGATCCCCGTGGAGAACGCCGCGCCCGGCGTAGTGGCGGTCCTGGTGGATCAAGATGGTACGGAAACCGTGCTTAAGCAGTCCATAGCCACCGGGGACGGCGTGCTTCTCACCCTGGAGGGCAGTTCCGTCATTCGGATTGTGGATAATACCCAGTCCTTCTCCGATGTGGATGAAAACGCCTGGTACAGCGAAGCTGTGGCCTTTGTCACCGCCCGGGATATCTTCAGCGGAACGGGCGGAGGCATCTTTGATCCGGATGGGATCATGACCCGCGGGATGCAGGCCAAGGTGCTCCACAACATGGAGAACAACCCGGCGGCCGGTGTGACAAACATTTTCCCGGATGTGCAGCCCGGCATCTGGTATGCCGATGCCGTGCACTGGGCGGCGGAACAGGGTGTGGTGACAGGCTACGACAACGGTCTGTACGGGCCGGACGACAGCATCACGCGGGAACAGCTGGCCACCATCCTGTGGCGCTATGCGGGCAAGCCGGAGAGCACCCACAGTCTGGAGCACTTTGCCGACGCCGATCAGATCAGCGGCTATGCCTGTCAGGCGATGGCCTGGGCCAATGAGAACGGCATTATCAACGGCACAGGCGACGGAAGACTGGCGCCCCAGGGCACCGCACTGCGCAGCCAGGTGGCGCAGATGCTGATGAACTACTGCAAATACAGTGCAAAGTGAGTCATCCGCAGACCGAGCGGGGCCGGAGATCTCTCCGGCCCCGCAATCTGTTCAGGGGAAGCATAAAAGAGGGATCAAAGCCTTTGCATCCCGGATCAGGACCGCGTTTTGAATGCCGCCTCCAGGTGATGCGGGGAGAGACGACCGGCATGGACGGAAAGCCAATCCTCCGGAAGAGGCGTGCCGGGAGGCGGAGGCTTTGGGGGGGGACGGGCTTGACCGTGACCGGCGCTGTCTCCCATCCCATTCCCCGACGGCCCGTCTGGCCCGGGGATCGCTGACGCCGGCAGCCAATACATTTATTGGTGCCCGGCCGCTGTATGCAAGAAATCCGGCTGCACAGTAAGTGCAGCCGGATTTCTCTTTGGGCTGGGGGCCGCTAAGCGGTCCCTTTGCCCCAGGATGGATGATTACGGAGCAATGTTTTCGCAGAAACGGGTGAGGACCTCGGCCACTTCCGCACGGGTGGCGGTGCCGGTGGGATCGAGAAGCCCGCCGCCTTTGCCCTTCAGCAGGCCGGAGCCGCAGGCCCACTGTACAGCGGGGATGGCCCACTCGCTCACGTCAGAAGCGTCGGTGTAGCTGAGGATATTGGTGTCCTCGCCCACGGAGACATCGTAGCCCTTGTACTGGGCGTAGCGATGCAGGATGGTGGCCATCTGCTCACGGGTAATGTCATCCTCCGGGCCGAAGGTGTCGTTGCCATAGCCCTTCACGATGCCGTTGTCCGCGGCCCAGTTCACCGCTTCGGTGTACCAGATGCCATCCTCCACATCCAGGAACACATCGGAGGTGTTCTCCGGACTGTTTTCCAGACGCCACAGGACGGTGGCGATCATGCCGCGGTTCAGGTTGAGGTAGGGAGCAAACAGCCGGCTGCTTATGCCGTTCATCATGCCGTGGTAGTACACATACTCCACAGAGTCGTGGAACCAGTCGCCTGCATCCACATCGTCGAACAGGTCTTCCACCGGTGTCCGAACGGCGAACTGGGCGGTCACGGTGACGGCCGCGGCAGGCATCTGGAATTCGTAGGTGCCATCGCCCTTGTCGCTCACATCCACGCTGACGCCGTCGGCATCGGTAACGGTGATGGACTCCAGGACGTAGCCCTCATTGGGCGTAACGGTGATGATAACAGGCTTGCCGGAGGCGGCGGACTCCGGATCAACAGTTACGAGGCCGTTGTCAGCCTGCTCCACGGTGATGTCGTAGGTCTTGACGCTGCTGCCGCCGCCGCCGCCGGAGGGCTGAACATCAAATTCAGCCTTCACAGCGATGGCCTGCTCGTCGCCCACCACGGTGTAGGTGCCGCCGTTGGGGAAGCTGACGCCGTTGATGGTGAGGCTCTTCAGACGGTAGCCGCTCTCCGCCGCGGCGGTGATGACCAGCTCGTCGCCGGCCTGGAGGCCGGTGTTGGCGGGCAGTTCCACATCGTTGCGCTTCACGGTGACGGTGCCGTTGGCCCCGCAGTCAACCACCAGCGGGATACCGGCTACCGTAGTGACGTTCAGGTCAATGTCGTCCTGCACATTCAGAATGGTTACGGTCCAGCTGCCGTCGGGATTGGCTTTGATCTCCGCGTTCTCGTCAGCCACCGTCACCGCCGTAATGGCATAGGTGGCCTCGGGCTTGACGGTAAAGGTCAGGTCGCCGCCCTTGCGGATCTCGCCGGCCGGTTCGGTGTCGTCGGGGGCGCGGGTCACATTTTCCACGGTGTAGCCGACGCCGTTGCCGGGAGTAGTAAAGCCCGCATAGGTCTCAAACTCCACGGTGATAACGGTATTTTCGGCCAGGTAATCCAGGATCAGGGTTTTGGACAGGGGGTGCATGGAGAGGCCCAGGGTCTCCAGATTGTCCTTGGTGACGGTCTCGCCGTTTACCGTCCAGGCCTTGACCATCTGGCCGGGATCGGGAGCGGCGGTAATGACCACGGTGCTGCCGCCCACCAGCTGGACCGCGGTATCATAGGTGATGTCGGTCTCGCCGGATGCACCGGTGGCGCTGCCGCCGGCGCCGGTGACGGAATACTGGATGGTGTAATAGGTAGCCACGGCAAAGTCCGCACCCACCGCAATATCGTCGGTCACGGTGAGGGTGATGGTGCTGACGGTCTGGCCGGCGGCATCGCCGGTCCACTGGTCAAACATCCAGTTGGCGTCGGCGGTGGCGGTGAAGGTCACCTCGGTGCCGTCGGGCACCGTGTCGCCGGAGACGATGGGCTGGCCGCCCGCCGTGGCGGTGAGGGTGCCGTGCTGGGGTTCCGTGATGGTAATGGTGCGCTGGGGAATGGCCTCCAGGACCGCCTGAATGGTGAGCGCCTGGTCCAGGGCTGTCACAGTGGCGGTGGCCTTGTCGGCGCTGATCACTGCGTCGGCAGGCAGGCCGGTCCAGCTGGCCACCCGGTAGCCCTCAACCGGCTGCACGGTAAAGACCACTTCCACGCCGCCGGAGAGCAGGTCGCCGGAGGCAAAGCCTCTGCCGCCCGCCGTGGCGGTAATGGTGCCCATGGTGTCGTCGCTGACGCTGTAGGTCACTGCAAGATCCGGCGTGGCAATGAACCGGGCCTCCACAGTCGCGTCCGCGGCCGCATCGCTGAGGGTATAGGTCAGGTCGGCGGCGCTCTCATCCTTGACGCCGTCCACATACCAGCCGTCGAAGTTGAAGCCGGTATTGGCCTGGGCGGTGAAGGTGACGCTGGTGCCGAAGTCCACATAGCTGCCGCTGGTCAGGGTGGCGGCAGGCGTGCCGTCCACCGTACCGGTGGCGCTGATGATGCCGTTGGCGGCGGAGAAGGTCACAACGGGTTTCTTCGCGAAGACAACCGTAAAGTCGGTATCTTCAAAGATCTCGTAGGTGGCACTCTGCTCCCCGTTAGCCTTGGTATCGTTGGTGTACAGAGCGTTATCCTCGCCTGCCGCGCTGATGCTCTCCACCACATAGCCAGCTTCCGGTGTGGCAGTGATGGTAAGCTCCTCATCGTAGCGGACGATGCCGCTGATGTCAGCGGTGCCGCCGGCGCCCGGGATCACCTGGGCATTCAGTTCCTCGCCCCACAGCTCTGCCGCTACGGTGACGTTGCCGGTGGGCGTCAGGGTGAAGGTGGTGTCGGTGATGGGGGTGCCGTCCTGGTCGGCCTGTACGACGCCGTTGACGGTCCACTGCTTCACTTCATAGTGTTCATCGGGCGTTACGGTGAAGGTTACAGGCAGCACGGTGGCGCCGCCGCTGGTAAAGGGTTCCGTCCCTCCGTCGTCCGTGGGCGTGACAGCCTCCAGAGTGCCGTTGGCAGGCTGATCGAAGAACACCTGGGGCGCGCCCGCCTCAAACTGGACGGTGACGGTCTTGGCTGCATCCGGAGTCAGGGTCAGGACGGCGGCGGTGTAGGTCTGGCCGTTGGTCTGGTAGACCTTGCCGTCCACGGTCCATTCCTTCACCCGGTAGCCGGCATCGGCGTCAGCGGTGAAGGTGACGGTGCCGCCCTCGTAGACGATGGTGCTGCCGGTGATGTCAGCATCCACATCCTCGTCAGTGGCGTAGTCGTCCATTCCCTTGCGCTCCACGTCGGCGGCCAGGGTACCGAAGTCGCCGCTGCCGTCGTCGTTGGTATCCACCACGGAGAAGCCGATCGGATACTCGTCCAGAGCGGTCCAGGCCTGGGGAACGGTTCCGTCAGCAGTTACCCGCCGCACGGTGTAGGTCATGGTGTCGGTGGTGGTGCCGTCACCGTCGATGTAGGAGGGGCTGATGCTGCCCAGCGACCCTACCACATAGCCCTTGTCGGGCGTGAGGGTGACGGTGATGGCGGTGCCGTAGTCCACATAGTCGCCGTCCTGCACGACGGTGTCAGCCACGCCGTTGACGGTGCCCTTGACCTCCACGGTGCCGCCGGTTTCGTCCACAATGGTGAGCACCGGCTTCTTGGCGATGGTGACGGCGACGGCGGTGTCGCCGGTCAGGCTGTTCAGGATGGCAGTGGTGCCGCTGGGCACTACATTGTCACTCCACTCCACCACATAGTAGGCGTCATCCAGAGTCAGGGTGAAGTCCACGCTGGTGAAGGCGGTCTGGTATCCTCCGCTGGTGAGTTCCAGGCCATTGCTGGCCGCTTTCAGGCTGGCGGCAGCTTCGGCAGGTACCTGGCTTCCGTCCGCCATCCTGACAACCCAGGACAGCTGGTAACTCTGAGCGGTGGAGACCTTCACACGGACGTAAAGGGTCTCGCCGGTAAAGTTATGGATGGTGATGCTCTCCTGGCTGCCGGAGCCGGGGATGGTAGTCCAGTCGGTGCCGTTGGTGCTGCTCTGCCACTCGGTCACCCGGGTGTTGTCGCTGCCGCCCTGGATCTGGGCGGTAAGCACCAGACTGCTGTTCTGCTGGACGGTGTAAGCGCCGTCTTCAGGCTGGAGTACAGTACCCTCCAGATCCTTTACTTCCACCGCGGCGGCGGAGGTGACCTGCTCGCTGGCATCCACCGCGTCGCCGATGACCACCTTGGTATCGGCCTTCTGGACAAAGTTTACAATTACGGTGCAGCCTTCGGAGATATCCTCCAGGACCAGCACATTCTCGCGGTAGTTCTCGCCGGTGTCCCAGCAGAAGGTCATGCCGTTGACCGTCCAGTAATCCACCATGTAGCCCTCGTTGGGGACGGCGGTAAAGGTGAGGTCAGCGCCGTAGGCGACCTGGCTGCCGGAGGTAATGGAGTTCTGGGAACCGTCCTGGGCGGTCACGCTGCCGTTTTCACCGGCGCTGAAGGTGACCTGGTTCTGGCTGTTGGTAAAGGTGACATAGACGGTGACGGCATCGCTGTACTGGCTGAGATCCAGGGTCAGGGTCTGGCCGCCGTTGGCGAAGGACTGAATTCCTTCGGTCTGCTCTGCGTCATTGACGGTCCACTTTTCCACCACGAAGCCGGCGGCGGGGGTGGCGGTAAACTTTACGTCATTGGTGACGGAAACAGAGGTGCCGGAAGTGATGCTGTACTCGTTGCCCTCGATCCGGCTGGCGGTAACGGTGCCGTTCTCGCCGCCGGAGAAGTTTACAGGCACTGTGTCGGCCTGCCGGTACAGGGTCCCCGAACTCAGGACCACATTGTAGCGGGACTGAAGGGCCGTGGCCGCCGCCCCTGTTTTCCAGGACAGAGTCACGGGGAAGTTGCCGTATTTGCCGCTTTGCAGGTTGCCGTCGGCCCCATAGAGCTCGCAGGAAACCTGCACGGCGTCGGTCAGCGCAATGTCCTGAATCTCAGGTTCGGCCGTGACGGTGATGCCGCTGAGCGTCTCCGGGATGCCGCTCTCCGACCAGGTGGGCGACAAAGTCGCGTTGGCCTTGGTGATGGTGAGCGCGGCCATGGCGACGACCTTGCCGTCAACCTTTGCGGCAAAGGAATAGCTGCCTGCGGCGGTGGGTGTGTAGGAAGCGCCGGAGAGGGGGCTGCTGCTGTTGTTTAAGAAATATGTTGCATTGCTTACATCCGTCCACGAACCAGGCGTACCGGTTGCGCCGGCTGCGGTCCGGCTCTGGAGGGTCAGGGTAAAGGCCTGACCGTTGCTGTAGGTTGCACTGGAGACGATTTCTCCGTTACGCTTCACCAGGAGTTGGTACTCGGTCGTCTGGTCATCGCTGGCCACTTCCCGGGCGTAGTAGTAGCAGGTGGCGCTGCTGGAGAGGGTGGAAACCGTGGAACGGGCTGTGGCCGTGATCTCATAGAGGCCGGGCGCGTTGGCGGTCCATGTGACGCTGCTGCCGCTGGCAGCGGAAAGGGACGTCTTGCCGCCGGTGGGGATGTGGGTAATGATATAATCCACAGTGGTGCCCACACTGGCGCCCTCTCCCTTTGCCACCGTGGAGGACAGGGTGATCTGGGTACCCGATGTAGGCTCCGTCTTGGTGATGGTGGTGGAGACTTCCTGCAGCGCCGTCACCACCGACAAAGAACCGCTGTCGGCGTACTTTACTTGAATCGTTTGGGGAGGCTCGGAAGTACCCTGAGTCTCATAATACAGGCCGGTATCAGTCTCATACCAGAAAATTGCGGACGCCGCGGTGTTTGCGCCTGTATAAGTCTCAAACTTATAATAGCCGTAGCCGGGCGTGTTGGCGCCGCCGTCATAGATGTCGGTATCGCTGGACTGGTCCACAATGATGGAATTTGCATCATTTTTGTACACTCTGCGGATATCGGCTTCATCATCGGGCTGTGTGGGAAGCTCCGTGTAGGTGTAGGTACCGGGCTGATCCTGAACCTCTGCGCGGGTGTAGTACTTGCCGGCCTCCTGCTCATACCAGTACTCGGTTGTGGGCTTGCCGTCACTAAACAGATAGCTGCGGTAGTAGGTAGTGGTGACAGCTGTATCCCCCTCACCGGTGGTCACGGTCGCCGTCTGCAGGGTAGTCCCGTCGAAGCCTGCCGGAGCGGTGTACGCCGTCTTTGTTCCATTGTTGTTGTAATAGTAACCCTCGCTGCCCGTGGTGAGCGCGTCGCCTATGGTGTAGCTGCTGCCAGACTGGGTGGCCTTAGCATAGCTGTTGCCTCCCAGGCCGCTCTTTACACCCACATAGACGGTGGAATTATCCTTTTTATACTCATAAATGGTATAATCGCCTACCGTCACCGGCAGGTACTCATAGGCGGTGGACGGGGTATTGGTGACGGCATTGTAGTCCGGCAGACCTGTGTAGGGCGTCGCCTGTGTGCCGCTGCCATCGAGCTGGCCAGACACAGACAGAGTGGTGGTGGTATCTTCACCCTGGAGTACCAGGGTGGCAATGGGGCTGTAATAGTATTCCGGCGTTTGATCCGATGTGGGGGCGATGACGATGCATCGCAGGGCCGCGCCGTCCATCTCGCCGTCGATGGAGTTCATGACCAGGGTTTTGGCCGCGGCGCCGGACACCGTACCGATGCCCTGGTTCTCCTCGCCGTTGGTGAGGTTCACCCAGCGGCTGCTGCCGGGGGCGCGGATCTGCCAGGTGTAGAAGGTATTGCCCCGGGGATTGTACACGTTGGCTGTGATGCTTGCCGTTTCGCCAGTGGAACTCAAGGTCAGCGTGGAAAGGGAAACGGTCACATCGTCGGCCCCATCGGTGGTGGTGCGGGCCGTCACGGGGGAACTGTCCACCGAGACCTGC
Organism: uncultured Flavonifractor sp.; assembly: GCF_944383115.1. Lineage (GTDB taxonomy): Bacteria > Bacillota > Clostridia > Oscillospirales > Oscillospiraceae > Flavonifractor. Next base: position 47,125 of record NZ_CALWOJ010000001.1, on the reverse strand, counting down.
TCCGCCCCGGCGGCATCATAACCCACGGCCCGGACCACATAGGTGTAGGTGGTGCCGGGATTCAGGCCGGTGACGGTGTAGCTGTCCACATTGCCGCTGACCGAATCCACCTGCATATAGGGCATACTGGAACTTTCCAGCACCCGGTAGATCCGGTACTGCTGGGCGGTGCGGTCGCCATGCTCCCAGCTCAGGGTCAGGGAGTCGCTGGTTACGTTGTCCACGCTGAGATCCACCGGGGGAGAGGGCGGCGCCACAACATTGGTCACCAGATAGCCCAGGACCGGTATGGTGTTGTCGTTGATCTTATGCTGGAAGGCAATGAACTTCCACTGGAAGTCATAGCCCTCCACCTGCTGGCTGGTGACGGCGCCGGACTTGGTGACTGTGCTGCCGTTAACGGTGGTCTGGCTGTGGCTCTCGCTGTAGCCGGCCTGGACGCCGGCCTTGGCGCCGCCGGCCTTGCCCCAGACGCTGACCGACACGTCCAGACCGTACTCGAAGGTCTCCTCGGTCTCCTTTCCGGTCTCCAGGCTCTGGGTCACGGTACCCTGGCCGTAGTACTGCACCCAGCCGTTGGGGGAGGTCTGGGTATTGGCTTGACCGTTAACAACGCCATTCAGGGAGGTGGAGTCGGAGCGGTAGCTGAAGGGGTTGCCCGGCTCGCCCAGCAGGTCGTCGCTGACCACTTCCAGGCCGTACCCGGGGGCGATGGCGTTATATTCCGACACCGGGATCATAGAGGTGGCGGGCTGCTCGCTGCGGAAAATGGCCAGCGTCTCCCCGTTCTGATCCTTATAGTGGTAGCAGGCCACCGGGCAGCGGTAGACCACGATCAGGTTATCGCCGCTGTCGTTGGAATACTCGATGCCCCACTCGATGCTCTGGCTGGAGGCGGTGGAGGAGGTAAAGCTGGTGTCGATGCTGGTCTCCGCGCCGCCGCCGAAGAAGAGACCGTCCACTTCATATCCCACCGTGATGCCGGCGGAGAAGCCGGTACTGTCTTCGCTTCCGCTGCCGCTGGAGGTGGCTGTGCCGTAGGTGGTGGCGCTGTTGCCCGTATCGCCGCCGTTGATCTCGGCAAAGTAGGGGGGCGCTTCCAGGATGGCCATCACGTCCGGCTTGCTGTACTCCCGCTTCACTTCCGTCAGAGTCAGCACCAGGCTGTCGTCATCCACATCCAGGGCGTGCAGGGTGATGTAGAAGCGGTCCCGCTTCTGGAAGCCCAGCGGCCCATCACCGGATTCGCTGAAAGAAAACTCGCTCGCATTGCCTTTGTTCTGAATAAAGACCAGGTCCGACCAGCTGTTGTTCTTGCCGGACTGACGCAGGGAGGTGGCGCAGAGGATCTGCTCCCTGCCCTCCCGGTTGCCGTCAAAGTTACCGGCGGTCACCGCCTGGATATGGGCGTTGGTCACTTCGGTTCCGTTTACGCTTCTGGGGGCGTCATCAAAATGGCTGGGTGTATATACCTGGTCAAATCCGTCTTTATTTTCGTTCACTCGGAACACGGAGCCGGAAATAAAGACCGATTCATTATAGGACAGGCCCCGGTCTGCAAAGGCCTGGACCGGCAGCACATTGTTGCAGTCATCGCCTTCGTAAAAGCCGGTTTTTGTAAAACCGTTGGGCGTCAGCTGCTCCTGGAAGCGCACCGAGTAGTTGGCCACCATATTTTCTCCGGCCTTGCCGGATTTCATGGAGTCCACCCCTACCACCACAGCGCCCAGCCAGTCATCTGACGGGATATCGATGTTCCACGCGCCGTTGCTCGCGGGGTCCTGATAGCCGGCGGCGATGATCTCGGGGTAATCCACGCTGCTGTCGGAATCGGGCGTCATAATATTGCCCACGGTAGAGGAGGCCCAGACCAGGCGGTTCGCCTCATGGGCGCCGCCGCCGGAGGTGGTGCTCAGGTCCAGTTGGTAGGACTGCTGCCAGGTCCCGTTCACTCTGTCAAAGATGAAAAGCTGGGAACCCAGGTTGCCGGTTTTGCCGGTATCGCCGCTGCCTACCACATCGTTCATGCCGGCGGTGAGGATCAGCTCGTCATAGCCGTCCCGGTCCACGTCCTCGGCCAGCATATGTACCATGGGCTGGTTATGGGGGTTATCCCTGTCCGCATTCTCGGGGAGCGAGACGCCCAGTAAATCCAGCACATTTTCCTTGGGGCCGAGAGAACCGTCCCGTTGGAGGGTGGAACCGTCTACTGTGTAGCGCCAGATGCAGGGATTCTGCCCCAGAGCGGGGACATAGACCAGGATGCTGTCCTTCCCGGTCCCGTCAAAGTCACCGGCCACCACGGAGATGGCGCCCCGGAGCTGGTAGGTATTGAGTTTATCCACCTGGTCGATGCCGGCGCCGCTGGCCACCAGAACGGAATTGGTCACCCGGTTGCCGTTGCTGTCGGTGACGAACAGGTCCAGCCTGCTGTTGGTGCCGCCGCCGGTAAAGGCATAGTTCACCACATACTCGTCCTTGCCCGTCCCCTTCATGTCCATGGGGGCGGTCTCCACGAACTTGTAGGAGCTGGACTGGTACGTCAAACTACTATTATTTCCATCTCCTATAAAGTCCCAGACCTTCTGCTCCACGTTTGCACCGGTCCAGTCGAAGGTCTTGGTGGCGCGGGCATTGGAGTCCCTGCCCGCGGAGACGTAAAGCTCCGCAAAGGTCATGACGGAGGTAGCGGAATTCAAACCGCCGCCGAAGGGGGAGTTTTTCTCTGCCGCTGCGGCCTGTTCGTCTGTCCAGTCCTCCATTTTGATGCCGAAGGCATCAACCGTGGCGTCCTCGTCATCGGCCGCCTTTGCAGCAGGGAGCCAACTGCCCATATTCGGCAGCATCCCTGTCAGCAGGACCAGCGTCAGGACCCAGGCCAGCAGGCGTTTCGTTCGTTTCATGTGCATTCCTCCTTACATATTCATCTCGCTTCCGTACATCCAATACTTCAACCTTACTTTATCATAATTTTTCAAAGACGCCTATTACCCGTTTTACCACCCTGAACGGGTCATATCTGCGAAGACTTCCCAACGGAGGCCTGCCGTCCCGGGGCAACTCATTGCTTGAGAGCCTGGCAGGGCAGTCTGCCGCTCAAAGGGCGGGCGATCTGCGGTTCGGCCGTGTGGGGCGGTGCGGGTACGGTGGGGGGGGACTTTTTCCGGTTGCCTTGGATTTTCGGAGGGCGGGCAAGGGCAGCCTTGCATACTCCCGCTTGGTGCAGGCCCCATCCGGTCCCGCAATGACTGGGATGCGCCCGGCGCTGCGGAGCGGGCGGACCTCTCCCGGCCCATACGCAATCAGAATGGGCAGAAGCGCAGGCCGCCTGCCGGTGAGCGGGGTATACGAACTTTCGTAGAGTTCGCGTGGGCCGATGCAGAAAATCTATGCGGCGCAATGGTTTTCCGTTTTCTGGATAAGCCCTTTTCTGAATATATATTTAAGGAAGAGACAATTTTCTGCCGCCGCTTCGCGGCGCTGGATGCAAGGAACCCATGCGGGCAGTATGTATCCCCGCGGGTGCAGCGCCGGAGGGGGCCGCCTGTTCAGGACCTGGAGCAGAGGCAGGCAAACTGATTGCGGGCGGAACAGAAATGAACCAAAGAATCCAACATAAAGCAGATGAAACGCCTGGCGGGATGTGGTATAATAAATGCCGTTAAACAAGGCTTGCGGGGGCCGCACCATGTTTTGAACTTGCCCCGTGCCACTTTTGCTGTTAAAGGATGAAATCGTATGGTTCAATATAACGCTGAGCGCCGCACCATGACGCTGCATACCGAAAATACCAGCTACCAGATGAAGATTGATGCCACCGGCGTGCTGCTTATTTTTGTGACCGCAAATTGACCGCAAAAAGTCCTGAAAAACAAAATAGAGGAGATAGAAACACAAGATATTGATAATGCCACTCAAATAAACCCACTGCATATGGTAGAAACCGCGAATCTGTAATCGAGTGGGAGTGAGCTGAGTAAGCCCCCCGTCGGACTCTGCAACGCAGAGTCCGACGGGGGGCTTGTGTGTATGGAAGCACACCATCTGCGTTCCATACCGCTTAAGAGAAGGCCAAGGTGGAGAACAAGGCCCTGCGGCAATTTCCGCCGGCTATGAGCGGGTCAAGCGGGTCTTTGGCCCGGAGCAAGTGGCGGCGGCAGTACACAGGCCGACAAACAACGGGAACAGGCGGAGAAAGGCCGTAAGCGGCCCCGGCGTTCTATTGACCGGGAAGGGCGGTAAAAATATAGATTTATAAACAACTGTATGATATGCTATTATAACTAATAGTCAGCACGACAACTTTTCTTTCGTGAGGTGTCTTATGCAGATTAGAAAAGAAAAACCAAGGGATTATAAAGATGTATATTCTCTTGTGAAGATTGCCTTTGATAATGCTGAACATTCTGATGGAAATGAACATGACTTAGTAAATGATCTGCGGAAAAGCGATGCATTTATTCCAGAATTATCACTGGTTGCAGAAGCAGATGGAAGAATTGTTGGGCATATCATGTTTACAAAGGCGAATGTCGACGAAGAAACTGTAATAGCATTAGCGCCGCTGTCCGTTTTGCCAGAATATCAAAGGCAAGGCGTAGGAGCTGCTCTGATAAAAGAAGGGCACAGGATTGCTGCTAAGTTGGGGTATCCATATTCAATCGTGCTAGGCAGCGAGAGGTATTATCCGAGAACAGGGTATCAACCGGCAAAGAAATTTGGAATAAGAGCGCCATTTGATGTAACAGACGAAAACTTTATGGCGTATAAATTAAAAGACGATGTGCCACCTCTTTACGGTACATTAAAATACGCAAAAGAGTTTGGTGTCGAATAAATCAATTAAAACAACTGGGAATTATGAAGAAATTACTATGAAAATATATGAAGTCAGTGAAAGACCCGCTAAATTGGTGCAGCAACTTCTACAAGTGTGGGAGAAGTCTGTGCGGGCGACTCATCTTTTCCTATCCGACGAGGAAGTGAAAGCCATCAAAAAATATGTGCCGCAGGCATTAAGCGGTATCGCCCATCTGCTGATTGCGGAGAACGAGGCGGGAACGCCTTTCGCCTTTATGGGGATAGAAGATGGGGTGCTTGAAATGCTTTTCATTACCCCGGAAGAAAGAGGACGGGGGTTGGGAAAACAACTGATCCACTACGGGATCGAAAACTATGGAGTAGAGCGGCTTGCCGTCAACGAACAAAACCCGCAGGCAAAAGGCTTTTATGAACACATGGGGTTTCAAGTCTACAAGAGAACGGAAACAGACGAGCAGGGAAACCCCTATCCTCTGCTTTATATGAGCCGGGAGTAACCGTCAAACTCGGAGATGGTGGCAATCCCAGGAGGGGCCGTCAATGGTCAAGATGAACGGCGCACAAGTGCGCCGCCATTGACCGCCCCTCCTGGTCTTGCTCTGCGGTTATCAAGGCGTACAGGCCCCAAAGGAGCTTGCCCGCCTCTTTTTATTTTGGGCGGAGGTCAGCAGTCGAAATTGGCCTCAATTTGAGGCCAATTTCAGCAGAGACTTGCGAAGCCTGGAACCCTTGAAATCTCTTGCTTTCTGTGATACTATTTTGATACTAAGAAAACTGGTTGCCCCAAATAATAGGTGAAATATTAACATATTTGCGAAAGTTTTTCCTACAAAATTACCTCAAATACACCCCCATATATTTGAATTTGCCGAGTGGGAATGAACTGAGTAAGCCCCCCGCCGGACTCTGCAACGCAGAGTCCGGCGGGGGGCTTGTGTGTATGGAAGCACACCATCTGCGTTCCATACCGCTTAAGAGAAGGCCAAGGTGGAGAACAAGGCTCTGCGGCAATTTCCGCCGACTATGAGCGGATTAAGAGAGCCTTTGGGCCCAAGAGGAGCAAGCAGACAAGTCCCGAATGCGGCCGCGGCGCACCTCCGGTTGTGATGCCCGAGAAAACAGATGGATTTATATATAGTCTTGTGCTATACTTTATCAAATCACAAAAGTAGGTGTGCCTCAGTTAAATAAGGTGAAGGAGAGAAACAATTCCACAGGCTTTCTGTGTTTATAAATAGATATTATAGTTGAAAAGGAGTTGTTCACTATGATGATGAGATATATTTGGAGCGACGAAAATTGGAGGGCAACTCTGAGATAGCCCTCCTGATTATGGAGGAAAGCTATGAATCATATTACTTTGAAGAGAATTGACGAATCAAATTTCATTGATTGCTTCAACTTGAAACTTGCAATGGGACAGGAGAGGTATGTTTCAAGTCCGATCCGCAGTCTTGTACAAGCATATATCTATTACAGCCAATGTGTGCCATTTGGAATTTATGCAGAAGATAAAATGGTTGGTTATGTAATGGTTCTCTATGATTATGACGAAGAAGTATACAATATTTGGCACATGATGATTGACAGCGATTTTCAGGGGAATGGCTATGGTAAAGGCGCATTGCAGGAAGTACTCAAATACATTGCCTCAAAACCCTTTGGGAATTCCAAAACCGTTTTAATGACCTGCAATCCCCAAAATGAAGTGGCATATAGGTTATATCGCCAAATTGGATTTACGGAAACCGGCAGAAGTGATGATGACGAATTGGAAATGGGCATAACCCTATAAAACTCATATTTGCAGAATCCTTTTCTGCGAACTCGTGGCAAATATGCGCCCATATCATTGGATTTACCAAATAGGAGTAACGGTGAAAACTCAGGGAAGTCTTGCAGTGAAAGACTTCCCTGGGTTTTCTTTTTGCTTTTTCAAGTGTTTTGTCTGGAGGCATTGATCCTGTGGCTGCAAATGATTGCACCGCGAAGGAATTGGTGCTAAAATATTTACGAAAACACAAAACCGATGGGGACTTTGCCGGCACTATATCCTGTAAACCGCATAAAGGAGGCCCTGTCGGTGAAATACATACCACTTTTCCAGTTTCTTCGCCGCTGCCTCCTGATGGACGCGAAGGAACACACCCCGCCCTGGGCGGGAGACGGCAGCACAGGAGGATTGTTTGATGAGGACAGAGAAGGAACAACTTCGAGAACTTGTGGAACAAGGCAGGAGGGGAGATCCACAAGCCCGGGAGACGCTGGTGCGCCTTGCCCAGAACAAAGTCTACTACCACTGCAAAAAGATGCTGAAGAAGGAAGAGGACGCCCAGGATGCCGCTCAGGATGTGCTGATCGCCATGCTGACGGGCCTTGACAAGCTGAAGGAACCCGCCGCCTTCTGGGGCTGGGTCAACGGGATCACGGCAAACCGCTGCCGCCACCTGCTCTCAGCCCCCCACACGGAGTGGCAGATCCCGGAGAGCGAGGAGGGAGACTCCCTGCTGGACAGTGTGGAGGACCTGGACGAGACGCTGGTGCCCGAGAAGGCGCTGGACAACGAGGAGACCCGGCGGATGATCCTGGATCTGGTGGATGCCCTGCCGCCGGAGCAGCGGATGTGCGTGCTGTTCTACTACTACGACGAGATGAGCGTCCGGGAGATCGCCCAGGCCATGGACACCAGCGAGGGCACGGTGAAGAGCCGTTTGAATTACGCCAGGAAGTCCATCAAGGCCGGCGTGGAGGACTACGAGCGCAAGGGCGTGAAGCTCTACAGCGTCAGCCCCATCCTGCTGCTGCTCTGCTTCCTGCGGCGTGAGGCGGAGGGTACCGCTCTGGACGGTACCGCCGCAGCAGCCATGGCCGGCCGGGTGCTGGCCCAGGCGGGAAGCGCCGCCGGAGCGGCTGCCGCTGAAACAGCGGCAGGAGGCGCGGCAACCGGCGCTTCCACGGGGGCCGGGGCCGCCGGTACAGCTGCGGGAGCCGCCGCGGGCATCTCCGTCAAAGTGGTGGCCGCCGTTTTGGCCGGGGCAGTGGCCATCGGCGGCGCGGCGGTGGGGCTCGCCTCCCGATCCGGTCAGGCCGAACCGGCGGCTCCGGCGTCTCCGGAGGTCCTCCAGTCGGAGGCGCCGGAGGACACTTCCTTCGGGGCAGTCCACGGCTTTACCCTGGTGGCCCCCCGCTCCTACGAGGACGTTCCTCTGACTGCCGTGGTGGGGGATCCGGCGCTGGAAACCCTCTCCTCCGTCGGCGGGCTCACCCAGCCGGACATTACGGTGAGCGAGCCGGATGGGGAGGGGTATGTGACTTATACGATCCGCTATACCAACACCGCCCAGGTTCGTATGGGCAACCCCGGCAGCGCCTCCCTGGCCTTCACCATCCTCACCCAGGAGTACGGCCTCTACGACTGGTACACCGGCCAGCTCTACTTCCCGGATCAGAGGGCGGACACCGCCGGCCAGGACCAGGCCGGGGGGGAGAGCCAGGTGGAGTACGGCGGAGAGACCGTCCCCATTACCTATGAGAAGCAGTGGACCAGCGGCATTGACTACGGCGACTGGCAGGAGAGTAACCAGCCCGGCCTGGACCGGGAGATCACCGTAGATGCCTACCAGGACGTAACCTATACCGTCCGGGTGCCGGAGGGCTACGACGGGGTACTCCTGGGGGTCAATATTGTGGATGACCCTGACCCCGAGCGGGCCATCCAGTCCGAATGGGACCTGGACATGGACGATCCCACCCACTACGAGTTTGTCCGCCTCAGCGACCACGCCGGGGCGCTGGGAGAAGTGGCAGGTTAAAGGAAATGGTCGGGGTCTGACCACCACCGGAAAAAATTTTAAAAAAATTGCAGATTCATAAAACCGATGGAACGCCCCGCGGCACTATTACACAGAGAGCGCGGGGGGCCGTTGGAGTTCCCGCCTCCATCCATATAATCTGATGCAACAAGGAGAGGTATGAACGATGAAAAAGATGATGGCTCTGATCGCTGCCCTGGCCATTGCCGCCAGCCTGACCGCCTGCGGCGGGCACTGCAAATCCTGCGACAAGGCGGTATACAAAGACGGCTACTGCGAGTATCATTACGCCCTGAATGCAGCCCAGGATCTGGTGGACGACGCCGCCCAGGCCGCTCAGGACGCCCTGTTCGGCTGAGTGCCGCAAGACAGATAGAAGGAGGTTACGGATCATGAGAGGAATCAAAAAGATGGTTGCCCTGCTGCTGGCCCTGGTGCTGATGGTGGGCGCCCTGCCGGTCACCGCCGGAGCGGTGGACACCGGCTTTACCGATGTGCCGGACGACGCCTACTACGCCGATGCGGTAGTATGGGCGGTGGAAAAGGAGATCACCCAGGGTACCGGAGGCGGTGCCTTCTCCCCTGAGAAGACCGTTACCCGGGCGGAGATGGTGACCTTCCTGTGGCGTGCCGCCGGGTCTCCGGCTCCCACCGCCGCATCTTCCGGTTTCAGCGACGTCACCGACAAGAGCGCCTTCTACTACAAGGCCGTCCTCTGGGCGGTGGAGAAGGGGATCACCAATGGCGTAGGGGGCGGCCGGTTCAATCTCACCGGTACCCTGACCTATGACCAGATCTTTACCTTCCTGTGCCGCTTTGCCGGGGAGGAGGCTGAGGGGGAGAACTGGTCCTCCGCCGCCGTGGCCTGGGCCAGGAGCAGCGGACTTACCGCCGGACTTACCTTCACCGCCCAGTCCAACTGCCCCCGCTCGGATGTGGTCTATTGCCTGTGGAAGCAGCTGGGAGACGAGGAGACCCAGGAGCAGCCGGTGCTGAGCGACGAGGTGGGAGCCACCCTGGCCATTACTACCGGTTTTCTGGACCGGAAGTCCGCCATCGACATCAGCGAGTTCGGACTGGAGGCCTCCCAGGCGGAGCAGCTGGCCCTGAAGATCGCCGACATCGACGGAGCCAACCCCTACGGGGTGACCAGTCTCAACGCCTATGAGCAGGACGGGCAGATTGCCAAGACCCTGGCGGTGTACTATACCAACAGCACCATCTCCGTCGGTACGGTGGCCGACCATGACTGGCGCTACATCTCCGACGCGGCCCAGACGGAGGCCCAGCGGGTGGTGGACGAGCTGATCACCAGCAGCATGAGCGACTATGAGGTGGTCAAGACCCTCCACGACTACCTGGTCACCCACTGCGACTACGACTACCGGGTGGACATCGGAAATATGCCCTTCGTCTCCCATCAGGCCGAGGGAGCCCTTCTGAAGGGGACCGCCGTCTGCTCCGGTTATGCCAAGGCCTACGAGGCCATGCTGGATGCCGCCGGCATCCCCAATGAGACCATCACCGGCTACGCCGGCGGCTATCACGCATGGAACCTGGTGCAGGTGGACGGCCAGTGGTACCATGTGGATACCACCTGGGACGACCCCACCACCCAGGGTGGCGACTACATTCGCTACACCTATTTTCTGAAGAGCGACAAGGTGATGGTCAGCCGGAGCCACCGGGACTGGGAGGACGTCCACGCCTGCACCAGCACCAAGTACGATGAGGACCTGCTGGACTCCACGGACCAGGCGATGGCCGATGAGCGGCAGGAGCAGGTGGAGGCCATCCTGGCCGCCTGTGCCCCTGCTCTGAAAGATGTCCCCACCTGGACCCAGGCGGAGCTGCAGGCCCTCACCGACCAGCAGCTGCGCGATGCACTGTACTTCAACATTGACCTGTCCAACGCCGGCTTTGATTCCAATACCCTGTCCAAGTACAGCCGCGAGGTAACGCAGGCTATTATGGCCCAACACCCGGAGCTTGCCTACGGTTCCTTTGATTCACGGGAGATGTCGTTTAAGTTCCGCCGTGACGATATAGCGGCGGAGCAGCAGCGCCGTCAGGAGGCAGCCCAGGCGGAGAAGGAGGAGCAAGAGGCGCAGGACCAGACCGCCGCCCTGGAGATCGTGTCCATCCTGGAGCAGGCCATTGTTGAGATGAACTGCCACACCAAAACGGTGACCCTCACCGGCTACACCGATGAAGCCATCAAGATCGCCTGCAACACCATGAAGGTGGAGGGGTATAGCTTTGACGGCTACACCTATCACAGCAACTGGCAGACCAAAGACTACGACCTCAGCTCCAAGACCGGCGGGGTGGTGACCCTCACCAACAGCAAGTGGGACCGGGAGGAGCTGCAGAAGTATGTGGATCAGATCGAGGAGGCCATTGACAGCGGGGCCTTCCAGGTGGAGTTCCAGCCCGCGGACTACCCGGATCAGGACGGCGACTACTACGCCTCCAAAGCCTACCGCCTCATAAAGGCCGAGGGCTATGTCACCGCCAGCGGCAAGGTCTCCGGGAACGACTACCTGCTGTTCAGCGGCGGGACCAACAAGGACAGCGGGGTGTTCAAAGCCTCCCTCCAGTACCCTCTGCCTGAGATGACCGATGAGGAGGCTGTCGCCTACTACACCGGCATCCTGGAGCAGGCCGTCCGGGACGGTGAGACCGAGCTGACCATCCAGTATTCCTGGGATGGCCGCAGCTGCTGGGCCGGGCTGACCCAGGCCATCGACATCGTGGGCGGGAAAGGCTATTGCGTGGACGAGCTGGTTTGCGGAGAGGACTACACCCTGACACGGATGGGCAGCTCCGGCAGCTCCGGCACCGCCCAGGTGAAAATCAACTACCTGACCGAAAGCTGAGCCAGCCCCCCAATCATCCCATCCTTTATAAAAAAGAGCTAACTGACTGCAAGTCAGTTAGCTCTTTTTTCGTCGTCGGTTATGGACATAGGCTGGAAGGTTCGGAGGCTGCCAGCAGAGCGTGGGCGTTTTCCAGATAGCGATGGATCACATAATAAAGTTCCCCCCTGGGCAGCGTGTCCAGCGGCAGGCCGTTGAGATCGGCCAGCGGACAGATCCGACGTTCCAGCTCGGCCGCCAGCGTCTCCAGTACCTGACGCTCCTCCGGGGAGAGGCCGTCGGTCTGCACCAGCCCCTCGGTCTGTTCCAGCTCGGAGAACATGTTCCACAGGATCACCAGCCGTTGCCGGTGGAAAGAGGCCTCCTCCAGTGGCAGTTGGTCGGCAAACTGGGCGGCCTCATGGTACACCATGTGGAACTGGGAGAGCAGCTCGCTGAACAGGGCGGGATCCACCGGCTGACGCAGGCTGCGGCGGATCACCTGCCAGTAGTAGGCCTGGAGCCTGTAGAGTTCCTGGAAGTTGCGCCGGAACTGGGGCTCCCTCCGGTTGGGCAGCAGAAAGGTGTTGACCACCAGCACGAGAACCACCGCCATGCCCAGGTACATCAGCCGCAGGCCGATGGCCTCGGTCTCCTGCACGGTCAAAGTGGCCATTGTCAGGGCGAAGGAGGTGGAGAAAATGGGGTGGACCCAGGTGCCCGGGGTGCAGCAGTACATCAGGGAGATCATGATGAGGGAGAACACGAAGATCCCCGGCAGACCGGGCAGCCAGGGATAGACCAGATGGACCAGCAGACACCCGATGGCGGTACCCACGGGGCGGGTCACCATCCGGTGGGCGCTCTCCTCATAGCTGGGCTGGAGGAGCAGGAAGGCGTGGAGGGGGAACCAGTAGGTATGTTCAAACTCCCACAGGAAACTGACGGTTTCGCTGATGGTCATGACCACCGCCAGCCGCAGGGCAAAGCGGAACTCAAACCGGCCGGGGGAGAACCGTTGGCGCAGGCCGCTCCAGGCCGCCCGCCAGGGCACCTTGCGGAAGAGAGGGTCGCGCTGTGCGTGGAAGGACTCCCGGCACAGCAGCAGCAGGGTGTGCAGCACACTGCGGTAGAAGATCCGCAGCCGGCCCTGGGGCAGGTCGGTGTGATCCAGCAGAGCCTGGATACGGGCGGCCAGCCGCTGACGGGCGGCGGGTTCCCAGGCGCTTTGGAGCTGCCGCACCACCTCCGCCAGGGTGTGCATGGCGGAGGAAAAGCCGTCGGTTTGCTTGGAGTCCTGCCAGGAGGGGCCGTCGGTGACCAGGTAGGAGGCCCGCTGGAACAACAGGGCAAGCAGATGATAGCACCGTTTCTGCCGGTCGGGGAGCTGGAGCAGATGCCGCCGGTCGTAGCCCATCCGATGAAAGCTGCGCGCCAGGTCGTAAAGCTCCTTACCGGCGGCCTTGTCGTCCCCGCCCTCGGCCAGATCGTCCAGCAATCCGGCCAGGCGCAGCAGACTGGTGGAGATCTGGCCCGCCGGGTCACTGGTGATGTGGGCCACCCTGGCGTTAATGAGCAGGGCGATTACCAGCAGCAGACAGCAAAAAGCCACCGCCTCCAGCTGCCTGGGCAGCTGCTCCAGCGTAGGGGGCCTCAGCTCCAAAAAGACAAAGGTCATGGCGTAGCCCATGTGGCCCTTGGGGGTAAACTGGCTGCACTTCCAGAATACCAGGTAGAAAGGCACCGCAAAGTTAAGGACGGCGCACAGCCAAACGTTCAGACCTGCGGCAAAGGCCAGCAGGCAGAGCAGCAGGGAGACCAGGCACATGGACAGGTAGTCCTCCAGCCGGTTGGCCTCCTTCCGGCGCAGCTGGAACAGGGTGGTGGAGCAGGATACCACCATCGCGTAGGTGGTGCCGAAGATCCAGATCACCAACAGAAACTGGATAATGTAAAATAAAATGGTGGAAAAGGCGCCCTTCCACCGGCGCCAGAACAACGCCGGAAATCCTCTGATGCCTTTGCCTGCGGCCACGATAAAGCCCCCTTGCCGGAAATTGATTGCTTATCTAACATTATAGTGGTAACCTGCCGGTAAGCGCAAGGGGAGGGCAAAATTTTGTAGAACGGTGGGAATTGAAAAAGCGGGGCAGTCATTATATAATGAACGGGATAACAATCAGACTTTGGAGGGAACTATTTGGAACCGCTGGAATTGCTTCCCATCCCGCTGCTGCAATGGTATCGGGAAAACGCCCGGGTGCTGCCCTGGCGCAGCGAACCCACCCCCTACCATGTGTGGCTCAGCGAGATCATGCTCCAGCAGACCAGGGTGGCGGCGGTGCTGGACTACTACCGACGCTTTCTGGCGGAACTGCCCACTGTGGCTGATCTGGCGGCGGTGGAGGAGGACAGGCTGATGAAGCTGTGGCAGGGGCTGGGCTACTACAACCGGGCCCGCAACCTGCAAAAGGCGGCCTGCCGGATCATGGAGGAGTACGGCGGCGTGTTCCCCCATACCTATGAGGCCATCCGCGCCCTGCCCGGCATTGGGGACTATACCGCCGGGGCCATTTCCTCCATCGCTTTCGGCATCCCGGAACCGGCGGTGGACGGCAATGTGCTGCGGGTGGTGGCCCGTATCACCGGGGACGACGGGGACATCATGAGGCCGGACACCAAGACCCGGATGGGAGCGGCTCTGAAGCGGGTCATGCCGGTGGATGCCCCCGGGGACTTCAACCAGGCCCTGATGGAGCTGGGGGCCACCGTATGCCTGCCCAACGGCGCGCCCCTGTGCGAGCAGTGCCCCGCCAGAGACTTCTGCGTGGCCCGGCTGACGGAGCGCACCGGGGAGCTGCCGGTGAAGACGGCCAAAAAGGCCCGGCGGGTGGAGGAACGGACGGTGTTCCTCATCTTCCGGGATGGGGCGGTGGCCCTCCGGCGGCGGAAGAGCCGGGGCCTGCTGGCGGGTCTGTGGGAGTACCCCAACGAGCTGTCCCCCGCCCCCTGCCCGGTGGAGGCAAGTTCTCTGGAGCAGGGGCCTTCCGGCAAGCACATCTTTACCCATATCGAGTGGCACATGAAGGCCGTGCTGGTCCAGGCGGCCCGCCATACCCTGCCCCAGGGCTGGGTGTGGGCCACCCTGGAGGAACTGGACCGGGACTACGCCGTACCCAACGCCTTTCAGGCCTTCAAGCCTGCGGTGGAGGGGCGGCTCAAAGGAGAAGGAGAGGAACCATGGCAAAGCTGTATTTCCGGTATGGAGTGATGGGTTCCAGCAAGACCGCCAACGCCCTGATGGTGCGCTACAACTATGAGGAGCGGGGCCAGGACGCCCTGCTGGTGAAGCCCGCCATCGACCAGCGGGACGGGGCCCGGTTCGTGGCCTCCCGGGCGGGGCTGAGCCACGACTGCATCTATTTTTCCGACCTGATGGAGATGACCCCACGCCAGCTCAAGCCCTACGCCTGCATCATCGTGGATGAGGCCCAGTTTTTGAGCCGGGAGGAGGTGCGCTACCTCACCGACCTGGTGGACGACTGGAACATCCCGGTGATCTGCTACGGCCTGCGGGCCGACTTCAAGGGGGACTTGTTCCCCGGTTCGGCGGAGCTGCTGGCCACCGCCGATGTGATCGAGGAGGTCAAGACCATCTGCTGGTGCGGCAAGAAGGCCCTGTGCAACGCCCGGTTTGACGAGAACGGCCATGTCCTCAAGGAGGGGGAGCAGGTGGTGCTGGGGGCCAACGACCAGTACATCGGCCTGTGCCGCAAGCACTGGAAAGAGGGCAACTTAGGGCCGAAGTAATTCCGGGAAGAGGGCCTCTGCCGACAGGAGCAGCCCCAGCCGGAATCCCTGTTCAAAGGAGTACATCCCATGGCCGGCGGCAGGATTGTTTTTCAGTTCCTCCGGCCACTGATCGGGGTCCGGCGGCCCTACAAAGTAGTGGTAGAGCAGTTCCATCGTAATGGACATATGTAACACCTCTGATTGGACTTATTAGTCAATACGAGTATAATTGACTTATTAGTCAATGTCAAGGAGTTTTTATGGATTTTTGTCAAAAGCTGTTGCAGCTTCGCACCCAACGAGGCGTGACTCAGGGAGCGGTGGCCCAGGCATGTCAAATGACCTTGCGGCAGTACCACCGCTTTGAACGGGGAGAACAGAAACCGGGATTTGAAAACCTGCTCCGGCTGGCGGATTATTTTGACGTCTCGGTGGACTGGCTGATGGGCCGCACCGAGCGCAGGGAAGTGTGGAAATAGACGAGACGCAGGGGCGGCCTTTACGGCCGCCCGCCGCCAAGACCAAGGGAAAGGAACGACTGCCATGATCTGCAACCTCTGCCCCCGGCAGTGCGGGGCGGTGCGTACGGCTGACCGGGGAGAGGGTCGCTGCCGGATGCCAGAAGCCCCGGTGGTGGCCCGGGCGGCTCTCCACCTGTGGGAGGAACCCCCCATCTCCGGCACAAAGGGGTCGGGCACCGTATTTTTCTCCGGCTGCTCCCTGGGGTGTGTGTTCTGCCAGAACGAGCAGATCAGCCACCGGGATTTTGGAAAGCCGGTCACGGTGGATCGCCTGCGGGCCATCTTTTATGAGCTGATCCATCAGGGCGCCCACAACATCAATCTGGTGAACCCCACCCACTACGCCCATGTGGTGCGGGAGGCGCTGCAAGAGCCGCTGCCGGTGCCGGTGGTGTGGAATTCCGGCGGCTACGACTGGGTGGAGACTCTGCGGACCCTGGAGGGCAAGGTGGACGTCTACCTGCCCGACTACAAGTACCGCACGCCGGAGTATGCCGGGCGCTATTCCGACGCCCCCGACTACCCACAGGCGGCGGAGGCGGCCATCCTGGAGATGTTCCGCCAGACCGGCCCGTATTGTTATGAAGACGGGCTGTTAAAACGGGGCGTTATCATCCGCCACCTGCTGCTGCCCGGCAAACTGGCGGAGGCAAAGCGGGTGATGGACTGGGTGGCGGAACACTTCGCGCCGGGAGAGGTGCTGTTCTCCCTCATGAGCCAGTACCTTCCCTGGGGACGGGCGGCGGAGTTTCCGGAGCTGAACCGCCGGCTGCGCCCCTCGGAGGTCCGGGCGGCGGAGGGCTACATGGCGGATCTGGGGCTGGAGGGCTTTACCCAGGGGGCGGAGGCCGCCCGGGCGGAGTATATCCCCCCATTTGATTTGACTGGCATATAAGAACCATCTCCCATTCTGGGGCGGGCCGAAAGGCCCGCCCTTTTCCTGTCAAAAGGGACAACCTCCCCGCATAAGCATAGGTGGGAGGAGGTGGCGGCTATGGAAGGGAACCGGAAACGGCCCGGCCTGCTGGAAAAGACGGCCCAGGTGCTGGACCTGCCCGGCGACGTGGTGGCCGGCCTGCCCAGGCTGGAGATCACCGGCAGCCGGGAACTGCGGATGGAAAACCATAAAGGCATCCTGGCCTACGGCAGCGAGGAGATCCACATCTCCGGCGGCAAGCTGGTGGTCAAGGTGCGGGGCAGCAATCTGGAACTGAAGTCCATGAACGCCAGCCAGCTGCTCATTACCGGCGAGATCGACGGGGTGGATCTGACCTGAAAAAGGAGGCGGAGGAATGCTGCTGCGGCTGGTAAACGCCCTGCGGGGGAGCGTGCGTCTGGAGGTGGAGGGGGCCTTCCCCGAGCGCTTCCTCAATCTGTGCGCCCAGCGGGGCATTTTGTTTTGGAACGTGGAGTGGATGGAGCCCACCCGCCTGCGGCTTACCGTCACCCGCCGGGGCAGCCGGCAGGCCGCCGCCCTGGGGGAGCGGGTGCTGTGTACCGTCACGCCGGCGGCCCGGACGGGGATGCCCTACTTTCTGGCCCGGTTCAAAAAGCGGTACGCCTTCTGGGTGGGGTTGAGCTTGTCCATGATCGCGGTGTGCGTCCTCTCCGCCTTTGTCCTCACCATTGAGGTGAAGGGGAACACCAACGTGTCCACCGCCCAGATCCTTACCGAGCTGCGGCGGCAGGGGCTAAGCGTGGGTACCTTCGGCCCAGGCCTGGACGAGCGGACGGTGGGCAACAAGGTGCTGCTCCAGATCCCGGAGCTGTCCTGGCTGTCCATCAACCTGTACGGCACCCGGGCGGAGGTGCTGGTGCGGGAGGCAGTGGAGGCCCCGGAGCTGGTGGACGCCCAGGAGTACGGCGACGTGGTGGCCCGGGTTTCGGGTATCGTTACCAAGGTGGAACCCCTCACCGGCGAGGCGGTGGTAAAGGTGGGGGACACGGTGCTGGAGGGGGAGACCCTCATCTCTGGTACCGTCCATCTGAAAGGCCCGGCCTACAGCGAGAAGCCGGAGATCGGCCAGATGCAGGTGCGGGCCTCCGGCCGGGTGTACGCCCGCACCTGGCGCACCCTGGCGGCCCAGCTGCCCCTGGAGGCCCAGGTTAAGCGGTACACCGGCCAGGAGGCCGCCCTGTGGTCGTTTACCTTCCTGGGCCGGCGGGTGGATTTTTTCGGAAAGGGTGGAATTTCTTTTGACAGGTATGATAAAATAAGCCGTACCTGGACCCTGACCCTGCCCGGCGGCCGGGAGATGCCCCTGGCCGTGCAGCGGGAGACCTGCCGGGCCTATGAACTGGAGCAGCTGGCCGTGGAGCCGGACGCGGCTCAGGCCATGCTGGAAGAGCGCCTGATGGAGGCGCTGGAAGAGGCGGTGGGCGAGGGAGAGATCGTCAGCACCGAGTTTGCCGTGGAGACGGTGGACGGGATGCTGAAAGTCACCCTCCAGGCAGAGTGCCGGGAAGAGATCGGGACCTTTGTGCCTGATCCCATCACACAAGAAAACGAGGCCGATCCATGATAGAACAGACCATCAATATCGAGCGGATGGAAGATGTCGTAGACGTCTTTGGTTCCTTTGACGAGAATATCAAGCTGGTGGAGCATGAGCTGGGCGTGACGGTGGTGAGCCGGGACGACCAGCTGAAGATCTCCGGCGAGGCGGAGAACGTGATGTACGCCGTCAAGGCGGTGGAGGGCCTGCTGGGCCTGGCCGCCCGGAAGGAGACCATCAGCGAGCAGAACGTGCGCTACATCATCAATCTGGTGAAGGCGGGCAACGAGTCCCATATCAACGACATCGCCCGGGATGTGTTGTGCGTCACGGCCAAGGGCAAGCCAATCAAGGCCAAGACCCTGGGCCAGAAGCGGTATGTGGACGCCATCAAGAAAAATACCATCACATTGGGCATCGGCCCGGCGGGCACCGGCAAGACCTATCTGGCGGTGGCCGCCGCCGTGGCCGCTTTCCGGGACAAGCAGGTCAACCGCATCATCCTCACCCGGCCCGCCGTGGAGGCGGGGGAGCGGCTGGGCTTCCTGCCCGGCGATTTGCAGAGCAAGGTGGACCCCTACCTGCGCCCCCTGTACGACGCCCTCTTTGAGATGCTGGGCCCTGAGACCTACCAGAAGTACCTGGAGCGGGGCAACATCGAGGTGGCCCCCCTGGCCTATATGAGAGGCCGTACCCTGGACGACTCCTTCATCATCCTGGACGAGGCCCAGAACACCAGCCGGGAGCAGATGAAGATGTTTTTGACCCGCCTGGGGTTCGGTTCCAAGATCGTCATCACCGGCGATATCACCCAGATCGACCTGCCCCGTGACACCGTGTCCGGCCTGAAGGAGGCCATGCGGGTGCTGGACGGGGTGGAGGATATCGCCATCTGCCGCCTGAACGAGTCCGACGTGGTGCGCCACGTCATTGTCCAGCGGATCATCAAGGCCTACGAGGCCGACGAGAACCGCCGGGCCAAGAAGGAGAAAAAAGCATGAACCACGAGATCATCATTGAGACCGAGGTGGACGGGGCGGAGGAGTACGCCGACCTGCTGCGGCAGGTGATCCCCGCCGCCCTGGAGGCCGAGGGGGTGGATGTACCCTGCGAGGTGGACGTGCTGTTCACCGACGACGAGGGTATCCACCAGATCAATCTGGAGCAGCGAGGGGTGGACAGGCCCACCGACGTACTCTCCTTCCCCATGTTCGACCTCCAGCCCGGAGAACATCCCGCCGGGGAGGACGCCGATCCCGGCACCGGCCTGGTGCCTCTGGGGGATATGGTACTCTCCCTGGAACGGGCAAAGGCCCAGGGGGAGGAGTACGGTCACGGCGCCCGCCGGGAGGCGGCCTATCTGGCCGTCCACTCGGTACTCCACCTGCTGGGGTACGACCATATGGACGAGGGCCCGCAGAAGCGCCAGATGAGAGAACGTGAGGAAGCCATCCTGGGGAAACTGGGTATTGGCCGCAATTAAACAAGTAAAAGCTCAAGAAAGTTGAGGATCACCTATGGAAATCAAAAAATCCGGAATGATCAGCATTGTGGGCCGGCCCAACGTGGGCAAGTCCACCCTAACCAACGCCCTGGTGGGCGAAAAGATCGCCATCGTCTCCAACAAGCCCCAGACCACCCGCAACCGCATCAGCGCGGTGGTCAACCGGGGGGAATGTCAGTATGTGTTCCTGGACACCCCCGGCCTCCACAAGGCCCGCACCCGGCTGGGCGACTACATGGTGAAGGTGGTCAAGGAGAGCGTGGCCGACGTGGACGCCATCCTGCTGCTAGTGGAGCCCATTCCCCACATTGGCGGCCCTGAGGCCGAGCTGATCGCCCGCATCAAGCAGCTGGGCGTGCCCTCCATCCTGGTCATCAACAAGATGGACACGGTGGAGAAGGAGGCCCTGCTGGCGGTCATGCAGACCTACGGCCAGGCCCACGACTTCAACGCCATCCTGCCCATCTCCGCCAAGCAGAATGAGGGCGTGAACGAGCTGCTGGACCTGCTGGCGGAATTTCTGCCCGAAGGCCCCCAGCTCTTCCCCGACGACATGGTTACCGACCAGCCCGAGCGGCAGGTGTGCGCCGAGATCATCCGGGAGAAGCTGCTGCTCTGCCTGGACAAGGAGATCCCCCACGGCACCGCCGTGGAGATCACCCGCTTCTCCGAGCGGGACAACGAGATCATCGACCTGGACGCCACCATCTACTGCGAGAAGGCCAGCCACAAGGGCATCATTATCGGCAAGGGGGGCGCCATGCTCAAGAAGATCTCCACCCTGGCCCGCACCGACATTGAGGCCTTTATGGGCACCAAGGTGTTCCTCCAGACCTGGGTGAAGGTCAAGGAGGGCTGGCGGGACAACCTGAATCTCATCCACAACTTCGGCTACCGGGACGAGTAAGATGCACATCGCCACACAGGGCCTGGTGCTGCGGGAGGTCAACTACAAGGAGGCCGACAAGATCCTCACCGTCCTCACCGCCGAGGGGGGCAAGCGCACCGTGAAGGCCAGAGGCTGCCGGCGGAAAAGCAGTCCCCTTGCGGCGGTGGCTCAGCTGCTGGTCTATTCCGACATGACCCTTTTCGCCTATCAGGACCGCTATACCCTCAACGAGGGAGAGTCCATCCGACAGTTCTGGCACCTGAAATCCGACGTGGAGCTGCTGGCCCTGGGCTCCTACTTTGCCGAGGTGATGGAGGTAGTGTCGGTGGAGGGACGGCCCGATCCCGCCGCCATGTCCCTCATTCTCAACAGCCTCCACGCCCTGGACAAGCTGAACAAGCCCCAGGCTCTGGTGAAGGCGGCCTACGAGATGAAACTCATGTGCCTGGAGGGGTACGAGCCGTTGGCCGACGCCTGCGCGGTGTGCGGCAGGCCGGACCCGGAACAGCCTATGCTGCATCTGGCGGAGGGCGTCCTCCACTGCGCCGCCTGCAAGAGCGAGGTGGGGGAAGGCCCATCCCTGCCCCTGACGGAGGGGGCGCTGGCCGCCCTGCGGCACATTCTCTACGGCGATCCCAAGCGGCTGTTTTCCTTCCAACTGGATCAAGGAGGGCTGGACTGCCTGGCCAGGGTGTGCGAGGGCTTCCTCTGTACCCAGCTGGACCGGGGATTTGGCACGCTGGATTTTTACAAAACACTGAAAGCGGGGATGTAACATGGAACTTTATGTGGCAGACGCCTTTACCACCGTGCGTTTTTCCGGCAACCAAGCCGGCGTGGCCCTCCTGGGGGAGGGGGACTTCCCGGAGGAAGGGCTGATGCGCGCCCTGGCCGGGGAACTGAAGCACTCCGAGACCGCCTTCGTCCGCAGGACCGGGGACAAGGCCTTCCATATCCGCTACTTCACCCCCGCCGAGGAGGTGGACCTGTGCGGCCACGCCACCATTGCCGCCTTTACCGTCCTGCGGGATACCGGGGCCATTGTCCCCGGAGATTACGCCCTCCATACCCGCTCCGGAGACCTGGAGATCGGGGTGGGGGCGGACGCGGTGTGGATGGACATGGCGCCTCCCACCGATGGCCCCACCTTCCCGGAGGAGGAGCAGCAGGCGATCTACGCTGCCTATGGCCTGTCTCTGGCCGACCGGCCGGAGGGACTGGAGCCCCAGGCGGTGAGTACCGGCCTGATGGATATTTTGCTGCCGGTGCGCGACCTGGAAACTTTGGACAGGGCGGTGCAGAACGAGGGGGAGGTCACCCGCCTGTCGGAGCATTACCAGGTGGTGGGGGTGCATATGTTCTGCCCCCATACCCCGGACGCCGCCGCCCACTGCCGCAACTTCGCCCCCCTGTACGCCATCCCGGAGGAGGCGGCCACCGGCACCTCCAACGGGGCGCTGACCTACTACCTGTTCCGCCGGGGGCTCATCCAGGCCGGGGCGGACAACCGGTTTGTCCAGGGGGAGAAGATGGGCAAGCCCTCCGAGATCCTGAGCCGCATCACCGAGGACAACGGTGGTGTGAAGGTGCGGGTGGGAGGCCGGGCTCTCATCACCCTGAAATGTGAACTGATGGGATAAGGCCGGGCCCATGAGGGCATCGGCCCCTACATCCCGTTGATAGGAAACCGATAATTTGGAGAACCGTATGACCGATTTATTTGAAAAATCCATTCAGACTCTGGAGCTGCCCCGGGTGCTGGAGAAGCTGGCCGAGCAGGCGGTGACCGAGGAGGGCAAGGAGCGTTGCCTGGCCCTGCGGCCCCTGACCGATGCCGACGACGTGGGGCGGGCTCTGGACGAGACCACCGCCGCGGTGAATATGACCGCCCTGCGGGGATCCCCCTCCTTCTCCGGAGTACGGCCCGTTCGGGCCTCCCTCCAGCGGGCGGATATGGGAGGCGCCCTCAACACCCGGGAGCTGCTGGACATCGCCGCCGTACTGCGCTCCGCCCGCTCCGCCAGGGAGTACGGACAGGGGGAGGGGGATCAGAGCAAGACCTGCATCGACCACCTGTTCCGCTCCCTCACCTCCAACCGGTTCCTGGAGGAGCGTATCACCGGGGCCATCGTAGGGGAGGACGAGATCGCCGACGCCGCCAGCCCGGAGCTGGCCGCCATCCGGCGGCACATCCGGGCCACCGCCTCCAAGGTGCGGGACATCCTGAACAAGCTGATCTCCTCCAACCAGTCCAAGTACCTCCAGGAGTCCATCATCACCCAGCGCAATGACCGCTATGTGGTGCCGGTGAAGTCGGAACACAAAAACGACGTGCCCGGTCTGGTCCACGACGTGTCCTCCTCCGGCTCCACCTTCTTCATCGAGCCTATGGGGGTGGTGAAGGCCAACAACGAGCTGCGGGAATTGCAGGCCAAGGAGGAGAAGGAGATCGAGCGCATCCTGGCGGAGCTGTCCGCCCAGTGCGCCCAGTACAAGGAGGACATCAGCCAGGACTACGACCTGCTCATCCTGCTGGACGTGATCTTTGCCAAGGCCAGGCTGGCCTACCGGATGCGGGGAGCCGCCCCCCGGCTGTCGGAGGAGGGCCTCTACCTGCGGAAGGCCCGCCACCCCCTGCTGGACCCCAACAAGGCGGTGGCCAATGACCTGATGCTGGGGGAGAACTTCGACACCCTGGTGATCACCGGCCCCAACACCGGCGGCAAGACGGTCACCCTTAAGACCATCGGCCTCTTGACCCTGATGGCCCAGTGCGGCCTCCACATCCCCGTGGGGGACGGCAGCTGTGTCAAAGTCTTTGAGCGGGTGCTGTCCGACATTGGCGACGAGCAGTCCATTGCCCAGAACTTGTCCACATTTTCCTCCCACATGGTGAACATTGTGGGGATCTTAAAGGAGGCGGACCACCGCACCCTCATCCTTTTCGACGAGCTGGGTGCGGGTACCGACCCCATCGAGGGCGCGGCTCTGGCCGCCGCCATCATCGAGTCCGCCCGGGAGATGGGGGCCCTGGTGGCCGCCACCACCCACTACGCCGAGCTGAAGGTGTACGCCATGACTACCCCGGGGGTGGAGAACGCCTCCTGCGAGTTCGACGTGGACTCCCTGGCCCCTACCTATCGGCTGCTCATCGGTATCCCTGGCAAGTCCAACGCCTTCGCCATCTCCCAGCGGCTGGGTCTGCCCAAGGAGATCATCCAGAAGGCTGCCGAGCGCATTGACGCGGAGAACGTGCGCTTTGAGGATGTGCTGACCAAGCTGGACGAGCAGCGTCAGGAGATGGAGCGGGAGAAGCAGGCCGCCGCCCAACTCCGCCGGGAGATGGAGGAGACCGCCAAGGTCTCCCGGGAGTACAAGGCCCAGATGGAGGCCCAGCGCCGGAAGGCGGTGGAGAAGGCCCAGGCGGAGGCCCGGGCCATTCTGGACGAGGCCAGGGACACCGCCGACCAGGTGTTCAAGGAACTCAACGACATGCGCCGCCGCCAGCGGAAGGAAGAGGACTGGCAGACCATCAATGAGGAGCGGGCGGGCCTGCGCCACCGCCTCAACGAAGCCGAGGGCAAGCTGGGCCGGCGGCCGGAGGCTCCCGTGCCGCCGCCCACCCGTCCCGCCCAGAAGGGGGACACGGTGGAGCTGGTGAAGATGGGCACCCAGGCTACGGTGCTTGAGGTGAACAAGGACGGCTCCCTCCAGCTCCAGGCGGGGATTTTGAAGATCACCGCCAAGCAGGACGAGGTCCGGGTGGTGGAAGGTGAGAGCATCAAGGCCGCCAAAAAGGTGGTGGCCCGGGCCGAGCATAAGCTGCGCTCCCTGGGCGCCTCCCCCGAAGTGGATCTGCGGGGCATGATGACCGACGAGGCCATCGGCGCGCTGGACCTGTTTTTGGACAACGCGGTGCTGGGCAAGCTGAACGAGGTGCGTATCATCCACGGCAAGGGTACCGGCGCGGTGCGCAAGGCGGTGCGGGAGCATCTCAAGCGCAGCCGCTATGTGAAATCCTTCCGGCCCGGCCGCTACGGCGAAGGAGAAGACGGCGTGACCATTGCCGAGCTGCGGTGATGGAGCATATGTTCCGAATTGAAAAGAATACCGGGCGGTTCGTCATTCAAAACAGATTCTTGCACGGATTTTGTGCATTTTGTCATTGACGGTTTGGGATAAATTTGCTATCCTATTATACGAAGTATGCGAATGCATCTTGGGGGGAAACGCTATGTATATGAAAGAGGCAGTTGTGAACAACCAGGTCGGCCTGCATGCCAGACCGGCTACGTTCTTCATCCAGAAGGCCAATGAGTTCAAGAGTTCCATTTGGGTGGAGAAGGACGAGCGGAGAGTCAACGCCAAGAGCCTGCTGGGTGTGCTTTCTCTGGGGATCGTCAAGGGGACTTCCATCAACCTCATTGCAGACGGCCCCGACGAGAAGGAAGCGGTGGAGGCTCTCATCGAGCTGATCTCCTCCAATTTCTCCGAGTAAGCGACCAAAGCGAGAGAAAAAAGCGCCGCATTGCGGCGCTTTTTTTGACCCATGCGCATTTGGCGGAAGGGAGGGCGTGTTCCAATTCTATGACCTTCGACGAATTAAAAGAGAAAGCTCATGCCCTGCCGCTGAAGCCGGGCGTGTATATCATGCAGGACGCCAAAAATGTGGTCATTTATGTGGGCAAGGCCAAGGCCCTGAAAAACCGGGTGAGCCAATACTTTGCCAACCTGGCCTCCCACACCGAAAAGACCCGGGCCATGGTGAGCCAGATCGACCACTTTGACGTCATTGTGGCCGACTCGGAGTTTGAGGCCCTGGTGCTGGAGAACTCCCTCATCAAGCGCCACCAGCCCCGGTACAACATCCTGCTGAAAGACGACAAGGGCTACCCCTACATCCGCCTGACGGTGAAGGAGGAGTATCCCAAGTTCTCCCTGGCCAACAAGGCGGCGGAGGACGGGGCCCGGTACTTCGGTCCCTACGGCAGCCGGGGCAACACTCAGAACATCATCGACGCCCTGCGGGTGGCTCTGAAGCTGCCCTCCTGTAATAAAAAGTTCCCCCGGGACATCGGCAGGGAGCGGCCCTGCCTCAACTACCACATGGGCCAGTGCGACGGCTACTGCCGGAAGGACATGGACCAGAGCCGCTACCGGGAGGCCATCGACCAGGCTGTCCGCCTGCTGGAGGGCAAGTTCCAGGAGGTGGGGGATGAGCTGAAGGAAGAGATGGAGCTGGCCGCGGAGGAGCTGCGGTTTGAGAAGGCCGCCGAGCTGCGGGATCGCTACAAAGCCATTGAACTGCTGGGCAAGCGGCAGAAGGTGGTGGCCGGCTCTCTGGCCGACACCGATGTGGTGGGCTTCCACAAGGGGGAGACCACCAAGAGCTGCTTTGTGGTCCTCCACTTTGTGGAGGGCGAGCTGGCCGCCAAGGACTGGGATCTGATCGACACCCCCATGGAGGAGGAAATTGCGGACATTTTGTCCGCCCTGGTGCGGCAATACTATGGAGGCCGGGGGAACTTGCCCCGGCAGATCCTGCTGCCCTGTGAGCTAGAGGACGAGGTGCCGCTGATGCGGATGCTGTCCGAGGACGCGGGGCGGAAGGTGGAGCTGGTCACCCCTCAGCGGGGAGCCAAGATGGACCTGATCCGCCTGGCAAACAAGAACGCGGTGGAGGAAGTGGAGCGCTGGACCACCCGGGAGGAACGGCAGAGCAAGCTGATGGAGCTGTTGGGGAAGATGCTGGACCTGGAGGAGCCGCCCCGCCGCATCGAGTCCTACGACATCTCCAACCAGGGAGCCGACGACATCGTGGCCTCCATGGTGGTGTATGTAAACGCCCGGCCCTTAAAGCGGGATTACCGCCACTTCAAGCTGAAGGACATGGACGGCCCCGACGACTACGCCTCCATGGAACAGGTGCTGACACGGCGGTTCAAACGCTACCTGGAGGGGGACGAGAAATTCGCGGACAAGCCCGACCTGCTGCTCATTGACGGCGGCGTCAATCACGCCAATGTGGCGGTGAAGGTGCTGGAGGAGCTGGGGCTGTCCATCCCCGTTTTCGGCATGGTGAAGGATGACCGGCACCGCACCCGGGCTCTGGTGACGCCGGAGGGGAAGGAGATCGGCATCCAGGGCAACCAGGCTATCTTCTCCCTCATCGGCCAGATCCAGGAGGAGACCCACCGCTTTGCCATCGAGTTCCACCGCCAGCAGCAGAACCAGCGGGTACGGGCCTCGGTGCTGGACCAGATCCCCGGCGTGGGGGAGAAGCGGCGAAGCGACCTGCTCAAGCACTTTAAAAGCATCAAGAAGATCAAGGAAGCCACCCAGGCCCAGCTGGCAGAGGTGGTGCCTAAGAACGCCGCCCAGGCGGTATTTGACTATTTTCATCCGAAAGGGGAGGGAAGCACATGAGAGTGATCACCGGAATTGCCCGGGGCCGCAAGCTGAAGGAGCTGCCCGGCCTGGAGACCCGGCCCACCACCGACAAGGTGAAGGAATCGGTGTTCAATATCGTCCAGTTTGACATTGAGGGCCGGCAGGTGCTGGATCTGTTTGCCGGCACCGGCCAGATGGGCATCGAGGCCCTGTCCCGGGGGGCGGCCTTCTGCACCTTCGTGGATCTGCGGCGGGAGGCTGCCGCGGTGGTGCGGGAGAATCTGGCCCACACCAAACTGGCGGACAGCGCCAAAGTGATCCAGGGGGACTACCTGGCCTTTCTCACCGGCTGCCGGGAGAAATTCGACCTGGCGTTCCTGGATCCGCCCTACGGCACGGGAATGCTGGAGAAGGCCCTGGCGGCTATCGCCAAGATTGACATCATGACGGAAAATGGTATAATAGTCTGCGAAAGCGACGCCCAGGCGGTGCTGCCGGAGCTGGAGGGCCCCTACGAGAAGGGCCGGGAGTACCGCTACGGCAAGATCAAACTCACCCTCTATCACCGTACCGTCGGCAACAGGATGTGAAAGCCCTTATGAAGACAGCCATCTACCCCGGCAGCTTTGATCCCATCACGCTGGGGCACCTCAATATCATCAAGCGGGCGGCGGTGTGCTTTGACCGGCTTATCGTGTGTGTGCTGGTGAACTCGGAGAAGGTGAACCGGGGCCTCTTTACCCCGGAGGAGCGGGTGGAACTGATCCGCAAGGTGGTGGCCAAGCTGCCCAATGTGGAGGTGGACTGCTCTGCCACCCTGCTGGCGGAGTACGCCCGGCAGAAAAAGGCCTGTACCCTGGTGAAGGGCCTGCGGGCGGTGTCCGACTACGAGAACGAGCTGCAGATGGCCCTCATCAACCGAAAACTCAATCCCAGGCTGGAGACCATGTTTTTGCCATCCAGCGCCAAATATACCTATGTCAGTTCCAGTGTGGTCAAGGAGATGGCCCGCTACGGGGCGGATCTGTCGGACTTCGTTCCCCGTGAGATCATTGAGGACGTCCGGCGAAAAATTGAAAGCGGGAGGGACGCGTAATGGCTACCGGCGTGGAAGAATTACTGGACATGCTCTATGAAATGATCGAGGACGCCAAGAACATGCCCCTGAGCAGCGATAAGTGTATCCTGGAGCGGGACAAGGCTCTGGACCTGCTGGACGAGGTGCGGGGCCAGTTCCCTATGGAATTGAGCGAGGCAAAAAAGCTCATCGCCGCCCGGACGGACTATATCAACTCCGCCAAGCGGGAGGCTGAGCTGATCCGCAAGCAGGCCGAAGAGCAGGCCCGCCAGATGGTGTCGGAGAACGAACTGCTGGCCCAGACCAAGCAGAAAGCCAATGAGATCATGCGTACCGCTGAGGAGCGCAGCCGTGACCTGCGCAAGGCGGCCAACGATTACTGTGAGGACGCCCTCCGCCGCACCGAGGAGGCGGTGGCCGAGGCCTATGACGAGATCAAAAAGTCCCGGGCCCGGTTCCGGGCGGTGGCCGGCGGCGGTTCCCAGAACAGCCGCCAGCCCTACGACGCTGAAGCTGATGAATGATCTGTAAATGGCACCCTGCCCAACAGCGGCGGGGTGCCATTTTTTTCTGTTGCGTTATTTACATAACATAGAGAAATTGTGATTTTTTTTGCACCATACCACCAGGTATGGTGTTTTTTGCTGCCGATTGACAACGAAAATAAATCGAACATTTGTTTTTAATGCTAAAAAGGACGAGTTTCGTATAAAAAACAGGGAGTTTCGGGGTTAAAAAAGAGTAAAAAACTATTGCAATTCCGTTACAGAACATTTATACTGAAGGAGACGGTGGAGCAAAATGGGGGAAAACTCCGCTCAAATACATTAAAGTGGAGGGGAAGTGACAGGCGTGACCGGTACCTACGAGCATAGCATCGACGGCAAGGGCCGCCTGTTTATCCCCGCCAAACTCCGGGAAGAACTGGGCGTTACCTTCTATCTGGCCATGGGGGTGGACGCTTGCCTGGCCATCTATCCCCAGTCCACCTGGGATCGGTTTACAGAAAAGTTTTCTTCCCTTCCCATGAGCCAGTCCAAGGCCATGCGTCCTCTCTTTGCCAATGCCGCCAAATGTGAACTGGACAGCCAGGGGCGTATCGTGGTGCCGCAGAAGCTGCGGAAATACGCCGGACTGGACAAGGATGTGGTCATTATCGGCGTCAACGACCGGGCTGAGATCTGGAGTGCCGACGCCTGGCAGGCCCAGGAGGAGGAAGAGATGACGCCGGAGAAGATGTCCGCCTGTATGGAGATGCTGGGGTTCTGAGATGAGTGAAGCAGGATTTTCCCACAAGCCGGTGCTGCTGGCGGAATGTATCGAGGCGCTGAATATCCGCCCGGATGGCATCTATCTGGACGGCACCCTGGGCCGGGCGGGTCACAGCCGGGAAATTGTGAAGCGGCTGACCAGCGGCAGGCTGATCTGCGTGGATCGGGACCAGGCGGCCCTGGACGCGGCGGAGGAGCGGCTGGCCCAGTGGCGGGACAAGGTCACCCTGGTCCACAGCAACTTCTGTGAGCTGGACGCCATTCTGGATGGGCTGGGCCTGGACGGCGTGGACGGAATGCTCTTCGACCTGGGGGTGTCCTCCCCCCAGTTGGACGATGCCGCCAGAGGATTTTCCTATATGGCGGACGCGCCCCTGGATATGCGGATGGATCGGTCTGACGGCCTCACCGCCCGGACGGTGGTAAACGAATGGCCCCAGGAGGAGCTGCGGCGCATCCTGTGGCAGTATGGCGAGGAGCGATATGCCTCCGCCATCGCGGGGGCCATCGTGCGGGCCAGAGGGGACAAGCCGGTGGAGACCACCCTGGAGCTGGTGGACATCATCAAGGGGGCCATGCCGGCCTCCGCTCTGCGGGAGAAGCAGCACCCGGCAAAGCGGTCTTTTCAGGCCATCCGCATCGCGGTCAACGATGAGCTGGGCTCGGTGGACAAGATGGTGCGCGCGGCGGTACCCCGGCTCAACCCCGGCGGACGGTTGGCGGTGATCTCCTTCCACTCCCTGGAGGACCGGATCGTGAAGAACGGCCTGGCGGAGTATGCAAAAGGATGCACCTGTCCCCCCGATTTCCCGGTATGTGTGTGTGGGAAAAAGCCCCAGATCAAGCTGGTCACCCGGAAGCCCATCGTGTCCGGCCCGGCAGAACTGGAAGAGAATCCCCGGGCCCGCAGCGCCAAGCTGCGGGTGGCGGAGAAGCTGTAGAGAGATAACGGCAGATATACGAATGAGAATGGAGTGGAGCAGCCATGGCGACTGCCGTAAAACGCAAAAGATATTCCCAATATGACACCGTGCCCTTTGATATCTATGACGGCTCTGCGGCCCGACAGCTCCAGCAGGAAGAAGTACTCCAGCCCCGTCCGCTGGTTCGCCCCCGGGAACGGGCGGTGGTCCGGCCCAAAGTACGGGTGCGGGAAGCTGGCGCAGTGTCTCCCTTTGCCGTGGTAGGATTTATGGCGGTGGCGGTCTTTGCGGTGCTGCTGCTGTTCAGTTATGTGCAGCTGGCGGTGATCTCCGACCAGGTGGTGAGCCTGCGCTCCGACCTGACGGGTCTGAAGAGCGAGGAGGCCAAACTGCGGGCCCAGTATGAGCTGGCTTACGATCTGGAGAGCATTGAACAGACGCTCACCGCCAGCGGAGCCATGGTCAAGCCTCAGAACGGGCAGGTTATCTATGTGGATCTGTCCGAACCGGACTCCATTACCTATTATCAGCAGGAAGAGGGAGCCACTGGCCTCAAGGGCGCGGCGGAGAGTATGTACTCCATCTTTTCAGAGATCGTGGAATATTTCAGCTAATGAGCGCCATATACTGCAACGGCAGGCAATAGAGAGAAACGGGCCGCTCCCGGGGCAGTCCGAAGCAGAAGCGAGCAAGTAAGAGAGGGCGTAAGAAAAGAAATTTTCTTACGCCCTTCTGTGGTATTGTGCTACGCTGAGCGGCATACATGTAATTATGATCCCAAGCGAGGTGAGCCGGTTATGGCAGACAAGAGAAAAAGAGGCGATCGAATCATCCGGCAGAGGCCGGACCGGCGGGCCAACCGTATCATTCTGATGCGCAGTTTATTTTTAATGGCGCTGTTCGGCGTGGTCGTGTTTATCCCATTGTTTTTTAAACTCTGGCAGATCCAGATCAGCCAGCATGACTACTACCAGGAATTGGCGGTGCAGCAACAGACCAGAGACAGCACCGTCACCGCCAACCGGGGAACCATTTATGACAGCCAGGGGGCTGTGCTGGCCATGAGCGCCACGGTGTACAACGTGCAGCTCTCCCCAAAAGACCTGATGGAGACCCAGGAGACCTATCGGGAGAAGGTGGAGGACGCCCAGGAAAACGGCGGCGAGCTGCCCGATTACCCGGAGCCCACCGACCAGTTCGTAGCGGAAAATCTGGCTGCCATTCTGGATCTGGAAGTCGAGGATGTGATGAAGCATCTGGAGAACAAGAACTCCCAGTATGAGATCATCAAAAAACGGGTGGAACCCGAGGAGTCGGAGGCGGTCCAGGCCTTTATCACGGAGAATCATCTGTCCCACGGCATCTATCTGATGCCCACCAGCAAGCGATACTATCCCAAGGGCAGCCTGGCGGCCCATGTGATCGGCTGGGTCAACCCCAATCTGGGGGAGGCGGGGGAGGGCGCCTACGGTATCGAGGCCCAGTTTGAGGAGGAGTTGTCGGGTCAGACCGGCCGGGTAGTCACTGCCAAGGACGGCGTGGGCACCGAGCTGCTCTACCGTTTTGAGGACTACTACGACGCCACCGACGGCAACAATCTGACCCTCACCATTGACGCCACCATCCAGTCCTACTGCGAGAGCATTATCCAGGAGGGCGTGGAGCAGTTTGATGTACAGGACGGTGCCTTCTGCCTGGCAATGGACCCCAACACCGGAGCCATTTTGGGCTGGGCCAACTCTCCCGCCTACGATTTGAACGATCCATGGACTATCACGGATCCGGTGCTTTCCCAATACCTGGAGACGGTAAAAAACGATCCAACCGCCAGTGAGGAGGCCTATAGGACGGCGCTGGGCCAGGTCCAGAACCAGCAGTGGCGCAACAAGGCCATCAACGATACCTATGAGCCAGGTTCCACCTTCAAGTCCATTGTTCTGGCTGCTGCCCTGGAGGAGGGCGTGGTCAGCGAAAGCGACCACTTTTTCTGTACCGGTGTGGCCCAGGTGGAGGGGTGGACCGGCGACCCCATCCGCTGCTCCGACCGGGACGGCCACGGGGATCAGGACCTGGCCAAAGCGGTGGCCAACTCCTGCAACCCGGCTTTCATTGAGATCGGCAGACGGCTGGGCGCGGAGAAATTTTATAACTATCTGGAGGACTTCGGCTTCCTGGGGCCTACGGGCATCGATATGCAGGGTGAGAGCGCCATCAACCCGGTCAGCGCCGGCCTGATTTGGCCCCGGGACAGCTTCGGCACCGTGGACCTGGCGGTGGCCTCCTTCGGCCAGCGATTCCAGGTCACCCCGCTGCAGCTCATCACCGCCGCTTCCGCAGTGGTCAACGGCGGCCATCTGATGCAGCCCTATGTGGTGAGCCAGATTACCGATGCCGACGGCAACGTACTCCAGCATACCGAACCTACCGAAGTGCGCCAGGTCATCAGCGAGCAGACCAGTGAGCGGTGCCGGACCATTCTGGAGAAGGTGGTGGACGGCGGCACCGGCAAGAACGCCGCCGTAGAGGGCTACCGCATCGGCGGCAAGACCGGTTCCTCCCAGACCCTGAAGGGTCAGGACCATACTATCGTCTCCTTCCTGGGCTTCGCGCCGGCGGATGATCCCCAGGTAGTCATTCTGCTGGCCTACGACAGCCCCAAGCCCATGAGTCCCGGTTCCAACTATACCGAGGATCTGTGGTACATCAGCGGCGGCAACATGGCCGCCATCAAGGCCGGCGAGCTGCTGGAAAAGATCCTGGATTACATGGGAGTGGAAAAGACCTATTCCGCCAGCGCCGACGTGGTGGTTCCCAACCTGACCGGCCTGACCGAGGCCGACGCCACCACTTCCCTGAAGAAGAACAATCTGTCCATCCGGGTGGTGGGCGACGGCGACACCGTCACCGGCCAGATCCCCGCCAAGGGCGCCTCCATCCCCGGCGGCAGCGAGGTGGTGGTCTATATGGGAGCCGAGGTGCCCACCGATCAGGTCCAGGTACCCAATGTGATCGGCCTGAGCGTGGAACAGGCCAAGAAGAAGCTGGAGGCACAGGATCTCTACCTGAAAGCCAGCGGCGCCTCCGAATTCGGTTCCAGTGTGGTGGCCTACGACCAATCCGTGGAAGCGGGCACCAGCGTGGACCGGGGTACCGCCATTGAGGTGCGCTTTACCGATTCCACCGCCAGCGGCGACGGTTTGTAATCACCTTCCTCTGTAGGGAGAAAGCGGGGTGTGAGCATGAAGCTGAATGAAGTGCTGGCGGGCGTGACTGTAACAGCCCGGCAGGTACAGGATGTGGAAATTTCAGGCATCTGCTATGACACCCGAACGATGATCCCCGGCTGCCTTTTTGTGGCGCTGCCGGGCTATAAGACCGACGGACACAGGTATATTCAGACGGCTCTGGCCCAGGGGGCGGCGGCAGTGTTATGCCGCCGCCCGCCGACGGAGGAGGGGCCCTGGCTGGTGACCGAAGATCCCCGTGCGGCCCTGGCGGCGGTGTCCGCCAACTGGTTCGGCCACCCGGCAAAGGAACTGACCATACTGGCGGTGACCGGCACCAACGGCAAGACCACCACAACCTATCTCCTCAAGGCCATGCTGGAGGGCGTGCTGGGGGCCAGGGTAGGCCTGATCGGCACCAACCAGAACATGATCGGCCAGGAGGTTCTGCCCGCCCACCGCACCACCCCCGAGTCCTGGGAGGTGCAGAAGCTGCTGCGGGAGATGGCGGACGCCGGATGCAGCCATGTAGTGATGGAGGCATCCTCCCACGCTCTGGTACTCCACCGGCTGGACGGGATCTGTTTTGCAGCCGGTATCTTTACCAATCTGACCCAGGACCATCTGGACTTTCACAAGACCATGGAGGCCTACCGGGAGGCAAAGGGCCTGCTGTTCCGTCAGTGTTCTGCCGCAATCCTCAATCTGGACGACGAGGCGGGACGGTATTACGCAGACACGGCGCCCTGCCCCCGGTTTACTTACTCGGAATGCCGGAATGAGGCGGACCTCACCGCCAAAAACCTGCGTCTGTTCCCGGACAGGGTGGAGTTTGAGGCGGTGACTGCGGATGCTATCGCCCGGGTGCGCCTGCCCATCCCCGGCGGGTTCACCATCTACAATGCTCTTGGTGTGATTGCCTGCGGTTTGACGCTGGGTCTGCCCCTGGGTCAGATTGCCGCGTCTCTGGCCCGGGCCAGGGGCGTGAAAGGCCGCATCGAGGTGGTGCCGGTGCCGGCGGACTACACGGTACTCATCGACTACGCCCATACCCCTGACGCTCTGGAGAACATTCTCACCACCGTCCGGGACTTTACCCGTGGCAGGGTGATCTGCCTTTTCGGCTGTGGAGGCGACCGGGATCGGTCCAAGCGGAACCAGATGGGGGCTATTGCCGGGCAGCTGTCCGACGTGGCGGTGGTCACCTCCGACAACCCCCGCACCGAGGCACCCCAGGCTATCATTGACGACATTCTGAAGGGAATGGAGGACACCGGCGCCCAGCGCCATGTGGAGCCTGACCGGCGGCGGGCCATTGCTCTGGCCCTCTCCCTGGCACGGGCCGGGGACACGGTGGTGCTGGCGGGCAAGGGCCATGAAACCTACCAGGAGATTGACGGGGTGCAGTACCATCTGGATGAGCGGGAGGAAGTGGCCGCCTTTTTTATAAAATAGCGGCGGAACTTTGTGATATTTTGGAGTGGAAACCGGGAAGCGTCTGTGATAAAATACTACGCTGGCCCATTGTGATGGGAAAGAATATGAGCCGTAAGAGGCTTTGGAGGTTGCAAAAGAGATGTTGAGGATCGTCATCAGCTGCCTGATCGGATTTGTGGTGGCCGCCCTCGCCGGGCGGGCGCTGATTCCGGCGCTGCGGCGTATGAAGGCCGGCCAGTCCATAAAAGAGATCGGTCCTACCTGGCATATGTCCAAACAGGGCACTCCCACCATGGGTGGGCTTATGTTTATCATCGCCGCCATCGTGGCGGTGGCTGCCCTGAGCTGGCAGGACTTTGCCGCCGGGAAATTCGGCGGTGGATTTGTACTGCTCTTTGCCCTGGTATTTGGGGTGATCGGCTATATTGACGACTATTTCAAGGTGAAAAAGCACGAGAACACCGGCTTGACTGCCCCCCAGAAGTTTATTCTCCAGCTGGCGGCGGCCATCCTGTTTACAGTGCTTATGCGGAATTTCGGATACCTGACGCCCGACTTATACATCCCCTTCTTCAATGTGACGTTCTCCATCCCCTGGCCGGTGTACATGGTCTTTGCCGCTTTCGTCATGGTGGGATGTGTCAACGCCGTCAACATTACCGACGGCATCGACGGCCTGGCCAGTAGCGTCACCATGCCGGTGATGCTCTTCTTCACCGCCGTGGCCTGGTGGTGGGGCCGCGACGAACTGGGGATTTTCTCCGCCGCTCTGCTGGGCGGCCTGGCCGGTTTTTTGATTTACAATTTCCACCCCGCCAAGGTATTTATGGGGGACACTGGTTCTCTCTTCCTGGGGGGCGCGGTTTGCGGCCTGGCCTTTGCGCTGGATATCCCCCTGGTGCTGATCCTGGTGGGTATCATTTACATCGCGGAGACTTTGTCCGATATTATACAGGTTGGATATTTTAAACTGACCCACGGCAAGCGGATTTTCCGCATGGCGCCCCTCCACCACCATCTGGAAATGGGTGGTTGGAGCGAGGTGAAGCTGGTGTTCGTCTTTTCCGGGATCACCCTGGTGATGTGCGCGCTGGCATTTTGGGGGGTCATGTACCGTTGAGACCCATTGCACCGTAAAACGGGAGGTGACAGACCATGGTGACAAAACGCAGGCGTGACCTGACGGTGATGCAGCAGCTGGCCCGGGGCCCTATCGACATTCCCTTTCTGATGCTGGTTGTCATCCTCACCGCCATCGGCGTGGTTGCGGTATTCTCCGCCTCCTATCCTACCGCCATGAACGAGGGCCTCAATCCGGCCAACTATTTTATTAAACAGGCCGGGTTTGGCACGGTGGGTCTGGTTGCCATGTGCCTGATCGCCAAGATCAATTACCAGACCTTCCGGGGCTTGTCTATTTTCGTGCTGGCTGTCTCCATTCTCCTGTTGGTGCTGGTGCTTCCCTTCGGCTACGGCCGAAGCACCGTAGGTGCCCAGCGGTGGATCAGCCTGCCCATCATCGGCGGTTTCCAGCCTTCGGAGATCGCAAAGGTGGGCGTCATCATGTACTTTGCCGCCCGTCTTTCAAAACGTAATACGGAAAAGCATAAACGCCTGCCGTCCCGTCATCCCCTCAGCGGGATCTATGCCTGGCTGGACGAGAAAGGCGTGCTGGAGCCCATTCCGTATTTTCTCATTTTGGGCCTGGTGGCCGTGCTGATGCTGATGGAACCCCACATGTCGGGCACCATTCTGGTGCTGGTGGGGGGCGCATCGGTCCTCTTTGCCGCCGGTATCAAGCTGTACTGGTTCATCGGCGGCGGCGCTTTGGCGGCGGCCGGCCTGTGGGTCATCATGACCAAGACCAGCTATATGGCCACCCGTCTGGCCATCTGGAAGGACCCGTGGAACGACGGAATGAATGGCCGGGACAAAGGATTTCAGATCATCCAGTCCCTCTATGCCATCGGTTCCGGCGGCCTGCTGGGGGTGGGTTTCGGCAAGAGCCGCCAGAAGTTCCTCTACCTGCCTGAGTCGGAAAACGACTACATCTTCTCCATCTGGTGCGAGGAGATGGGATTCGTGGGTGCGGCTGTTGTCATCATTCTGTTTATCCTGTTGGTGATCCGGGGCTACTGGATCGCCGTCCACGCCCGGGACCGGTTCGGCGCACTGCTGGTGGTGGGCATCACCACCCTGACGGCGGTGCAGGTGTTTCTCAACATCGCCGTGGTCACCAATCTGATCCCCTCCACCGGCATCTCCCTGCCCTTCTTCAGCTACGGCGGTACGGCATTGATGATTCAGCTGGCGGAGATGGGCATGGTGCTTTCTGTCTCGAGACAAATTCCAGCGCCCAAACAAGAGTAGGGCCGCCATTTATGGCGGCCGCCCCAATGCTTGATATTCCTTGAGGAGGAGACCATCCATGAAAATCCTCTTTACCTGCGGCGGGACCGCCGGCCATGTGAATCCCGCTGTGGCGCTGGCCCAGATGTTCCAGGCCCGCAATCCGGGCTGCCAGGTGCTTTTTGTGGGCGCCGACGGCGGCATGGAAACTCGGTTGGTACCCAAGGAAGGCTATGACATTCAGACGGTGACCATCACCAATTTCCAGCGGTCCATGACGCCCAAGGCCATCAGCCACAACGTCAGGACCCTGCTGAACATGAACAAGTCCAAGAAGCAGGCCAACGCCATTCTGGATCGGTTCCGGCCTGATCTGGTGGTGGGTACCGGCGGTTACGCATCCTATCCGGTGGTGAAGGCGGCGGCGGAGCGGGGTATTCCCACCGCCGTCCATGAGTCCAACGCCGTGCCGGGCCTCACCACCAAGACCCTGTCCAAAGTGGTGGACGTGGTGATGGTGGGTTTTGAGGATAGCCGCAATCATTATGACGACCCTTCCAAGGTGGTGGTCACAGGCACTCCGGTCCGGGAGGATTTCTTCCGTTATAACCGGAAGGAGGCCCGGGAAAAGCTGGGCTTTTCCGACGACAAGCCGCTGGTGGTGTCGGTGTGGGGCAGCCTGGGCGCCAAGGTGATGAATGAGCAGATTGCCCAATGTATTGCCCTGGAATACAGCCACGGCGCGCCCTGGCGGCACATCCACGGCGCAGGCCGGAATTACGAACAGGTATGCACCGACCTGGCGGCGCAGGGTGTGGATTTGACCCGGTATCCCGGCATCGAAGTGCGGCAGTACATCTATGATATGCCTCTGGTGATGGCGGCGGCCGACCTGGTACTCTGCCGGGCGGGGGCGTCCACCATTGCGGAACTGACCGCCATCGCCCGCCCGGCGGTGCTGGTGCCCTCTCCCAACGTGGTGGCGGATCACCAGACCAAGAACGCCAGAGTGCTGGCCAACGCCGGTGGGGCGATCCTGCTGCCTGAGAACGAGTCCAGCGGTGAGAAGCTCTATGATTTGGTCAATCAGCTGCTGGCTGACCCGAACCGCCGGGAAAAGATGAGCCGGGCCCTGCGGGAGATGGGTTCTCCCGACGCGGCGGAAAAAATCTACCAGACCTTGAAGGAATTGCTGGAAAAACGGGCAAAATGAACCGGCCTTCCATCTGACGCATAGGATGGCGTACATAAATCCTGAATGCGGAGGATGGAAGCTATGAGTGCATATGTGATAGAGGGCGGCAGGCCGCTGGAGGGTTCCGTGGAGGTTCACGGGGCCAAAAACAGCGTGCTGCCCATCCTGGCGGCCTGCCTGCTGGCCCCGGGGACCTGCGTGATCCAAAACTGCCCACGTCTGTCCGATGTGGAGGCCTCCCTGGCAATTTTGCAGCATCTGGGCTGCCGGGCGGAGTGGCAGGGAGAGGCGGTGGTGGTGGATGCCTCGGCGCCCACCCGGTACGACGTACCTGACGCGCTCATGCGGGAAATGCGATCCTCCGTGATTTTCCTGGGCGCCATCCTGGGACGGATGGGACAGGCGCGGCTGTGCGCCCCCGGCGGTTGCGAGCTGGGGCCCCGGCCCATTGATTTACATCTGGCTGCCATCCGTGCCCTGGGCGGCGCAGTGGAGGAACGGGAGGGCGGCCTGTCCTGTTCCGGAAGGCTGCAGGGCGCGGATATTGTCCTCTCCCTGCCCAGCGTGGGAGCCACCGAAAACGCCATGCTGGCCGCGGTGTGTGCCCAGGGCACCACCACCATCACCAACGCTGCCCGGGAACCGGAGATCGTGGATCTCCAGGGCTTTTTGCAGACCCTGGGTGCCAACGTCCGGGGCGCGGGCAGCTCGGTCATTACGGTGGAGGGCGGCGCGCCCCTCCGGGGCGGGTCCTACCGGGTCATGGGGGACCGGATCGTGGCCGCCACTTATCTTGCCGCCGCCGCGGCTGCGGGCGGCAGGGTGGAGGTGACCGGTGTGGACTGGCGTACCCTGTCCACCGTAACAGCGGTGCTGAAAGAGGCGGGGTGTCAGGTACACAGCGAAGCGGAGCGCATCTTTTTACA
This sequence comes from uncultured Flavonifractor sp., assembly GCF_944383115.1. Taxonomy (GTDB): domain Bacteria; phylum Bacillota; class Clostridia; order Oscillospirales; family Oscillospiraceae; genus Flavonifractor. The sequence goes on along the minus strand of NZ_CALWOJ010000001.1, from coordinate 7,640 downwards.
GTCGTCAGGTCCGCTGAAAGGGGTGCGTCCCATCCGCACCGTCCCCTATCCCGGCTTTCCCACCGACGCCCAGGCTCCTCTCATGGCGGCGTTTGCCGGAGGCAGCGGCTGTACGGTCTTTGTGGAGAATATGTTTGAGAGCCGCTACCGCCATGTGGACGAACTGATCCGCATGGGGGCGGACATCCGGGTGGAAGGCCGGGTAGCGGTGGTGTACGGCGTCTCCAAACTCCACGGCGCGTCCGTGGTGGCCTCCGATCTGCGGGGCGGCGCCGCCCTGGTGGTGGCCGCGCTGGGGGCGGAGGGACGCAGTACCGTCACCGGCCTGCACCATGTGGACCGGGGCTATCAGTCTCTGGAGTATGACTTACAGCGGCTGGGGGCCCAGATCCGGCGGACATGAGAGAAGTTTGAGAAAATTGTAAGAATTTCTTAGCAAAAAATCCACCATTCTGTGGGAGGATGGAGAAAAAAGAACAGGAGAACGGCACAATGGCGGCAAGACGGAACAGAAAGAGACGGCGGCGGAATCGGGGACGCTTCGGCGGCCTTTATAAGCTGCTGTCTATTCTGCTCATCTTTGCCGCCATTTTGGTAGGCTGCATCATTTTCTTCCGGGTCAACACCATGGTTGTGGCGGGCAATTCCCGCTATACCCAGGAGGAGATCATTGCCGCTGCCGGCGTCAAACAGGGGGACAACCTGTTTACGCTGAATAAGTATCAGATCGCAAACCGCATTTTGACCCAGCTGCCCTATGTAAACGAAGTAGCCATCAGCCGTAAGCTGCCGGATACCCTGATTTTTGAGGTCACGGAAAGTACCGGGACGGCTTGGCTGGAGAGCGGAGGGTCCTATTGGCTGCTGGACGATAACTGCAAGCTGCTGGAGGTGGGAGACGCCGCCCTGGTACAGGGCAAGCCCCAGGTGCTTGGCCTGACGGCGGTGAATCCCACAGTGGGCAATACCCTTACCGTCTCGCCGGAACAGCAGGACAAGCTGGAGCGGCTCCAGGCCTTTTTCGCGGCCATTCGGGGCAGGGTGATGACGGGCAGCCTGAAGGGATTCATTGACCTGACCTCCGGCAACGAGATCCGGTTTGGGTACGGGGAAAACCTGACGGTGGTGTTTCCCCTCAACGGCGACTTTGCATCGGAGACCCATGAGCTGGAGCTGGCCCTGAAGACGATGGACCAGCGGGGCTTGCCCCGTACCGGGACGCTGGATCAAAACTATGAGGACCGGAAGATCCATCTGCTGCCAGACCGCTGGTTGCCTGATGGGTGGAGCGCCCTGGAGGACGCCGGCCAGCAGTCCGGGTCAGAATCTCAGCCGGAGGAGTCCGCGCAGCCCCAGCAGACGGAGGACCCGCAGCCTGAACACACGCCCACGGCACCCCAACAGGCGCCGGAGGAAGCGCAATAACGACAAGGAGCATCACATGACACAGAAGAAACGACGCAATAAAGGGGAATTTGCCGTAGTGGTGGTGTGCATCATTGTGGGTTATCTGCTGGCGGCCCAACTGCGCACCGTGCAGCTCACCGGTGCGGCGGATGCCACCAATGCCAGCCGCCTGGAGACCTTGCAGGAGCTGTACAACGAGCAGAGCAAGCAGAACGACGCCCTGGAGGATCAGGTGACCCAGCTGCAGAGCGAACTTGCCATCTACCGGGATCAGGCGGCCTCCGGTGACGAGGGCGGCGAGGCCCTGAAAGCCGAACTGGAACAGCTGGAGATCACTGCCGGCCGCACCGATGTGGAGGGGCCGGGAGTTGCCGTGATCCTGGAGGATTCCACCCAGAGCAACGTGACCGGCGACGAGGCCGATTACCTCATTCACGACAACGACCTGTTGTCGGTGGTTAACGAACTGCGCTCCGCGGGAGCGGAGGCCATCTCCCTCAACGGAGAACGGCTGCTGGCAAACAGCGAGATCCGCTGTACCGGCGCGGTGGTAACGGTGAACGGACGGCGGTACGCCGCGCCCTATGTGATCTTTGCCATAGGGAACCCCGATACCCTGTACAGCGCCCTCACCATGCGCAATGGAGTGGTGGATGTGCTGAGCCAGTGGGGTATTACGGTGAAGGTGACGGCCAGCGACTTGCTGCTGATTCCCAAGTACAGCGGCACGGTGGACTATCAGTACGCCCATACCGTTCAGCCTGAGCCGGAAGAGGGGGGAGAATAAATGCTGGAATTGATCGGTCTGCTGGTGGGCGTGCTGGTAGGCATCCTGGTGCCCTGGACCATTCCCAGCCAGTATTCTCTCTATGTGGCCGCCGGACTGCTGGCGGCGCTGGACTCCGCCCTGGGCGGCTATTGTGCCCGGCTGGAAAAACAGTTCCGCCTTTCGGTGTTTCTTTCAGGCACCATCGGAAACGCTGCCATTGCCGCCTTCCTCACCTGGCTGGGGGAAAAATTGGGTATTCCCCTCTACCTGGCCGCAGTGGTGGTGTTCGGCACGCGGATGTTCCAAAACTTTGCTAAAATCCGGCGGGAACTATTGACCTCGAAGCAAAAGAGAGATACAATAAAACAACTAGATATAGTATCTTCTCCGGAAGAAAACCAAAGATAACAGATATTTGCCTTTTCTACGTGTCTTTTCACGAATACGTTGTACATAGGAGGAGCAGTTATGGCGTTTGGACTGGACACCGGGCCGGACAATGTAGTTACCATTAAGGTGATCGGCGTCGGCGGCGGCGGCAACAATGTGGTCAACCGGATGGTGAAGACCGGTACCAAGGGTGTGGATTTTATCGCTGTGAATACGGACAAGCAGGCCCTTGCCGTTTCCAGCGCGACCTTTAAGATTCAGATCGGCGAAAAGCTCACCGGCGGCCAGGGCGCGGGCAGCGACCCCGAGGTGGGCCGCAAGTCCGCCGAGGAGAGCCGCAGCGCGGTGTCCAAGGCTCTGGAAGACGCCGACATGGTGTTCATCACCGCCGGTATGGGCGGCGGCACCGGCACCGGCGCGGCCCCCATCGTGGCCGACATCGCCAAGGAGATGGGCATCCTCACCGTGGGCGTTGTCACCAAGCCCTTCAAGTTTGAGGGCCGCCGGCGGATGATGCAGGCGGAGAAGGGAATCGAGGAACTGCGTACCCGGGTGGACAGCCTGGTCATCATCCCCAACGAGCGGCTGAAATATGCCACCGATCAGAAGATCACCTTCCAGAATGCCTTCGAGATCGCCGACGATGTGCTGCGCCAGGCGGTGCAGTCCATCTCCGACCTCATTAAGAACACCGGCTTCATCAACCTGGACTTTGCCGACGTGACCGCCGTCATGCAGAATGCCGGCATGGCCCACATGGGCGTGGGCCGGGCCGCCGGCAAGAACAAGGCCGAGGAGGCCGCCAAGATGGCCATCTCCAGCCCCCTGCTGGAGACCTCCATCAACGGCGCCAAGGGCGTGCTGGTCAACGTCACCGGTTCGGTGGACATCGGCCTGGAGGAAGTGGAGACTGCCGCCAACCTGGTGCAGCAGGCCGCCCATCCCGACGCCCTCATCATCTTCGGCGCCGCCTTCGACGACACCCTGGAGGACGAGATCCGGGTCACCGTCATTGCCACCGGGTTCGAGGAGGCGGAGGACGCCATGCCCAGCAAGCCCTTCACAACTGCCGGCGAGAAGAAGGCGGAGGAGCAGACCGGGCAGAGCGGCGAGCCTCAGGCGGACGCCGGCAATCCGGACGAGAAGGACCCCTTCGACGATATCTTCAAGATCTTTAACCGCAACCGCTGAGAGCGCGGCAAGCTGACAGCATAAAAAATCCCCGTTCCGCTTTGACGGAACGGGGATTTTTGTCTGAAAATGCTCAGATGCGGGCAATGCCCTGGGCTCTGGCCTCCCGGGCCACGGCGTCGGCCACAGCGTCGGCCACCGTCTTGTCCAGGGCGGAGGGGAGGATGTACTCGGCGCTGAGTTGGTCGTCCGTCACCAGGGCCGCCAGAGCGTGGGCGGCCTTGATCTTCATGCCCTCGGTGATCTCCCGGGCACGGACAGCCAGAGCCCCCTTGAAGACGCCGGGGAACACCAGCACGTTGTTGATCTGGTTGGGGAAGTCGGAGCGGCCGGTGCCGATGACGGCGGCGCCGCCCTTCTTGGCCTCGTTGGGCATGATCTCCGGGGTGGGATTGGCCATTGCGAACACAATGCCGTCCTTCATCGTGGACACCATTTGGGCGGTGACCAGATTGGGACGGGACACGCCCACAAAAGCGTCGGCCCCCCTGAGGGCGTCGGCCAGGGTGCCATGCTCATGATTCAGGTTGGAGATGCGGGAGATTTCCTCCTGTCCGGCGTTCAGGTCAAGATCCCCCTGGCAGATGATACCACGCAGGTCGCACAGCACCACGTTGCCGAAGCCCATGGAGATGAGCAGCTTGCCGATGGCAATGCCGGCGGCGCCGGCGCCGTTGATGACGATCTTCATCTGTCCCATCTGTTTGCCGGTGACTTTCATTGCGTTGAGCATGGCGGCGGCCACCACGATGGCGGTGCCGTGCTGGTCGTCGTGGAACACGGGAATGTCGCAGATCTCCTTGAGCCGCCGCTCCACCTCAAAGCAGCGGGGGGCGGCGATGTCCTCCAGGTTGATGCCGCCGAAGCTCTTGGAGATGAGGGCGATGGTTTCCACCAGCTTGTCCACATCCTTGGTGTCCACGCAGATGGGGAAGGCGTCCACCCCGCCGAACTCCTTGAACAGGGCGCACTTGCCCTCCATCACCGGCATGCCGGCGGCGGGGCCGATGTCCCCCAGGCCCAGTACGGCGGAGCCGTCGGTGACCACCGCCACCAGGTTGCTCCGGCAGGTGAGGCGGAAGGACTGCTCATAGTCCTTGGCGATGACCCGGCAGGGCTCGGCCACGCCGGGGGTGTACATCAGGGATAAGTCCTGCCGGGTCTCGATGTGCTTGCGGGAGACCACCTCGATCTTGCCCTGGAGCTGATAGTGGAGGTCCAGGGCCTGCTCATTGATATCCATACAAAGCCTTCTTTCTTACACCATTTCTTCCGGATGGAACACTTCGTCAAATCGTTCCGCCGTGAGGAAGCCCAGGGTGACACAGGCCTCTTTCAAAGAGATGCCTTCGGCGTAGGCCTTCTTGGCGGTTTTGGCGGCGTTGTCGTAGCCGATATAGGGGTTGAGGGCGGTGACCAGCATAAGGGAGTTGTGCAGGTTGTGGCGGCACTTGTCCCGGTTGGCGGTAATGCCCACGGCGCAGTTGCGGTTGAAAGAGACCATACAGTCGGTCAACAGGCGCACCGACTGGAGGAAATTGTAGATGCACACCGGCATAAAGACGTTGAGTTCAAAATTGCCCTGGGAGGCGGCCATGCCCACCGCCACATCGTTGGCCATAACCTGAACAGCCACCATGGTCACCGCCTCGCACTGGGTGGGATTGACCTTGCCGGGCATGATGGAGGAGCCGGGCTCGTTTTCCGGGATGTGGAGTTCCCCCAGGCCGCACCGGGGGCCGGAGGAGAGCCAGCGCACGTCGTTGGCGATCTTCATCAGGTCGGCGGCCAGGGCCTTCAGTCCTCCGTGAGCAAAGACCAGCTCGTCTTTACTGGTAAGGGCGTGGAATTTGTTGGGGGCGGTGATAAATGGTTTGCCGGTAAGCTGAGCCACGGCTGCGGCCACGGCAGCGTCAAACCCCTTTGGGGCGTTGAGGCCCGTGCCTACGGCGGTGCCGCCCAGGGCCAACGTATGGAGAGGGGGCAGGGCCAGCTCCAGCAGGGCCTTGTCCTGTTCCAGGCTGGAGCGCCAGCCGCTGATCTCCTGGGCCACGGTGATGGGTACCGCGTCCTGGAGGTGGGTGCGGCCGCTCTTCACCACGTCGGCATTCTCCGCTTCGAGCCGCTTGAAGGTGGCGATGAGAGCGTCGATGGCGGGGAAGAGCCTGTCCTCTATCTCTACCGCGGCGGCGATGTGCATGGCGGTGGGGAAGGTGTCGTTGGAGGACTGGGACATATTGACGTGGTCGTTGGGGTGGAGCAGCTTTTTGCCGGCCAGCTCATTGCCCCGGTTGGCCACCACCTCGTTGACGTTCATGTTGGACTGGGTGCCGCTGCCGGTCTGCCACACCACAAGAGGGAAGTGGCCGCCCAGCTTGCCGGCAATCACCTCGTCGCAGGCCTGGGAGATCACATTCAGCTTCTCCTCGTCCAGCTTGCCCAGGCTGTGGTTGGCCATAGCCGCCGCCTTTTTCAGAATGCCGAAGGCGCGGATGATCTCCAGCGGCATTTTTTCTGTGCCGATTTTAAAATTCTGATAGCTGCGCTGGGTCTGAGCCCCCCAGTAGCGGTCGGCGGGCACCTGCATTTCCCCCATGCTGTCCCGTTCGGTGCGGTATTCCATGTGTGGACCTCCCCCTCTTCCCCTCTGGACGGAGATGTATTGATAGCTGCATTTTAGCACAGATCCTGTGTGGATAAAAGAAGGATACGGGTGAAAACCCTCCATTTGTGCTGAATTTGTGCTGTCCGCACAAGGGAAAGGGGGGCAAAAGCAGGTCCCCCTGCTCGTTGCCACAAAAATCTTTTTCTGCCCGGCAACTCCCTTGACAGGAGAATGGAGAACTCGTATACTAAACTCAGTTGTGAACAAAGGCGTTCCGGCCCGGGGGGCGGAGCGCCTTCTTTGCTATCTGAACCGATGAATTTGAAGAGAGAAAGGGGCCCCTGTCATGCCGCACTCCAAAGAAGATATCATTCGTATGGTACGGGATGAGGATATCAAGTTTATCCGTCTCCAGTTTACCGACATCTTCGGCCAGTTGAAAAACGTGGCCATTACCGCCTCCCAGATCGAGAAGGCGGTCAACAACCAGTGCATGTTCGACGGCTCCTCCATCGAGGGCTTTGTCCGCATCGACGAGTCCGACCAGTACCTCTTCCCCGATCTGAAGTCCTACCGCGTCTTTCCCTGGCAGCCCCACCACGGCAAGGTGGCCCGCCTGATCTGCGACGTACACAATACCGACGGCTCCCCCTTTGCCGGTGATCCCCGCTATGTACTCAAACGGGTGATCCAGAAGGCCAGGGACATGGGGTTTGACTCCTTTAATGTAGGCCCTGAGGCGGAGTTTTTCCTCTTCCAGACCGACGACGAGGGTAAGCCCACCACCAAGACCAACGACGAGGCCGGTTACTTCGATCTGGGCCCCCTGGACCACGGGGAGTCTACCCGCCGGGAGATCTGTCTGGCCCTGGAAGCCATGAAGTTTGAGATTGAGGCCTCCCACCACGAGTGCGCTCAGGGTCAGCATGAAATCGACTTCAAGTACGAGGAGGCCCTTCACGCCGCCGACAACATCATGACCTTCAAGCTGGCGGTCAAGACCCTGGCCCAGAAGAACGGCCTTCACGCCACCTTTATGCCCAAGCCCATCTACGGCGTGGCCGGGTCTGGCATGCACACCAATATGTCCCTGTTCCGGGACGGCAAAAACGTGTTTCATGATCCCAACGGCGAGCGGGGCCTGTCCAGGGAGGCCTATTCCTTCATTGCCGGCCTCTTGGCCCATGTGAAGGGCATGGCGGCCATCACCAACCCCCTGGTCAACTCCTACAAGCGGCTGGTGCCCGGCTACGAGGCCCCCTGCTACCTGGCCTGGTC